>NZ_VKHP01000185.1 GCF_010811875.1 Bradyrhizobium uaiense
CCGTGAAGTCAACGTCGCCCGGCAGCGGCGCGAGGTTGCGGGCCTCCATGGCGACATATTCCGCCAGGGTGCCGTCGCGATACCAGTCGGCGAGGCCGAACACGCGCTGTCCCACCGACAGTCCCGTCGTGCCGTAGCCGAGAGCGGTAACCACGCCGGCCAACTCGTGCCCGGGAATCGAGGGTGTTCGGTCGCGGCCGAGGCGGTCGGTCCAGGTTGAGGGCCACTCCAGCTCAGTCGGAACAAAGCGCGCCGCATGAACCTGAACGATGGCGTCGTTTATCGCTGCCTGCGGCTCCGGCCGCTCCGAAAGCTTCATCCCCGACGTTCCCGCCGCCTGGTCCGTTACGACGATTGTTTTCATCATCCACCTCCTTGCGTGGGGTCTGTCGCCATCTTCCGGTTCATTTTGCGGCCACGAAGCTCGCTGGTCCAATGACCTGTGGCTATGGAATTGATGCCATCAAAGCGGCACGCGAGAATCAAACTGCGTCAAACTCATCATTGAATCGGAGCGGACGATCGCGCGAGAGCATGATCTCTGGGCACTCGGGAGCACATCCAGAGCCACGGATTTACGCAACTTGAGACCATGCATCATGAGAGGCTGCGGTGCCCCCGCAGCGATCGCCAGCACGAGAGACACTCAATCCGGATAGATATTCGGGATCCCGAGTTCAGCCAGATCATCTTCATAGCTGGCCTGAGTGCCGGCGTTGAGGTCGGAAGTAGTGGCGTCCAGGCGTAAGCGAATATCCGCACTGATGCCGAGAAGTTCGCCAACGGGGCAGAGATTTGCGACCTCCAGCAAAAATGTGCGCTGTTGCGCATCGAGTTTCCCCTCTAACACGAGAGTGCGCTCGAACGAATCCCTTTCACCCGCTGCGCCGTGGTGGAAGCTGACGCCCACTTCCACGCGCTCCAGCGGAACTTTTCCGCGCCGGGCGTGAAAACGAACGGTCATAGCGGTGCATGCGGCGAGGGATGCGCTTAGAAGGTCGTACGGGTTGGGACCCGGGGATACGTGTCCGACTCCATCAGGACCGCCGACGGGAAAGGGAGTTGCGTCGACACGACCAACCAGCGCGCCATGATTGGTAGGATCGCTCGTGACGAAGACTTCTCGGAGCTTGGATGCATTGCTTTGTGGCATCATGGAGCGTCCTTCCATTGTGTTTGAGTGTGTCATGCGAAGCGACTCGCTGACTGTCATGCCGTTAGGCTGCACGAAACTCTGTTATTGGCAGTGGGATCCGAATTCGTGCGACGTGTAAGCGCCGCACGCGCCCAAGCCGATGCATTTGAAATTAAATTCGGCGCCCATTCGAGTAAAGCTATCGTATCCATAACCGATAGGAATGCTCCGTGAATCGGGAGACAAGGCTTTCGATGAGGAAGTTTGTGAGCGCTTGCGCGGTGGGCTCAATGATGCTTCCGCTCACGCGCGCAATGTATTGAGCCGAAAGTCCCAGGCGGACACTGTGTGAATATTCGTTGCGCCGGTTGTGCAAGCCGCGACAGTTTGATTGCGATTTTAGAAGGCGGCTCGGAAGCCTCTGCAGGACAAAAAACGTCCCCATTGAGCGTCATGCGGCTCGTGGCATTCCTGACATGACGGCGCGCAGCGCGCCGCCATCGGCAATAGCGTCCCTTTATCGATTCCATGGCGGGAGGTGATTTCCCTAGCCGGCGCTACAAGGTCATTCTCCAAATGATCGTCGTGCCGAGCTTGCGGTGCCGCGCTCGAAATCCGAGGTCGGCGTAGCGATGCGAATGCTGCAGCGATTTATATCGAGATTGGCCGGACGGCAATTGTGTTGACCGTCCAATTCAATCGCAACTTTCCAGGTCCTTGGGAGACGGAAGTGAATACGAGCAATAGAACGCGGCATCCGGCCCCGAGAACTCGGCTCGATTGCAGCCCGTTTCGTCGACTTGGACGATGGGGTGGCGCATCGATCGGCATGCTGTTCGCGCTCGCTGGCTGCGACGTGAGGGCGCAATCCCAGACGCCCCCGCCTCCGCCGCCGGTGACAGTGGCTCAACCGGTCAAACGGACCATCACCGACTGGGACGAGTTCACCGGTCGCTTCGAGGCGGTTGAGGAGGTCCAAGTCCGCGCCCGCGTCGGCGGCTTCGTCATGAATATCGCGTTTAAGGACGGCGACATGGTGCATGCCGGTGACCTGCTATACATTATTGACCCTCGGCCATTCGAGGCGGTGGCCGAGCAAGCCAATGGTCAATTGGCCGACGCCCGAGCAAAGACTGAGCTTGCCAAGCGCGAGCTCGATCGTGGCCTGACGCTTGTTCAGACGAGCGCGGTCTCTGAACAGGTCGTTGACCAGCGCCGCCAGGCAATGCAGGCGGCGCTCGCCGCTGAGACAATCGCGGAAGCCACACTGAAGGCAGCCCAGCTCAATGTTGAATTTACTCACGTGCTCGCGCCGATCACGGGTCGAGTCAGCCGCCATCTTGTCAGTGTCGGAAATCTCGTCTCGGGCAGCGATAACGGCACCTCGACGCTGCTCACCACCATCGTCTCGATGGATCCGATCTACATCTATTTTGACGTGGATGAGGCCACCTACCTGAAGAACAACAAACTCTGGTTCGAAGGCAAGCGGCCGAGTTCGCGAGACACGCCCAACCCGGTCGAGGTGGCACTGACCGGCGAGACCAAGCCCTCGCATGAAGGGCGCATGGATTTCATCGACAACCAGCTCGATGCCTCGACTGCGACGTTGCGCAGCCGCGCCGTGATCCCCAACCATGATCTCTCGATCCTGCCGGGCCAATTCGGCCGCGTACGGCTGATTGGCTCTTCGCCCTATGAGGCGTTGCTACTGCCAGAAACTGCGATAGCGACCGATCAGTCGCGCAAGATCGTGTTCGTGGTGAAGGACGACGACACCGTGGAAGCACGCGCTGTCGAACTCGGCCCGCTGGACGGTGGCCTGCGCGTGATCCGTACCGGCCTGAGGCCGGAGGAGCACGTCATCGTCGACGGCGTCCAGCGCGCCCGCGTCGGGGCCAAGGTGACGCCCCATGTGGCGCAGATCGGCGGAGGCAGGTCATGAATCTCGGCCGTCTTTCCATCAATCAGCCCATCCTGGCGATGGTGCTGTCGATCGTGCTCCTTATCGTGGGCGCGCTGGCCTACCGGACGCTGCCAGTCGCAGAATATCCCGAAGTGGTGCCGCCGACGGTGGTCGTCACCGCGACCTATCCGGGCGCCTCGGCGCAGACTATCTCCGACACGGTGGCGGCGCCGATCGAGCAGCAGATCAACGGCGTCGAGGACATGCTGTACATGTACAGCCAGGCCACCTCGAACGGCCAGCTTACCATCACCATCACCTTCAAGCTCGGCACCGATCTCGACAAGGCGCAGGTACTGGTGCAGAACCGCGTCGCGATCGCGCAGCCGCAATTGCCGGATGAAGTGCAGCGCAACGGCGTCACCACCAAAAAGAACTCACCCGACATCTTGATGGTCGTGTTCATGCTGTCGCCAGATGATAGTCTCGACCAGCTCTACATCTCCAACTACGCGCTGCTGCAGGTCCGCGACCAGCTTTTGCGGCTCGATGGCATCGGCGACATCACGATCTTCGGCGCGCGCGACTATTCGATGCGGCTGTGGCTCGACCCGGACAAGATCTCCAACCTCGGCATGACCTCGTCCGACGTGATCGCTGCGATCCGCGCCCAGAATCTGCAAATCACCGGCGGCCAGCTCGCGAGTCCGCCGATCGCCGACCGCGCCTTCCAGCCGAACCTGACCTTCACCGGACGGCTGAAGGAGCCGGCCCAATTCGAGGACATCGTGGTCAAGTCGGGCTCGGACGGTCGCATTGTGCGGCTGCGCGACGTCGGGCGGATCGAGCTCGGCGCGCTCGATTATTCCACCAACAGCTTCGAGCTGCGCAAGACCGCGGTCGCGATGCTGGTGACCCAGCGTCCTGGATCGAATGCGCTGGCGACCGCCAAGGGTATCAAGGACACCATGGTTAAGCTGAAGGCCAGCTTTCCCAAGGGGCTGGACTACGACATCGGCTACAACCCGACCGAGTTCATCCGGCAGTCCATCAGCGAGCTGATCAAGACCATCTATGAGGCGATGGTTCTCGTCGTCATAGTGGTGTTGGTGTTCCTGCAGGGATGGCGGCCGGCGATCATTCCTATCGTGGCAATCCCGGTGTCGCTGGTCGGCACCTTCGCGGCAATGGCCGCTCTTGGCTATGGCATCAACAACCTCACTCTGTTCGGCCTCGTGCTCGCGGTCGGCATCGTGGTCGACGACGCCATTGTCGTGGTCGAGAACGTCGAGCGGCATCTCGAGCATGGTATGAGCCGGCGCGATGCCGCGCTGAAGACGATGGAGGAAGTCGGCGGGGCGCTGGTCTCGATCGCGCTGGTGTTGTGCGCGGTGTTCGTGCCGACGGCGTTTCTCGGCGGCATCACCGGACAGTTCTTCCAGCAATTCGCGGTGACGATTGCGGTTGCGACCGCGATCTCCTGCTTCTGCTCGCTGACCCTGTCGCCGGCGCTGGCTTCGCAGATTCTCGTTCCGCACGAGGAAAAGCGGTCGCCGGCGCGGTGGAATCTGATCGCGCGCGGCTGGGAATGGTTCACCGGCATCTTCAACCGCGGCTTCGACTGGCTGTCCAACAGCTATGCCGACGTTGCCGGCTTCGTGATCCGCCATCGCGTCGTGATGCTGCTGATCTATGTCGTGCTGATCGGCAGCGCCGGCTGGCTGCTCGTCACCACGCCGCAAGGCTACATTCCGGCTCAGGATCGCGGCTACGTGATCATCTCCGCGCAGCTGCCAGGCGCGGCTTCGCTGGCGCGCACCACCGAGATTGTGCGCCGGATCGAGAGCATCGCGCTCGATACGCCGGGAATCTCGCATATCGCGGTCTTTGCTGGACTGTCGGGCGCGACGCGAACCCAGGCGAGCAATTCGGCCGCGCTGTTTCCGGTGTTCGATGAGCCGGAAGTGCGGCTCAAGAGGGGGCTGAATGCGCAGGTGATCACGGCTGACTTGCGCAAGCGGCTGTCCGCGATCGAAGGCGCCTTCATCATCGTGATCCCGCCGCCGCCCATCCCGGGCATCGGCACCGGCGGCGGCTTCACTATGCGCATCCAGGACCGGCTGGGCCGCGGCCCTCAGATGCTTGCGGCCGCCACCGACGAACTTGTCGCAGCCGCACGCAAGTCGCCGCTGCTGCTCGCGCCTACGGTGTTCTCACCCTTCTCGGCGAACACGCCGCAGGTCTTTGTCGATATCGATCAGGTCAAAGCGCAGAAGCTCGGCGTGCCGATCCAGGGCATCACCGACACCATCCAGACCTATTTCGGATCGACCTATGTCAACGACTTCAACCTGTTCGGCCGCACCTATCACGTCACCGCGCAGGCCGATCTGCCGTTCCGCAAGGAAAAGCAAGATCTGGCGCGGCTGCGCACCCGCAACGCCAATGGCGACATGGTGATGCTCGGCAGCGTCGTGGATTTCAAGGACGTCTCGGGTCCCGACCGTGTGGCGCGATACAACCTCTATCCGACCGCTGAGCTACAGGGGGAGGCTCGGCCTGGCGTAAGTTCGGCGACCGCGATCGCCGTGATGAAGCGGCTCGCCGACGAGACCTTGCCGAGCGGCTTCTCTTATGACTGGACCGACCTGTCCTATCAGCAGGTCAACGGCGCCAATACCGGTCTGTTCGTGTTCCCGATCTGCGTGCTGTTCGTCTATCTGGTGCTCGCCGCGCAATATGGCAGCTGGAGCCTGCCGTTCTCCGTCATCCTGATCGTGCCGATGTGCCTGCTAGCCGCCACCATCGGCGTGCGCATCATGCATCAGGACGTCAACATCCTCACCCAGATCGGCTTCATCGTGCTTGTGGGATTGGCCGCCAAGAACGCGATCCTGATCGTCGAGTTCGCGCGCGACATCGAGGCCGAAGGCAAGGAGCGCCTCGAGGCGGTGATCGAGGCGTGCCGCCTGCGCTTGCGGCCGATCCTAATGACGTCGTTCGCGTTCATCCTCGGCGTGCTGCCGCTGGTGATATCGACCGGCTCGGGCTCGGAGATGCGTCAGGCGGTTGGAGTAGCTGTGTTCTTCGGCATGCTCGGCGTCACCCTGTTCGGGCTGCTGTTCACACCGATCTTCTACATGGTGGTCCGCAACCTCGCCGAAGGTAAAAACGAGGGCAAGCCGATCCAGACGATGGCGGCCGCGGCGGAGTGAGTTGCGATGTTCAGCTCCGCGTTTCCTCTAGCCGTCATGGCGCTGGGCGAGTGGAAATTAAAATCACAATGGCCGGGCTTTTGGGAAGGCGGATCGCGCGCCTGATATACAAGAGGCTTAAGATGGGCGCATTTGCTCAACTGCGGGACCGATGCGCCACGATCGGGCAGCGCTTTGACTATTTAGCGCTGGCTCCCGCAATGGCGGCCATTTGCTACCCGTTTCTGCTCCGGGCCTTTCATGCCGTCGTCGGCACGCAAGCGGCAACGCCTTCGCTCTCCATAATTGTCGGCGCGACATTGATTTTGGCCGTAGCGCTCGTCGTGCCGTTTTTCGCGCTCGGACTTGCTTGCCGGTGCAACGCCGATCCGGGGGCGAGGCGGCTCGCCTATGCCGCCGTGACGGCGCCAACGCTCTATGTCTTTCTTGGCGTCGTTCAGGCCCTGAATCGCAGCCCTATCCCCGACGAAATCGTGTGGTGCGTGCTTTGGCTCGCAATCGCGCTTTGGTCACAGACCGCCCGCAATCCCGTCGTCGCCGCAACGTGGCCGACCATGGGACGCTGGCGTATCGTCCACGGAATGACGGCGGCGGTCCTGTCCCTATACGTGGCGTTCCATCTAACCAATCACCTGCTTGGGCTGATCGGCCCCGACGCACATGCGGCCGTCATGAAGATCGGCCGCGTTGTCTACCGCTCTCGTGTGGGTGAACCGTTGTTGGTCGCAGCCATGCTTTCCCAGATCGGCACCGGCCTGTTTCTGGCATGGCGTTGGAGTGCGGCCCCGCAGGGCCTCCATCGGACATTTCAGGTCGGGTCGGGGGCCTATCTCTCGCTGTATATCCTCGGGCACATGAACTCGGTTTTCATCTATGCTCGAAGCTTTCTCGGTATACCGACCGATTGGAATTTCGCGATCGGAGCTCCGATCGGGCTCATTCACGACGCCTGGAATATCCGCCTGTTGCCCCATTACGCCCTCGGCGCGTTCTTTGTCCTAAGCCACCTGGCGTCGGGGTTGCGGGTGGTGCTGATCGCACATGGCGTCGATCGACGGGCCGCAGATCGTCTTTGGGATGCATGCGTCGCACTAAGCGCCGTTATCTCGGCCGCGATCATCGCAGGTATGTGCGGAGTTCGGATCGGATAGGCGAGGGCGGCAGCCGGCCTGGGAAACGTGGCCCATGAAGGTGAACGCGGCAAATGGCTTAAAGCGTCCACCGTCAGCGACTCCTTTCATCATGAAATAGACTGCGCCTCTGACGAGGACCGGCCTGGTGGCGTTCTTCGCTACGACATCATGCCGCGCGGCGAGCGTTAATAACGATCGTCTATCGACTCCATGGTGAGAGGTGATTTCCCTCGCCGGCGTTGCAACGTCACCCTGTAAAGCAAGGCCCAGTCAATCTGCGGATCAGGGCCGCGATTGGGGCGCGGGCTGCGAGCGTCGATTGAATGATGAAAATGCTGCGAAAGAGAAAGACACTCATGTCCCAGAGGAGATACGACGTTGTCATTGTTGGTGCGGGCGCGGCCGGCTGCGTTGTTGCGAGCTATCTCGCCGAACACACCAACGCGTCGATTGCGCTGATCGAAGCGGGTGACATCGATCGCGACCCGTTCATTCACATTCCCGCCGGCTTTGCCAATATTCTAGCCCACGACCGGCATGTCTGGAAATACGAGACGGTTCCCCAGCACGGCACGAAGCGAGCATATCGCTCAGGCAAGGTGCTTGGCGGCGGCTCCTCGATCAACGCGATGTGCTACGTCCGCGGTCAGATACGCGACTTCGCGGCGTGGCAGGACGCGGTCGGCAACACCGGAAATTGGTCGTATGAGGACCTGCTTCCGGTCTTCATGGCGCAGGAAAACAACGACACTTTCCACGATGAATATCACGGGATAGATGGTGGTCTGGCGGTCCAGTTGCCCAAGGGCATCAATAAACTGAACCAGTATTGCCTCAAGGCGTTCCAGGAATATGGGATTCCTTATAACCCCGACTATAACGGCAAAAGCCAGATCGGCGTATCGCCGGTGCAGTCGACAGTCGGTGATCAGCGTCGGTGCAGCGCTGTCGACGCTTATCTGCGTCCGCACCTGACCTCGGGCCGCGTGACCCTTCTAACCGGCAAGACCGTCGTTCGTATCCTCATCGAGAACAAGCGCGCCGTCGGCGTTGAGTTGATGGACAATGGTTTGGAGAGGATCACGGCCAAGGAAGTCGTATTGTCGGCCGGCACAGTCCATAGTCCGACGATCCTCATGCACTCGGGCATCGGGCCGGCCGAGCAGTTGCGCCAGCAAGGTATCGCGGTGATCGTCGATTCTCCGGAGGTGGGCGAAAATCTCCATGACCATCCCATGGTGCCGGTCCGTGTCTACGTGAAGGGCGATCTCGGCTATCAAGCTGCCGCGCAGGGCCTCGGCAGCGTGAAGGCTGGCCTGCGTTATCTAGTCACCAAGGATGGCCCCGCCTCGGGCAATGGCATCGAGACGGTGACACACTGGAATCCGTCCGATTTCAGCGCCGAGCCGACGATCCAATGCTATCACGCGCCGATCGTCTTGACCGAGCAACTTGGCCCGGCGGGCGATCGGTCGGGCATCACGTTTGAACTCGTGGTGCTTCAGCCCAAGAGCCGCGGCTGGGTGCGGTTAGCCGACAGCGATCCGGCATCAATGCCCCTGATCAACCCGAACTTCATCGGCGAGGAAAAGGACCTAAGGGCCGCCGTGGACTCGGTGCGTGCGATCCGCAAGGTCATGGCCCAGCGGTCATTGGCGACGGTGATCGAGGAAGAACTGGATCCCGGTCCGCACATCCAGTCGGACGCGGAGATCGGCGAATGGGTGAAGCGTGTCGTAACGACAATGTGGCACCCGGTCGGCACATGCAGGATGGGCCAGGATGAACGAGCGGTGGTCGACGCGAGGCTCAGGGTCCGAGGGGTCGACGGCCTCCGGGTGATCGACGCCTCGATCATGCCGAACATCACCAGCGGTAATACCAACGCGCCGACCCAGGCGCTTGCGCGCCACGCCTCGGCGATGCTGGTGGAGGATCTGAAGCGGAAAGCCGAAGCTATTAAGCGGAATGTCGCCGTGACCCCACTTTGAACTCCGGTTGTGACCGAAAGGAGTGCAAGCGATGCCGGCCAGATCAGAGCAAGCTTTGTTGCTCGGCTCTCTCGAGATAGAGGCAGACCAAGAGACAGAAGAAGACCGCTTCTATCAGGAGCTTGCGCCTTTCGTCTCTTTCGAAGACGTAGTGCGGCGAGATCGGTATCGGCCTCTGCCTAATGACTGGCTGATAGGCGTCACGGACGTCAGACACTCGACCGAAGCTATTGAACAGGGACGGTACCGCGAGGTGAACGCGGCCGGTGCAGCGGTTCTTGCCGCCGTCAGTAATGCACTACCGCACCTGCAGTTTCCTTACACGTTCGGAGGAGACGGCGCGAGCTTCGCAGCGCCAAGCGCTTATTCGTCCATCATTCAGGACACGTTGGCGAAGACCGCTGCTTGGGCTGAAGACGCACTCGGTCTCAAACTGCGCGCCGCGGTCATTCCTATCGCGGACATTCGTGCTCAGCAGTTGGACGTTCTGGTTGCCCGCTTCGCGCCGTCTTCAAATCTCACTTACGCGACTTTTTCCGGCGGAGGGCTTGCCTGGGCCGAGCGCAAGCTCAAGCAGGGCGGCTACACCGTTCCGCGCGCGCCCACCGGCGTAACAGCTGACCTCACAGGTCTGTCGTGCCGATTTGCGCCGATCAGTGCCAGGCATGGGATTATCTTGTCTCTTATCGTCGTTCCGCGCGATGATCCAAGCGCATTCGTGGAGCTTATATGTGAGCTGCTGCGGACGTTCCGTTTGACTGAGCCCCGCCTACATCCGTTGCCCGCCGAAGGCCCGGTCGCTGCCCGGATCAACGACGACGTTGATCATGCCATCAAGAAGGGCACGCAAAAGATACCCTTTTTGGCTCGAGCTGCGAAGTGCCTGCACGCCATTTTGGCGCGGATGGGCATCCTGCCGCGACTTCCAATTGATGGCTTTGACGGAGCCCGGTTCCGACGAGAGCTCGTTGAGAATACCGACTATCGAAAATTCGATGATGGCCTGCGTATGACCGTGGATTGCTCATCGGAACTCGCCGACCTGATAGACGCTCGCTTGGAAGAAGCCCAGCGACGAGGCATATGCTTTTTTGGAACGCATCGACAGTCCTCCGCGAATCTTACATGCTTCGTACCGTCACCCGCGCGAGCCAATCACGTGCACTTCGTTGACGGTGCTTCCGGGGGGTATGCCTTCGCCGCAGCCAACTTGAAGCGAAATGCTGCGAGCGGCGTCGGTACACAAGGAGCTCGTGCGTTGTCTGGACACCACCAACCCACCAGAGACTCCGTCCGGGATGCTTAAGGTATCCATCGTAGAGTGCATAGCGCCCACCACGGATCGCACGTCGTTCTCAGATATCCTTCCGGGCTTTGCTCTCCTTGGCTATCCGCCGATAGTCGGCCGGATTTCGATTGTACGCCTTTCGAAAAGCTCGCACAAAACTTGAACGGCTTTCGTACCCCGCATTGTGAGCAATGACGTCGATCGACATCGTCGTTGTTGTCAAATCGATCGCCGCCTGGCGCATTCTCAAGTCCCGCAACACGACCATCGGGGATCGTCCAAAGATGTCCGAGAATCGCGCCATGAACGCCGAACGACTCAATCCCGCACTGTGCGCCAAGCTGTGAACTGAATGGGCGGCTCCCGGCCGCGCCACCATATCAGCAAAAGCACGGCTGACCTGCCTGTCGGCAAGTATTGAGAATCGCTCAGTCCATCGCCGGGATGACCTGAGGGACCGTCGCACCAAGGAGACAATGATTTGCTTGAGCAGAGACGCTGTCATGGCTCCAACGCCGACCTCTTGCTGTAGCAGCTCGTCCATAGCCTCGCGAAGCTTCAGATCTATCTTGTCCGCTGGCGCGAACTGCTCGATCACAGGTTCGCGGAGTTCTCCGAACAGCCTCACAGACTGACCAAAGGATGCGTTAAAAAAGCCGCATATCTGAACGATTTGGGGTTGCTCGTTCGGCACTGCGACGCGGAGGATGTCGTCTCGACGAGTCCAGCAGTCTCTCGAAATGAGCTTTGGTGGACCACTTCCACCGTCAACCTCGATCGTGAACGGAGTATTTGGCGGCACGATGATGAGCAAATGAGGGCTCAATGGCATCTCGGGTCCGCCGTTGATCGATATGCGACCCACACCACTCAAGTTGTAGTGGATCCCGGGTGCGTCAATCATTCCCATTTCGACTCGATGGCCGTGCGGCACCAGAATCTCAGTCAGCGCGATGACATCGATGTCAAGCGCCTGCATCAAGTCGTCGAGGTCTCTTGTAGACAATTTGACAGTGGAGCCCGTGGTCAGCGAACCGTCCTGCCCGAAGAGAGCCTGCGTTGGAATCGCTTTCGAGGTGTGCATGACTGTAGTAGCCCTTTACTGCACGGGCTACCGGTGCACATAGTGCTCCGAAGCCCGTTCTCTGGAGATCAGCGAGGGCGTCGCCATGCTTCGTTCGCGCCACCGACTGACCGTCCTCCCGAACCCAAACGCAGCAATCATGATCAGAACACCCTAGCATGGAAGTGACGTTCTTGCAGATCAAATCTGAGCCGTCTTCAGATCAAAGCTGAATCGCGACCAGCACGCGTTCGTTCCAGAAGTGCACAATCTCGCGCCCTTCGGCTTTCGGCCTTCCGGTGAGAAATGCGACGTCAAGCTGATGATTCTGAATCGCGGCCATATGCGTGGCCGGACCGCCCTCAACGAGCTCGGGGCGAACATCCTTATTGCTGTCAACGAAAGCACGAAGCAGCTGCGCCAGGAAGCTCGTAGCGAGTGAAGTGAATATGCCAATGCGGACCTCGCCGGTCTCTCCTCGACCGGGCGACGCGGCATCAATAGCGACATAATTGATTTGATTCAGGGGCCCTCCGCGCCCGCGCGATAAAGAGCTGACCCGCATGCGTGAGCCTGACTCCGCTGCTGCCGCGGACGAACAGCGCGGCGCCGATCTCGTCTTCCAGATCGCGAATGCGACGGCCGATGGCTGATTCCTGGACGCCAATTGCTATCGTGGCTTTTCGGAAACTGCCATTGTCGGCTGCAGCAATGACATAGCGCAGTTGGCACAACCCAAAGGCCTGCAGTTCATCGCGCCGCCGCTCGGCCATCTCGCTAACTTCCCTGAAGGGCTCCTTCGCGACCTTTGAAATCTCGGGAGGGCGATAGTCCGGGCCGACCACACAACGGGCCCCCAGCGCCAATCCGCTAGTCAGAAGCACCGATGTAGCGAACGTCCGTATAGCCATCATGCTGCGTCTACTGTCGGTGCGGTTGGAACAGTCGGCTTTGTCTCGCCAGCGGCGACACGTCCGCCAAGCCGTACGCGCAATCGCTTCACCCGCGCGGTAATCCAATCGGCCATGAGGCGATTGATGACGTAGAAGCTCGGCGTGAAAATCAGCCCAAAGAAGGTCACGCCGATCATTCCGAAGAAAACGGCGACGCCGAGTGCTTTGCGCATCTCCGATCCGGCGCCGTTCGCGATAATGAGTGGAAGCACGCCCAGGATGAACGCGATCGACGTCATCAGGATCGGGCGAAGCCGTTGGTGCGCTGCTCGGATCGCAGCTTCCCGATGAGACAAGCCTTCGGCTTCGCCTTGTCTCGCGAACTCGACGATCAGAATCGCGTTCTTCGCTGCGAGTCCGATCAGCACCACGAGCCCGATTTGCGTGAGGATGTTGTTGTCCATTCCGAGCAAGTTGATCCCTAGGATGGCAGCGAGGAGGCACATTGGAACGATGAGGATCACCGCCAGCGGCAGTACAACGCTCTCATACTGAGCGGCCAGAAGCAGGAAGACGAACAGCACGGCCAGCCCAAAGACGTAGATGCCGGTATTACCCGCTTGCTTCTGCTGAAAGGCGAGCTCGGTCCACTCGATGCCCATGCCCTTCGGCAGAACGCGGGCGGCTATCTCCTCCATCGCTTGCAGCGCCTGGCCGGACGAATAGCCTGGGGCGGCCCCGCCCTGTATCTCCGCGGACGGGAACATGTTGTAGCGCACGACGCGATACGGGCCGGATTGCTTTTGAACATCCGCGATCGCGGCGAGCGGGACCATCTTCCCGCTTGCCGAGCGCGCGCGGAGTTGAACGATGTCAGCGGCCGATTGCCGGTACGACGAGTCCGCCTGGGCGATCACTTGCCAGGTGCGGTCGAGGTAATTGAAGTCGTTGATGTACGTTGAGCCCAGATAGGTGCCGAGGGTCGAGAATACGCGATCCACGGGCACGCCGAGCTGCTCCGCCTTCTCGCGATCAATCGACACGTGAAGACGCGGCGTCCCGGTGTTGTAGGTCGTAAAGACCCGCTGCAGCGCGGGGTTCTTGTTCGCTTCGGCGATCACGTCCTGCGCGGCCCGCTCGAGCGCCGCGTAGCCCAAGCCAGAGCGATCCTCCACTTCCATCTTGAATCCGCCGGCGGTGCCGATGCTTCGGACTGGTGGTGGCGAGATCACCAGTACGTTGGCGCCAGTTATATTCGAAAAGGCCTTGCGAAGCTTGTCCGCGACCTCGTCTATCGTCGCCTTGCGTTTGGATTGCGGTTTCAGGTGGACGGGAACGAGGGCCGTGTTCGAGGCATTGGAGTAGGTCGCGCCATCGAACCCGGCGAAGGTCAATGAGTGATCGACCTCGGGAACTGTTGCCGCCGCAGCTTGGACCTGTTTTGCGATTTGCGTCGTCCGTTCGAGCGACGAGCCAGGAGGCAGTTGGAGCACGTTGAGCAGCAGGTCCTGGTCCTGCGAAGGAATGAAGCCTTGCGGCGTGACGTAGAAGCGCCACCCCGTCATGAATATGAGCGTGACATAGATGACCGAGAGGATCACGACGCGCCGGACAAGCTTGCCCGTTAGGCGGCCGTAGTGAACCGACATTCGGTCAAACAGGTGATTGAACCGCCGGGCAAATCGGCCCGGAAAGCCGAGAATGCCGGGTTTGGCCCCCGATCTCTGGTCGGCAGGTTTGAGCAGCAACGCCCCTATTGCTGGCGACAGCGTCAGCGAGATGAAGGCCGACACGACCGTCGCCGAAACGATCGTCAACGTGAACTGCTTGTAGAACTCGCCCGAGAAGCCCGGGATGAAGGCTGTTGGCAGGAACACGCCGCAGAGCACGAGGGCGATGGCAAGGAGCGCGCCTGACACTTCGCTCATCGTCTTGTGCGCCGCCTCCTTCGGCGAGAGATTTTCCTCGACGATTAACCGCTCGATGTTCTCGACCACGACGATCGCGTCATCCACGACGATACCGATCGCCAGCACCATTCCGAAAAGCGACAAGGTGTTCAGCGAGAAGCCGAACGCAGCCATCGTTGCGAAACTTCCGGTCAGGGAGATCGGGATTGCGATCAATGGCACGGTCGCCGCTCTCCAGCTTTGCAGGAAGAGTAGGACGATCGATGAGACGAGCAGCAGCGCGACGAAAAGAGTCTCCTTCACGTCCCGGATCGAGTCCGCCACGAAGTCGAGCGGGTGGTGGGCGACGGAATAAGCCATCCCTGGCGGGAAGTCCTTCGACAGCTCCGCGACAAGAGCCTTGGCTCGTGCCTCGGTCGCGAGCGCGTTGGTGCCGGGTTGTTGCTTGAGGACCAGGCCGATCGCGTTGCGGTCGTTTAGGAATGCGTTGGTCGAATAGTCTTGGGCGCCCAGCTCGACTCTCGCGACGTCGCGCAGCCGGGTCAATCCGCCATCGGCGCGCCGTTTGAGAACGATGCCGCCGAATTGCTCTGGGCTGGCGAGGCGGCCTTCGGTATCGACGCCGAGCTGATAGGCATTGGCATTTGTGCCAAACGGCGGCTGGCCGATGATACCGGCTGCGACCTGGGCATTCTGGGCGCGAATGGCCGCTATTATCTCGTCGACGGTCAAGTTCCGCGCCGCGGCCTGATCCGGGTCGATCCAGATCCTCATGGCGTAGTCGCGCCCGCCGAAGCGCACCGTATCGCCGACGCCGGGGATGCGCTTGATGCGATCGTTGATTTGCAGGGTCACGTAATTCGAGATGAAGTCGGTATCGAGCGAGTTGTCGGGTGAGTAGAAGGCGAAGCCCACGAGGTCTTCGGCCGAGACCTTGCGCACAGTGACGCCGATTTGCCGAGTCATCTCGGGCAATCGCGGAAGCGCCTCGTCGACCCGGTTCTGGACAAGAACCTGCGCCTGGTTGACGTCGGCGCCGAGCGCGAAAGTGATGGTTATTGTTACCGACCCTTCGCCGAGCGACGAGGTCGACATGTACAGCATATGCTCGACGCCGTTGATCTGCTGCTCAAGGGGAACAGCCACGGTTGATGCCATCGTCTCTGCGGTCGCACCGGGAAACTTCGCGGTGACGACGACGGTCGGCGGCGCGACCTCCGGATATTGACCGACCGGCAGGGACGGGTAGGCCACGAAACCGACGACGGTGATCAGGATCGCGAGCACCGCCGCGAAGATCGGTCGCTCGATGAAAAAGTGCGGAAAGCGCATCGATCGCTCCTCAGTGCTCGTCGGAAGAAGTCGCGACGGACGGCTCAGGCGAATTGACCGGCGGCATCGCCGGGCCGGCATCTGCATTGCGCGGCTCGATCGCGGTGCGGTGCGGCGTGACTTTCATTCCCGGCTTGAGCTGGGTGATATGGTCGAGGATGACGAGATCGGTGGGGGCGAGGCCGCCCTTTACTACCCGCAGCCCAAGAACCTCCGGTCCCAGCTCGACCGTCCGCTTCGTAACTGTGCTGTCACGCGCAAGTACCAGGACCTCCCTCGTGGCCTGCGCGGTGATGATCGCTTCATCGGGCACAAGCATGGCGCGATAGCTGCCAGACCCGAGAAGGCGCGCCCGGCCGAACATTCCAGGGGTCAAAAAATGATCGTGATTGTCGACGACGGCGTGAGCCTGGATCGTTCCCGAATCAATATCGATGGCGTTGTCGACGAACACCATCTTTCCGTGATGTGAGAAGCTGGTTTCGTCGGACAGCCTGATATCGATCGGATTTTCGAAGTCTCTCGAGGATTGGCGTTGGCCCTGTTGCGCCTGCCGAAGATATTTCAGATAGAAGCTCTCGGCGCCGTCGAAAACGAACCAGATCGGGTCGAGCGACACGACCGTCGTGAGCATGGTCGTCCCCGCCTGGACATGGTCCCCGGTCGAGACGCGACGGCTCGAAACGCGCCCGGAGATAGGGGCCCGGACGGTGGTCCAACCGTAGTTCAGCTCGGCAGTTTCCAATGCTGCCTGCGCGGAATGAAGTGCGGCGGTCGCCGTACGGAGCCGCGTCTGATCGGTTTCCAGCTTCTCCTTGCTGACCGTATCCTTCGCTTCGAGGATCGCTGATCGAGCCTCGATCAATATTGCGTTCTCGCGTGTCGCCTCAGCGCTCTCCACCGCCGCCCGCGCCTGATCAAGCTCGGCCTTGTAGGGCTGCGGATCGAGGACGAAGAGCGGCTGGCCCTCCCGGACATCTTGGCCGTCGCGTAACAGGACCTGCGTGACCTGCCCGGTCACTCGCGCCCTGAGCTCGACAGACTGCGGCGCCTCGAAATGGCCGATATATTCGTCCCAATCGACGACGTTCTTCAAAAGAGGATTGGCGACGGAGACCGCGGGCGGTAGCGGAGCTGGCGGCGTCTCGCGCGAGCAGGCACTGAGGAGGACCAACATAGCGACGGCAGCCGGAATACGAAACACGATCATCCCCTTTTTGCGAGCGCTTCGATCGCGCCACTACCAAAGCTTACGGTCGGCGACTCAAAGTTCGAGACTGGATCAGCTCAATTAGATGCTCAAAAGGATCACTGGCACTTGTAGGTCTCGGACCAGGCCCGATTGCTCGCCATCGTGCTCAAGTCGGCGCCTGAGGGCGGCGTGCCGGCAAGCCGAGCGCACTAGATCTGCGGTCGAGGCTGAAAGCTCGAGGTGACGTCTGTCGCCAACGTCAGGCGCAAGAGGCCGAGTCACGCGATAGACATTTGCGACAGGTCGGGGCCAGAAAGTCGTCCGCCGGGGCCCTATTCCAGCGCCCCGAAACGACCGCCCCGAGATGAGAGTGAGAGGAAGGGAGTTTCGGTAGAGTAGGGATGAAGCGCCTTGCCCCATTGACTTCGCGTGAGTGTGGGGCGGAGAGGCTGCGCCAGGCGCGTAGTCGACTTCCAAGACGATCAGCGACTTGCCGGGGATATTGGCAATAGCCGACTCAAAGTTCTTCGTGACGGTTTGCGTTTCGCCATCATGGGCGGAGACAGCGCCGGCCCATCGAGAAGGCCAGGGCGGCTCAGGTGTCCGGTCGTAAAGCTGCATGGCGCTGTGATTGGATTCGTGCGTCGACCAGTACACGCGGGCCGCCCCTCGACGTCTCGCCTCGGCATAGACATGCTCGATCAGCGCGCGACCGACGCCGCCGCCACGTGCGTCGTTCGCGACAAACAAGTCTTGAAGATAGCAGTAGTCGCCCGTCGTCCAAGTTGATCGATGGTAGATCGAATGCACCAAGCCCAATGCTTGTTTACCGACTATGGCGAGCGCTGCACCCATCGGCTCAACCGGGTCCAGCAAACGCGCCCAGGTCTTGATCGTCACCGACTCGGGGATATCCACCTCGTAAAATCGTTGATAGCCTTTCCACAGCGGAAGCCAAATATCAAAATCGTGGTTAGCAATGGCTTTAATCTCGACTGGTTGCATAGAATGCTCCTGAAATCCCTGTAACGTCCTCAACCCGCTACGCATCGAGCACTGGAAACATTTGATAGCCGCGTTTCTCTTGCGTGCTCATCGCGTAGATTCCTTCACGCTGAGCATCCTCACGGACGAACGCGGATAATCGTCTTCCCGCTGATCCGCTTCGTCCGATTGAAAGCAGCGCAGGCACCGTCGAAGGTCGCGACGGTGCCGATGTTCGTCCGCAGCCGTCCATCACGCACCCGCCAGAGGATCTCACCCAGTTGGGCGCGATCGGACACGAGAACAAAGTCAGCTTCCAGGCCGTCGGCAGGCCGTGCCTCGGTCGACCTGGCGATGGTCACGAGCGTTCCTGCGGCTGCGACGCGCAAGCGATGACCGGCAAGAACTATGACGACGACTTCAGCGAATTTGTATCGATTGGCAGGCTGCGCACACGCTTGCCGGTCGCGGCGAAGATCGCATTGGTGACGGCCGCACTTACGATTGCTGTCGGCGCTTCACCAACGCCGCCTGGAGCCTCTGCATTCTTGACCAAGTGCGTCTCCACCACCGGTACCTCATCGATGCGCATCGGCAGATAGGTATCGAAGTTGCTCTGCTCGACGCGTCCATCCTTGAAAGTGATTGACCCATGGAGTGCAGCGGTCAGCCCGAATAGCGTTCCACCCTGAACCTGTGCTTCGATCGTATCGGGATTGACATACATGCCGCAATCAATCGCACAGACAACGCGGTTGACCCTGACAGAACCATCGGGCGCCACATGGACCTCGGCGACCTGTGACGTGTAGCTCCCGTATGCGAATTGTACCGAAATCCCACGGCCATGCCGTGGAGGCAGGGGGGATCCCCACCCGGATTTTTCCGCCGCGAGCGACAGGACAGCAAGCGCTCGCGGATTGTGGCCAAGCAATCCCTTGCGATAAGCGACGGGATCCTGCTGCGCGGCATGCGCGAGCTCATCGATGAAGCTTTCGACTACAAAAACGTTGTGAGTCGGTCCGACGCCACGCCACCAGGACGTCCGGACACCAGGGGGCTCGACCCGCACAAAGTCGACATGGATATTGGGTAGTGCATAGGGCGGCTCAGCCGCCGCTTCTACGGCATCGGGATCCAATCCATCCTTGACGTAAGGTGGATAGTAGCGAGCCATAACGGAGGAGCCGGCGATCCGATGCATCCAGGCGACCGGCCTGCCCGTCGCATCAAGTCCTGCCGAAAGCCGATCGAGATAATATGGCCGGTACATGTCGTGCTGGATGTCTTCCTCTCGGCTCCAGATCACCTTCACCGGGCCGTCGACGTGCTTGGCGATCTTGACGGCCAGCACTGTGCCATCAGCCTCCAGCCTTCGGCCGAAGCCACCGCCAATCAGATGATTGTGAATCTTAACCACGTCCTTTGGCAGACCGGTGAGTTCGGCCACCAGAGACTGCGTGATCGTAGGCGACTGCGTACCGACCCAGATGTCGCAACGATCGTGATGCAGATGGAAGGTGCAGTTCAGAGGCAACATCACCGCATGGGCGAGGAAAGGGAGTGGCTAGGAGGCGTCAGAAGCTGGAGGTGGCTTCGTAGGGGGGGTGCAGAGAACAACG
>NZ_VKHP01000186.1 GCF_010811875.1 Bradyrhizobium uaiense
AATATACTTCGACGTATCCATCCCAATGCGGATAATCTCTCTCACGGACGGCTCCCTTGTCTGAGATTTGCAACAACCTCATTCTGGCACACTGATGCCGTAGGGGGCCGTCCACCCCATCAACCACAGGATTGGGTTGGCGAGGAAAGCCGTGGCCCTAGCATCGTGCAACAACTCTCATTCGGGGTAATGGGTCCCGGCATTCGCCGGGACGACGTGTGGAGAGAATCGTAGACTCGCATTCTCTTCAATGTCATCGCCCGGCTCGGGCTATGACAGTTGTGGCGGAGACGCAGCTTCGCGTTCTCGCGCCCGGTCGGGTTAACTTGTCGCAGCCCGACAAGGCAGGCACCTCGATCACGATCGAATTCCCACCGACATTCCGAGACGGCGCCGCCCTCTCCCGACGCTATCTGCCCTCGTTTCCCAGCGCCTGAAACTTGATCTCGTCTACCCGCGAGAGCACGAACTGCAGCAACGGAGAACGGTTGTTCTCGTTGTAGCCGATCACCAGATCGACCATGGGCGGCGCGCCCTGAATTGGGCGGCTGACGATGGTTTTCGGGATCAGGTTCAGCGCATAGAGCGGAAGAAGGCTGATGCCGCCGGTAGAGGCGATCAGCGAAACGGCCATGGCCAGATTTTCTGCCTGGTGCGCCGGCTCGATCGCCAATCCGTGACGCTTAAAGAAGTCATCGATCGCCGCGCGCAGCGTTGGCGCCCTTGCCGAGGAAACGCCGATGTAGCTCTGCCCCATCAGATCCTTCGGGCGGACCGCGGAGCGTGCCGCAAGCGGATGGTCTCGTGGCATCATGGCCAGGATCGGATCATGGCGGAGCAACTTGAACTGAAGACCCGCCGTGCTCTTCTCCGGACGCATGAACGCAAGGTCGAGCTTACCTCGCGTCAGTGCCGCAGCGAGGTCGGGCGAATCCTCGCTGCGGATCGTGATTTCCGTACTGGGCAGCTTGCCGCGCAGGATATTCATGACCGCCGGAAGCCAATCCATCTCGTAGCCGGTGAGAAACCCGATCGAAAAAGCCGATTTCGCCGGCTGGGCGGCACGCCTCGCGGCCTCCGCGGCGGCCTCGACCTGCAACAGAGCCACCCGCGCATGGTCAAGAAACACGCGCCCCGACGGCGTCAGCTCGATGCCGCGCGGTCCGCGCACGAATAACTGCACACCGAGTTCCAGCTCAAGGTCGTGAATCTGGCGGCTCAGTGATGGTTGCGCGGTGTGCAGACGCTTTTGGGCCGCGACCGAGAGGCTGCCCTCCTCAGCCACGGCGACGAAATAACGGAGATGTCGTAGCTCCATAGCCATCCCTCAAAAGTATGGCTCAGACCCTACGAAGTCTTTCTCAAAGAAGCCAGCCCCTCCTAAATCTCCTGTCCAGGAAGCCACACCAGCGCAACAGCCATCGAGGCCCCGCTGCGGACGCTTGGCGAACCAGGCCGAAAAAGCATATCGGCCATCAACTGGAGAGAGATATGACCAAACCCGTTGTCTTGATCACAGGTGCCCTTACCGGTATCGGCCGCGCCACAGCGATCGCCTTCGCCCGCGAGGGAGCCAACGTGGTTATTTCCGGTCGCCATGCCGATGCAGGCCGTGCGCTGACGGAACAACTCCGTACGCACGGCGCCGAAGCGGAATTCGTCCGCGCCGACGTCCGGAGCGAGAGCGATGTGGCGGCATTGGTCGAGCAGACGATCAAGCGGTTCGGTCGGCTCGACGTGGCGGTCAACAACGCAGGCACGGAAGGCACGCCGGGCCCGGTGACCGAGCAGACCGCGGAGAGCTACGCGGCAACGTTCGACACGAACGTCCTCGGAGTTCTGCTGTCGATGAAACACGAGCTCCGGGTCATGCAGCCGCAAGGCTTCGGCAGCATCGTCAACATCTCGTCGACCATGGGCAGCCGCGGAGCGGCGAATGCGTCCCTCTACGTCGCCAGCAAACATGCCGTCGAGGGCTTGACCAAATCCGCCGCGCTGGAGGCGGCTGCCTTCGGCGTTCGCGTCAACGCGATTGCGCCTGGCCCGATAGAGACCGCAATGCTCGACCGGTTCACGGGCTCGGCCGATCGCAAGGCCGGATTGATCACGGGAATCCCGCTGAAGCGGGCGGGACGCCCCGAGGAGCTCGCAGACGCCATCCTGTTCGCGGCTTCGAACAAGGCGTCGTTCATCACCGGTCAGATCATCAGCGTCAACGGCGGCAAGACTGCCGCGTGAAGCCTTCCTGATAGCATTTCAAACAGGAGAACAACCATGACCGACCTCATCAGCCGAACCGCCCTCGTCACCGGTGCCTCGCGGGGCATCGGCCGCGCCACCGCCCGCGCGCTCGCTCTCGCCGGCGCCCGCGTCATCGTTCACTACGGAAACTCCGCCAAGGAAGCCCATTCCCTGGTCGCGGAAATCCGAGAAGCCGGTGGGCAGGCCGACGCCGTCGGCGCCGATCTGTCGGCATCCGATGGCGCGCAGAGGCTCGCCGCCGAGGTACGCAAGCTCGTCGTCGGCCAGCTCGACATTCTCGTCGCCAATGCGGGAATTGCGGTCCCCGCGACCATCGAAGCCCAGACCGTCGAGGACTTCGATCGCATGTTCGCGGTCAACGTCCGCGCGCCATACTTCCTGGTGCAGCAGTTGCTCCCCCTGATGGGCGACGGTTCCAGCATCGTGATGACATCGTCATTGGCGGCGCGAGCCGCTGTCGGGCAGTTGTCGGCATATTCCGCCACCAAGGGCGCGATCGACACGATGGTGAAGCACTTCGCCTCGCTGCTTGGGCCGCGCGGCATCCGCGTCAATGCCGTGGCGCCGGGCATCATCGACACCGACATGTCGGAATTCGCCAAGACGGATGAGGGCCGCGATTACGCACTCAAGATGCAAGCCCTGCAACGGATCGGTCATGCCGACGATGTCGCCGACGTCGTGACCTTTCTCGCTTCATATTCGGCACGCTGGGTGACCGGCGACACCATCCAGGTCGGTGGTGGATCAAAGCTCTGACTTTGGGAGATCCGTCATGAAACTCTACCAATCCTTCGGTTCGCCCAACTCGCGACGCGTGAGAATCTATCTGGCGGAGAAGGGCATCACGATGCCCTTCGTACCGGTCGATCTCGGTGCGCGCGAGCAGTTCTCAGACGCCTACGCGGCCATCAACCCACGACGCGTCGTGCCCGCCCTCGTTCTTGACGACGGGACGGCCATAGCAGAAGTACCGGCGATCATTCGCTATCTTGAAGAAACGCATCCGAACCCGCCGTTGCTCGGAAGTTCGCCGAAGGAAAAGGCAATCGTCGCCATGTGGGAGCGCCGGATGGAATTGGAGGGGTTCGCTGCGGTCATGGAGACCGTGCGCAACGGGGCCGCCGGCCTCAAAGGGCGCGCGATCGCAGGTCCCCACGGCTACAATCAGATCCCCGAGCTGATCGTCCGTGGTCGGAGCCGGATCGCCGACTTCTTCGGCGATCTCGAGGCACGCTTGTCCGAAATGCCATTCGTTGCGGGTAACGAATTCAGTATTGCCGACATCACTGCGATCGTCGCAATCGACTTCGCGAGCAAGGCTCTGGAATTATCCATGCCGGGAGAGAACGGGGCGTCGCGCCGATGGTACAGTTCCGTGGCTACGCGTCCCAGCATGACAGCTTAGGTGCGCCCCGTCACAATGGCATCGAGGCCGCGTCGCCCTTCCGCTGAGAGACTACGCCACCGCTCCGATCCCGACGACGTCGATGCCGTCGACGCGGCCGCGGATCGGCAGCGTGCCGAGATTGCTCAACGGAAATGGCGGCGGCGCGGCGAAGCGGGCCATCGCCGCGCGCGAGGCGAGAAAGCCGCCATCGACCTTGCGGCTCAGCTCTTCCAGCCGCGCGGCGGTGTTCATGACGTCGCCGTTGAACACGATCGCGCGCTTGACGTCGCCGATCTCGCCGACGATCACCGGCCCGAAATGCAGGCTGCCGCGAATCTGCGGCACCGCGCCGAATTCGCGCTCGAACTGCGGCGCCGCCTTTTGCAGCGCGCTGCGCATCGCAAGGAAGCAGCGCAACGGCCTGCAATCGACCGCGCCGCTCTGTTCCGGCCAGGTCACGATGATCTCGTCGCCGACATAGTTGAGCACCTCGCCGCGATAATCGACCACCGATTGCGTCAGCAGGCGGAAAGTGCGGTCGAGAAAGCGATGGATGCCGATGCCGCCAAGCCGCTCGGCGAGCCCGGTCGATCCCGCGATGTCGACGAACAGCACGAAACGGTCTTCCTCGACCGGCGCGTGATAGCGACCGGTGACGAAGTTCAAGAGCGCGCGCGAGCCGATCAGATTGGCGATGCTGAATCCGAGATTCACCAGCACCGAGACGATCGCCGAACGGGCGAAGCTCGACCAGAAATCCTGCAATGAAGCCTGTGGCGCCACCCCCGCAATGCGTTCGCCCGGCTGCAACAACTGGATGCCGATGATGATGACCGCGTAGATCGCACTGCGCATGGCCAGATTGGTGAGGAAGGACAGGCGATTGAGCCAGTCCCAATCTTCGAGGACGAACAGCTCGATGGTGCCGATCACCGCAGCCAGCAGGAACCCGTAGGTGATGCCGACAACCAGCTGGGCAGCCCCGGCGCCATAGCTGATCAGAGTGATGATGACGCCGGACAGGATTCCGGCAACGACGACGGCGGCAAGGCGTTGCAGCTTCCGCTCAATCCTCGCGCTCATGCGCTGCGGCCGGCGCGAACCTTCCATCGATCCGGTCGATGCGGACATGGGATGTTACCTTTCCGCGGCAGCGAGGAGGTTGCGAGCTAGGTCCCCTGATCGAATGCCTTGCGCAACGAAACATAACCCGCCTGCTGCTGGCTCCAGTTGCGGCCGCCGGTGATGGCGCCGTCGACGACGAGGTCATGACCGTTGATGAAGCTCGATTCGTCGCTCGCCAGAAACACCGCGGCATGCGCGATGTCGTCGGGCAGCCCGGCACGCGGGATCGGCTGCGCCGCCTTGTAGACCTCGCGCATCACGGCTGAGGTTTTCTCGGCGGCCTCCGTCGACAGCCCGAGCGCCTTGCCGAAAATGCCGGTGGCGATCGCGCCGGGCGAGATCGAGTTGACGCGAATGCCGGACTCGCCGAGCTCCATCGCCACGCATTTGGTGAAATGAATGACGGCGGCCTTCGCAGCGCCATAGACCATCGACGAGGAGAAGCCGGCGAGCCGGCCGGCGATGCTGCCATTGTTGATGATGCTGCCGGAGCCCTGTTTCCGCATATAGGGCGCGGCATGCTTCATGCCGAGCATGACGCTGCGCACCAGGGTTGCCATCGCCGCGTCGAACCGCTCGACGTCGAGGCCCTCGATGCCGCCGGTCTGCGCCGGGCCGCCGGCATTGTTGAACAGGCAATCGATCCGGCCGAATTTCTCTACCGCCAGCGCGATCAGCGCCTGCATCTGCTCCTCGACCGTGACGTCGGTCTGCCGAAACACGCAATTGGCGCCCAGCTGTTGCGCCAGCGCCTCGCCCTCCGGCGCGCGGCGCCCGGCAATCACGATCCTCGCCCCCTCAGCGACGAAGACCTCCGCCGTGCGCAACCCGATGCCGCTGGTCGCCCCTGTGATCACCGCGACCTTGCCGTCCAGCCGTCCCATGCCGGTCTCCCAACTTAGCCTTTGATGTTGCGGATATTCCCCAGCCACTCCTGACAACGCAAGCATGGGCACGGTTAACGGCCAGCGAGGTCCGCCTGTGGCCAGAAGGCCACAACTGCGGTTTTTCGGTCGCAGCGGCCTTATTTTGGGGCGCCTGTTCACGTGAACTGGAACGACCGATGGCGAAATGGATCGACGATTTCAGGGCGAGTTGGCGGGGTGATTCCCAGCCCTCGGTGCTGCTTGCGGTCGCCTTCGCCGTGCTCTGTCTCGTTTTGGCCACGGCCGCGCGCTTCGGGCTCGCCCAGATCAGGCCGGACGTGTTCTTCACGCCCTATTTCCCGGCGGTGTTCTTCGCGACCGCCCTCGGCGGCTTCCGGATCGGGATCGCAACCGCGCTGGCAAGCGGCCTGCTCGGCGTCCTCCTTAACTTCAGCAGCTCGCACGCCGATCCGGCGCGCTTTGCGCTCCTGATGATCTTCTGGGTGGTATGCGGTATCGCGATCTGGGGCGTCGAGCACTACCGTTCCCTGGTCGCGCAGCAGCGCGAAGTCTCCAAACGGCTGATCGAGGAGGAGCAGTACCGCAAGATCGTGGTCGACGAGTTGCAGCACCGACTGAAGAACAAGTCTTCGACCATTCATGCCGTGCTGCATCAGGCGTTGCAGGACCGGCCCGATATCTGGCAGCGCATCGACCATCGCATCCGCGCGCTCTCGGCGACCGACGATCTGATCGCGCGGGTCGATGGCTATGGCTGCGATATCAAGGATTTGCTGCGCTCGGAGCTCGGGCCCTATGGCCATGTGCGCTTCAACCTCAACGGCGAACAGCTGTTCCTGCCCGCCAAGCTTGCCGTCTCGCTCGCGCTGATCTTCCATGAGCTCGCAACCAACGCAGGAAAATACGGCGCCTTCTCCTCGCCGCGCGGGCTTCTGCAAGTGTCCTGGACGGTGGACGATGGACGTCTCAACGTGATCTGGGACGAGACCGAGGGACCGGTGGTCGGGGTCATCGGCGAAGCAGGCTTCGGCACCAAGCTGTTGAAGTCGGCGCTGCGGCCGTTCGACGGCAAGACCGAGATCAGTTACCTGAAAACCGGTGTTCACTGCACCATGCAGTGCAAGCTTCCCAACTGTTGATAAGTCGGCTTTCCGGCACAGGCGCATTTGTTGGTGCAACCGCGCGCGCCGCAATCGCTTTCACCAGCGGCCGGAGCCGCCATTGATACTCTGTTAATGACGATTGCCGCGACGGCTTGCGAAAGCAGCGCGGGTCTCATTCTGTCACGGCATTTCCCAAGTCCGCTTAACCAAAACTACAACGGACTTTGCCAAGGTCGGCACATGCATAGTTTCACCAAGCACGATTTTCAGGCGGGCGCGGCAGCGACCAGCCAGGACGACATTTCCAGCAATGAACTGCGCATCTTGCGCGATCTTCTCCAACTGCTGCCGGCGGGCGTGACCGTCCAGGACGAGCAGGGTCAGTTCATCCTGGTGAACGAAGCGGCAGCCAGCCAGTTGCAGCTGGCCGCCAGCGCGAGCCAGCCGTCGCCGGTCGACGAACGCCATGCCGCCAATCTGGACCTGCTGCGCAGCGGCCGTCCGGTGGTGCTCGAGGAAGTGCTCTCCTGCGGCGCATTCAAATACGTGTTCCTCACCTCGCACCGGCCGGTTCAGATCGCCGGCCGCAATCTCCTGATCTCGACATCGACCGATATCAGCGAGCAGAAGGCATTCGAGGACCAGCTGTTCCGCTCGGCCTATTACGACGAGCTGACCGGCCTGCCGACCCGCCGGGTGATCGAGCATCGCGTCAACGGCCTGATCCGCGACGATTCACAAAGCCATTTTGCGCTCGCCTTCCTCGACGTCGACAATTTCAAGCACATCAACGACTATTACGGCCACGCGATCGGCGATGCGCTGCTGATCGAACTGTCCAAGCGGCTCGGCCACGCGCTGCGCGAGACCGATATCCTGTCACGGATATCCGGCGACGAATTCCTGCTGCTGCTGAACCCGATCAGCGGCAATGACGAGGTTGCCGAATTCATCCATGTCATGCAGGAGCGGCTGAAGGCGCCGTTCTTCATCGAAGAATCAGAGATCTTCGCCTCGACCTCGATCGGCGTCAGCCTCTACCCCATGCACGGCAGGAGCTACGAGGCGCTGCGCCAGAACGCCGACATCGCGATGTACCGCGTCAAGAACAACGGCAAGGGCTCGACCGCGTTCTTCGACAACAGCATGGAGCGCGAGGCGCTGGCGCGGATGAAGATCGAGCAGTCGTTGCGGCTGGCGATCCTGGAAAAGCGCTTCTGCTGCGCGTTCCAGGCCAAGGTCGATATCCGCACCCACGAGGTCAAGGGCATCGAGGCGCTGGTGCGGCTGCGCGACGACGAGGGCGTGATCCAGGCGCCGGGCACCTTTATCAACCTCGCCGTGGAGCTCGGCCTGATCGACGAGCTGACGTTCCTGGTGCTTGCGGAAATCGTCAAGTCGATCGACCTGATCAACGACACGTTCGGCCCGACCGCAACGATCAGCATCAATGTCGCGGCCAAGCAGGCCGGCAATGTCGAATTCATGCGCCGCTTCGCCCGCGCGATCGAGGAGACCGGCTTCCCGAAGCGATTCATGATCGAGGTGACCGAGGACGCGTTCGTGACCCGGTCGCACTTCCAGGACCAGATCGTGCCGATCCTGCGCGGCATCGGCGTCGGCATCTCGATCGACGATTTCGGCATCGGCTATTCGTCGCTATCGGCGCTCGCCGACATCACCGCCGACGAGATCAAGATCGACCGCTCGTTCATCACCGACATCCATAAGCGGCCGCGCAGCCAGGGTATCCTGCGGGCGATCGAGTCGCTGAGCGAGGCGCTCGGCATGACCGTGATCGCCGAGGGCATCGAGTCCTACGAGGAGCTCACCTATCTGCAGGCGGCGAGCAAGATCCGCTATGCCCAGGGCTATTACTTCGCCAAGCCGATCTTCCTCGAAGACCTGAAGCCCGCGACGCCGGTCGCCAGCGAGTCGCGCGCCAGCATGGCGGCGCGCCCGGCCCAGGACGGCCGCCAGGGCTATTCGCGCGCCAGCGGTTTTCGGCGGTAGAGACCTGTTCGCTTCAAACAGGCGGTCTCTGTCACCTCGCCCCGCTTGCAGGGAGAGGCATAGGCCGTCTTTCGCGGCCGTTCCTTGAGAACGCCGAGGCAAGGCCTCGGCTATGCCGCATCGCTAGATGCGTTCCGGGTGAGGGGGATTCTCCACGCGCACAACTCCCACCGCCGACGCGGAAGCAGCCCCTCACCCCAACCCTCTCCCCGCAAGAGCGGGGTGAGGGAGCAAAGTTGCGCGTCGCGTCGACCACTGAGCCTGCCTGACGTTCGAGTGCTCAGCCCTACTTCTCCAGCACCGGCAGCGGCGGCACGCCGTTATTCGCGGGAGCTGCCTGCATCGTGATCAGCATCATCGACACCATGTCATAGTAACCCATGATGCCGATGATATCGGTGATGCCGCGTTCGCCGAATTTCTCCAGCGCGGCCTTGTAGACGGCGTCGCTGACCTTCTTGTCGCGATAGAGCGCGATGCCGAGATCGTACAGCGCAGTCTCGTCATCTTTCATGCCGTCGGGCCGCGTGCCCTTGGCGATGGCGTCTGCGATCTTCGGATCGAGGCCGCCCTTCATCGCCAGCGGATAATGCGCGGACCATTCATATTGCGCGGTCCAGTGCCGTGCGGTGATCAGGATCGCCATTTCGCTGAGCCTTGCCGGCAGCGAGGTATTCCAGCGCAGATATTCCGACAGGTTCGACAACTTTGGCGCCAGATCGGGGTTGCGGATATAGGCGCGGTAGGGCGGCGCGGTGAACTTGGCATTGCGCGGCGGCGCGCTGATCATGTCGGCCCAGGCCTTTTGCGCCGGCGACAGCTCCTCGGCCTTGAGCGGCGCAAAGCGCACGGCGTCCTCGCTGTGCGCGGCCTGCACTGAAAATGCCAACGCCGCCACGATCCCAACCGCAAGAGCCCTCACCTCAAGTCTTCTTTTCATTGTCGTTCTCCCCTCAAGGGCGCCGTGCGCCGGGCCGCACCCTACCGCGGCGCCGGCCGCCGGCCTATATTGAGGCCGATCGATCGCCGAGCGAAGGTGTCAGCCATGCAGCCTGTATCTATCCTCCTGAACATTCTCTGGATCCTGATCGGCGGGGCGTGGATGGCGTTCGGCTGGCTGATCGCCGCCGTGATCATGGCGATCACCATCATCGGACTGCCGTGGGCGCGCGCCGCCTTCAACATCGCAGTCTACACGCTGCTGCCGTTCGGGTCGCGCGCGGTGCGCCGCGATGAAGTCACCGGGATGTCCGATATCGGCACCGGACCGCTCGGGGTGATCGGCAATCTGATCTGGTTCATTCTGGCCGGCTGGTGGCTCGCGATCGGCCATCTGATCACCGCGATCCTGCTTGCCGTGACCATCATCGGCATTCCCTTTGCCTGGGCGCATCTCAAGCTTGCCGGCATCGCGCTGTGGCCGATCGGCAAGGTGATCGTACCGGCCTAGGGCGTCTGCCCGAAGGCGCTTACTCGTCAGCGCGCGAGCGCGTCGACCTGCGCTTCGAGCGCTTCGATCACCATCGTCAATGAGGCCGTTTTGCCCATCGTCCGCGAGATGATCGGCGCGCCGGACTGGAAGCCGGTCAGGCCCGCAATCATCATCACGGCGCGGACCCGCGCCTGCGCCGTCGTCAGTTGCTCTTTGGAAGCTGCGATGATCAGCTTGGCCACGAGCTCGATGCCCGGCCGCCACAGCCCGGCATAGAGAACCTCGAACGCCCGCCCGGGATCCGCCAGCTCGCGTTGAACGAAGAGACGATTCTGATCGCTCGCGGATGTGAGCAGGAATCGCGCCAGCGCCGTCAGCAGTAGCTTCAACTGCGCCCGGGCGCCGCCCGGATCGGGCGGCCCCTCCAGCGACGCCAGCGCGGTCTCGCCGACGACTGCCATGCTCTCGTGATAGCGCGCCAGGATTTCATGCGCGCAGGCAAGATACAGGCCTTCCTTGTTGCCGAAATAATAGTTGAGCGCTGGCAGGTTGATGCCGGCGTCCTCGGCGATCTGGCGGGTCGTCACCCCTGCGAAGCCGCTGTTGCCGAACGCTGCGAGGGCGGCGTTGAGGATGCGGACGCGCGTCTCGTCACCCTTCTTGTAAGGGGTCGTGGCCGATCGCGTCGGCGGCGGCAGGGGGCTGTTTCGGGCGCTCATCGGAAAATCATATCACACGATATTAATTATTGCATTTTCTATCACTTGATATAATTTTGCGACCAACAATCAGGGAGAGCCGCTTATGCAGGCCGGAACACTGGAAAAGCTGCGCAGCAACGTCGCCGCGCAAAGAGAGAGAAACCCCGGGATTTACGGCAAGGTCGATTTCGCCATCGTCCCGGAGCGATTTGCCGCCGATGCCGGCACGCCGAGCGTCCTCCCCGGCAAGTTCGCCGCTGCCCGCGCGGCGCTGCTCGCCGATCCCGACCGCATCGCGTTCATCCGCAGCTACACCATGATGGGCGATCCGCCCGCCGATGCCTATGCGGCACTGATGCGCGAATACGGCTTCCGCCGGCTGGTCACCATGCTGGTTCAGGCGTGCGACGCGGGCGTTGAGACGGTCGCCGATGCGCCGGCCGAACTGGTCGCGCTGATCCGCGACATGGAGCGCACGCCCGCCTGGCTCGACATGAAGCTGGTCGAGGAAGGCGCGCGGATCGATCGCAACGGCGCCGCCAATCTGAGCCCCTTCATCATCCGCGGTGCGTTTCTCGCGACCTTCATGAACAAATACGCGGCGCTGCCGATGGCGATCACCAACGCCTTGTCGAGCGGCACGTCGGCGCGGCGCGTCAAGGAAACCGCGACGTTCTTCGCAACCTCGGTGCTGCCAGGTGCGCTCGGGCGTTTCGGGCCGGGCTTCAAGGCGGCCGCGATGGTGCGGCTGATGCATTCGATGGTGCGCGCCAATATGATGCGCCGCGCCGACAATTGGGACATCTCGGTCCACGGCATCCCGATTCCGCAGGTCGACCAGATGCCCGCCGGGCTGATCCCGATTTTCCTGCTGGCGCAGAAGGTGCTGGCCGAAGGCCGCACGGCGTTCACGGCGGAGGAGCGGGCCCGTGTCGAGCTGGCGCGCTACCGCTGCTTCCTGCTCGGCCTGCCGGAGGAGCTGCTCGCCGATACGCCGCAAGGAATTGTCGATCTCATGCTGTTGCGGTCCGCGACGTTGCGGGCGGGCTACGACGACAAGACCTGCGGCGAACTGGTCCGGGCCACGATGGCGGCGACCTTGCGATCGGATGAGTCCTTCGGCAGCCGCCTGTTCGAAGCCTTCGAACGCAGCTTCGCGAAGTCGTTCTTCCTGAACGCCTTCCTCAATAGCGACAGGGCCAGGGCCGCATCGATCGGCGTGCCGATCACGGCGAAGGATCGCGCCCTCACGGCACTGGTCGGAATCTTCCTGTTCACCCGGCTTGCATCCTACCGCCTGGCATCCCGCATTCCCGGTTTGCGCGAGGTCGCGGACCGGCGCCTGGTCAGGCGAATTGAAAACCTGTTGAAGGACTATGGCCACGCCGAGTTCACGACCGATGCCTCGGCCTATCGCCCGGCGCATCCGTCAGCGGCGAAATCCTGAAGCGCGATGAGATTGAGACGAAGAGCGACGCCACTGTGCCCCCTCTCCCCGTTCTTATGGGGAGAGGGTTGGGGTGAGGGGCCATCGCCGCGTATGCGATGATCACTGCGTTTGCGGAGACTCCCCCTCACCCGGAACGCATCTAGCGATGCGTTCCGACCTCTCCCCGCACGCGGGGCGAGGTAAAGTGGAGTCCGTCGCTCTAGCGAGGTAACATCACTATCCTTTAACGCGCCGCCTCGCAGCCGGGAATATCGAACACGGCAGTCAGGCCGCAGGGCGAGTTGAGCATCTTGCCGCCCTCGTGGCCGACGCCGGGCACATCCCACAGGCTGTGGTTGGGCGTGCCGCCATCGCGGGCGGCCATCGCGGCAACGTAGGAATGGCCGCGCGCGTAGCGATACGGCCCCTCGGCTTCCGCCATGCAGGATTTGTCGAGCGCGGGATGATCGGGATTGGTGTCGAGCGTGCCGAGCAGATAGATCACGCGGCGCGCGACATAGGCCTGCTCCAGTACAGCCGGTGTCGGCGCGGCGAGATAGGGCGGACGGTCGTCCATGCCGAACTTCCAGCTGTTATAGCCTTCACACGCCGCCGCGATCGCAGGCGCCGGCCGCTCCTTGGTGAAATACGCATAGGAGGAGGGATTGGCGACAACATAGCGCACGCCGATGCCCTCGTGCAGCAGCACCTGATCGCCCTTCACCGCGATCGCATAGCGCTGCACCACCTGGCCGCCGCCGGAATGGCCGAACACCACGACCTGCTTCAGGTTCGGAAACAGCTTGCGGTCGCCGAGCTTGGCCAGGATGGCGTCGAGCGCCTCAAACGAGCTCACCGGATTGGGGGCGATCGCGGGCTCGCCGCCCTGCCAGCCATAGAGGCTCCAGCGCAGCGTCTCCGCCGGCAGCTTGAACGCCTCGACGTCGGGCTCGATCAGGAATTGCGGCGCGATCATCAGCGTGCTCTTGCCGGCATCGCCGGCCGCCGCCTGCGCACTCAACGCCGCACGGAAGTAATCGTCGGCGTTACGCAGCACCCCGTGCAGCACCAGCACCGCGCGGGTGATATCGGGCATCGGATTGGACCAGTCCGCCGACAGATAAAGCGGAAACACCGCGCTGCCGACGGCGATCCGCCCGCCGGCGATTTCCTTGACCGGCTTCTTGTCACGCTCGATCTGCGCCTGCGTTGCAGACGCAACCGGCGCGTGAGCGGCCGTCACGGCGAACAGCGCCAAGGCCGCGAGCCAGGCTCGGTGATGCATGGTTCGATCTCCATTGTGCCGCGAGGTTGCGATCCCCGCCGGATCATGACGCGTCAGGTGCCGTATGCCCCATGAATTTTCGGAAAGCTTCGATACCGCGCATCACGCGCCGAGCCGCCCGCGATTGTTCGCGGCAAGGATCGGGCGGACCAGACGGCCGAACCGCTCGGCCTCCTCGTCGTGCAGATAGCCGGACAGGCAGAAGGAGTGGCAGCCGGCGTCGATGAACTGCTGCAAGGTCGCGGCGCATTGCTCGGGATTGCCGACCACCGCGATGCCGGCGCCGGGCCGCACCTTGGTGATCCCGGTCCACAGATGCGGCATCAGGAGATCGCCGTAATCGCGCGCGAGCTGCTGCACGCGCTGATTGGCCTCCGACCTGACATAGAGCGTCTTCATCTCCTGTTTCTGCCGGTCGGTGGCGTGGCGCACCAGCTGGTCGGCCGCATCCCAGGCATCCGCCTCGTTCTCGCGGCAGATCACCTGCAGCCGCATGCCGAAGCCGATCGCATCCTCGCGGTCATGCGCCCGCGCCATCCGCCTGATCTCGGCGATATTGTCCGCGATACGCTCGGGCAGATCGCCCCAGAACAGATGGACGTCGGAATGCTTCGCCGACACTTCCCAGGCTTGCCGCGAGCCGCCGCCGAGATAGAATTTCGGAAACGGCTGCTGCAGCGGACGCGGGCGGATATGCGCGCCCGAGATCGTGTGAAACTTGCCTTCGAAATGCACCGGGCCACGTGTGGTCCACAGCGCCTTCAGGATCGAGACCTCCTCCTCCATCAGCGCGTAGCGCTCCTCCTTGGCATAACGCACGCCTTCGGCCTCGACCTCGCTCTCGTTCTGGCCGGCGATCAGGTTGATGCAGATCCGCCCGCCCGACATCTGGTCGAAGGTCGAGATCATCTTGGCCATCAGCACCGGGTTGATGTAGCCGGGCCTTGCCGCGATCAGCGGCTTGATCCGGCTGGAGCGCGCCGCCATGAAGGCGCCGGCGATCCAGGCCTCCCAGCACACCGAGCCGACCGGAATCAGGAGATACTCGAAAGAGGCGTCCTCGGCCGCCTTGACCACGCGCTCGCAGAGTTCCGGCGAGCCGGCGATTTGCGCCTCCATCAGCCCATAGGCCGTGGTGTCGCCATGCGTGGGCAGATACCAGCCGAATTCCAGCGGACGCATGGGCAAACTCCCTCGAAAGACGGCTTTTTTCGGTGGCCTGTCATATTGGCGCAGGCAGTTTACAGCCCTTGACCAGCCGGACAACGCCGTTGCCGACCCGGAGCCAATCAGCTAAATGGTGGCTGCACGCACCCGTAGCTCAGCTGGATAGAGCGTTGCCCTCCGAAGGCAAAGGTCACACGTTCGAATCGTGTCGGGTGCGCCATTTCCGCCTCACCGCCGACCAATCGTAGCCCTTGCTGCGGCTTACGGGATTCTTGCCGCAACGTTGGGACGGTTCTTCTCGAGCCAGGCGACAGCCTCGGGTTCATCGACGACGCACTCGAAGGTTTCCCAGGTTGGGTCCTCCAGAGACTCCAATTGCAGTCGCTTCGCCGCATACTCAACGAGATCGTGCAAGCGTTCGTACCCTTGTCGGTGCTCGAGGGAGTCTGCAATTGCGGTGCTGGTCCATCCTCGTTGAGCCAAATCGATAATGCTCGGAGCGTCAGCCTCGTTGAACCAGGGTGTGGCATCGAACTCGATGCAGCGGACGTTGTCCGCGGTATGGCAAGTGGCGTGGATCATTGGATTCCTCCATTCGCCGGCTATCAACCCGCGCAGGCATTGCGCTTCTCACATCGCTGCCTCGCACGCCCTCAGACTCTGACCAGGTCCCCGAGCAGGTTCGCCGCCACCGTCAGCTTGGCGAGGGTCATGCCACTCGCAGCGATCTCCTCGACCGAGCGGCGGATACGCGTCGCTTCGGGGTGAGCCGCGAGCCAGGTCTCGACGGCCTCCTGGCCGGACTGGCCGGTTGCGAGCATGTCCGCGGCCAGTCTCCTTTCGGCGCCAGCGATCTGCTCAACGGCGCGGTCAATGGCCATGCGTTCGAAATAATCGTTGGCCGGCACCTTGCGCGCTGCGGCGATGATGCGGTCGAGACGGAAATTCGCCTCGGCGGCGTAGAAGGTCGCGGCGGCATCGCCGATAGGGCGCGTGGTGCGCTCGGCAACCGTCACGATGTCGGGTGCCGAGTCCAGAGCGTCGAGATCGGCGAGCTCGCCGGCGAGGCCGGCCGGGACACCGGCGTCGGCGAGTTCCTGCCGCCGCTTGACGCGCGCGGCCTGCAAGTCCGGCGGCAGGGCGGTGTCGAGCCCGGCGACGATCTGGCGGATAGCCGGGCCGAAGCGCGCGACCACGGCCTCCAGTCCGTCCTTGAAATCGACATTGCGCACGTACCAGACCATGCGGGAGAGCAGGAGCTCCTGCACTGAGGCGTAGAGAGACAGCTGCAACTGCCCGTCGACGCAGGCGTCGAGTGCATCGATCGCGTCATTGAGCCACTTCAGTCCGTAGCATTCATCGACCGCCACATAGGCCATGACGATGGTCGGGACATCGGCGTCGGTCTCGTCGATCAGGCGCACCACACAGGCCGGGCCACCGCGATTGATCACCGCATTGGCGAGACTGGTCGCGATGATCTCCCGCCGCAGCCGATGCAATTCGGCCGCGCCCGGGAATTTGTCCTGAATCTCGCGCGGAAAATACTGAGATAGTTCGCGGGCAAGATAGGGATCATCGGGCACGCCGGTGACGAGCAGGTCATCGTAGAGGGTCAGCTTGGCGTAGGCGAGCAACACGGCAAGCTCGGGCCGCGTCAGGAACTGGCCGCGCCGTGTGCGCTCGGTGAGCGCGGCGTCGTCGGGCAGGAACTCCACCGCGCGGCTGAGCAAGCCGCGCAGTTCGAGCGACTGCATCAGGCGGGTGAGGAAGCCGGTCTCTGCCACACCCTTGCGCTCGGCCAGCGAGAGCGCCAGCGTCTGCAGATAGTTGTTGCGCAGCACCAGGGCGCCGACCTCCTCGGTCATCGCGGCAAGCAGGCTGTTGCGGTCAGCCGGACTGAGGCGTCCCTCGCGCTCGGGGCGCGCCAGCGCGACCTTGATATTGACCTCGACATCGGACGTGTTTACGCCGGCCGAATTGTCGATGGCATCGGTGTTGAGCTTGACGCCCTTCTGCGCCGCTTCAATGCGGCCGCGCTGGGTAACGCCGAGGTTGGCCCCTTCGCCGATCACCCGGGCGCGCACGTCGCCACCCACGATGCGGATCGGATCGTTGGCGCGGTCCCCGGCCTGATCGTCGGTTTCCGCGGAGGAGCGGAGATAGGTGCCGATGCCGCCAAACCACAGGAGGTCCGCGCGAGCCTTCAGGATCGCCGTCATGACCTCGAAAGGCGTGGCTTGCGGCTTGTCGAGATCGAGCAGCGCGCGCACTTCCGGCGCGAGCGGAATCGCCTTGAGCGAGCGCGAGAACACGCCGCCGCCCTGCGAAATCAGCGACTTGTTGTAGTCCTGCCAGCTCGATCGCGGCAGATCGAACAGCCGCTTGCGCTCGGCGAAGCTAGTCAATGGATCGGGCGAAGGATCGATGAAGATGTCGCGATGATCGAAAGCCGCCACAAGCCTTGTCGCCGGCGAGAGCAGCATACCATTGCCGAAGACGTCGCCCGACATGTCGCCCACGCCGACCGCGGTGAACGGCATGGTCTGAATGTCGGTACCGAGCTCGCGGAAGTGACGCTTGACCGCCTCCCAGGCGCCGCGCGCTGTGATCCCCATCTTCTTGTGATCGTAGCCCTGGCTGCCACCGGATGCGAAGGCATCGCCGAGCCAATGGTTCTTCTCGGCCGAGATGGTGTTGGCGACGTCGGAGAAGGTGGCGGTGCCCTTGTCGGCAGCAACGACGAGGTAGGGGTCATCGCCGTCGTAACGCACGGTGGATTCGGGCGGCACGACGACGTCACCGTCGAGATTGTCGGTGAGTTCGAGCAGCGAGCGAACGAAGATGCGATAGGCTTCGGTGCCCTCCGCGAGCCAGGCGTCGCGATTGGAAGGTGGCGGCAGGCGCTTGGGTACGAAGCCGCCCTTGGCGCCGACCGGCACGATCACGGCGTTCTTGACCTGCTGCGCCTTCACCAGGCCGAGGATCTCGGTGCGGAAATCCTGCGGTCGGTCGGACCAGCGCAAGCCGCCGCGCGCAACCTTGCCGAAGCGCAGATGAATACCTTCGACACGAGGCGAATAGACGAAGATCTCGTAGAGAGGCCGTGGAGCGGGCAAGTCATCGATCCGGCGCGCCTCGAACTTGAAGGAGATCACCGGGCGCGGATGTCCGTTCTCGCCGATCTGCCACAGATTGGTGCGAACGGTCGCCTGCACCAGATTGGTGAAGCGGCGCAGAATGCGGTCTTCATCGAGCGAAGCGACGGATTTGAGCTGCTCCTCGATCTCGGCAAGTAAAGCCGTCTCGCGTGCCGAGCGCTCGGCATCTGTCAAGATGAGGCGCGGATCGAGGCGGGTCTGGAACAGCGCGACCAGAGTGGCTGTGATCGCGGCGTTCTTGCGCAAGGTCTCCCACATGTAGTCCTGGGTGAACGGAGCGCGGATCTGGTGCAAATAGCGCGACAACGCCCGGATGGTCGAGACTTCCCGCCAGCTCAGGGCGGTGCGCAGGATCAGGCCGTTATATCCGTCGGATTCGGCGCGATCGGTGACCACCGCCATGATCGAGGCTTCGAGGCGATGGCTGAATTCCGGGGTGATCTCGATGGGCTGGCCGTCACTGGTCTCGATCGTCATGTCGTGCAGCCAGACCGGCTCCGGCCTGTTACCGGGCACGATCTGATAGGTGCGTTCGTTGACAACGCGCAAGCCGTGATTTTCGATTACCGGCACGCGGTAGGACAACGACAGGGGGGCGGCGTCCGAAAACACTTTCAGGCCGAAGCGCTTCGGATCGTCGCCTTCGACGCGGTAAACCGAGATCGTCACCGGGCGGGCGGGCGTCAGCCTTTCGATGGTCGCGATATCGGCAATCGCCTGCTCCGCGGTGAAAACCTCGGTATACCCGCCGCTAAAGGCCCGTGCATACCGGTTGGCGATCATGCGTGCTCGCATGCCGTCGGTCGACGCGGTGAGCGCTGCCTTCAGCTTGTCAGCCCAGGTCGCGGCAATGGCGCCGATCCCGGCTTCTAGCGTGGCGTGGTCGACGACGGGCGTTTTGCCTTCATAGCGCCCGACGATGAAGTGGACGCGCGCAAGCGCGCCTTCAGGGAATGATACGTAGGAAGCGGACAGGGTCCCCTTGAAGACTTGCGACAGGAAGGCTCCGACGCGTGTGCGGACGTCGGTGTCGTATTTGTCGCGCGGAATGAAGGTGAGGATGGAGACGAAGCGATCGAACTTGTCCACCCGCACCAGCGCTCGGACGCGCGGGCGCTCGTAGAGAAGCAGGATCTCGATGACGAAATTGTAGAGTGTGTCGACGTCGATCTGGAACAAGTCGTCACGCGGATAATCTTCGAGAATATGCATGAGCGCCTTGCCGGAATGACCGTTCGGATCGAAGCCCGCGCGCTGCAGCACCCGCGAAATCTTGAGGCGCACATAGGGAATCTGCCGTGCCGAGCGGGTGTAGGCGCCCGAGGTGAAGAGGCCGACGACGCGCAGTTCGCCTTCGAGCCGGCCGTCGGGCGAATAGAGCTTGATGCCTACATAATCCATCCGGATGCGGCGATGGACGCGGCTGCTGACATTGGCCTTGATGACGATCAGCAGGGTCGGCTCGTGCATGAACTCCCGAATTTCCGGCGACATCACCACCATATCGTTGCCGCGGCGCAGAACCTTCACGTCCGGATCGCGCAGGATTCCGAGGCCTTCGCCGGTAGTGATGTCGTCCGACGCTTCGCTATCGGGCGAGAAGCGATACTCGCGCACGCCGAGGAACGTGAAATTGTCCGCGCAGAGCCATTGC
>NZ_VKHP01000187.1 GCF_010811875.1 Bradyrhizobium uaiense
CACCTCGACCGGCTTGATCGGCATCGACAGCAGGCTTTCCATGGTGCCGCGCTCGATCTCCCGCGTGACCGACAGCGCGGTGAAGATCAGCATGGTCATGGTCAGAATGGTCCCGACCAGGCCGGGCACGATGTTGAGCCGCGATTCCGCCGCCGGGTTGTAGCGGGCATGGGCGCGGATCTCGAATGGCATCTCCGGGGGAGCCCCGATATGAAGGTCGTGCGCCAGCGCCGACTGCACCAGCGTCCCGAGCGTACCGAGCGCGGTCCCCGACGCCACGGGGTCAGTGGCATCGGCCGCAACCAGCAGCGCCGGCTTGTCGCCGCGCCGCACCGCGCGCTCGAAACCGCGCGGGATCTCGACGCCGAACAGCACCTTGCCGGATTGCAGCAGCTCATCGAGCTGCTCGACCGTGTGCACCTCGCGCGTGAAGCGGAAATAGGAGGTGTTCTCCATCGCCTTCAGGATCGAGCGCCCGAGGTCGGAATCCTCCTGCAACAGCACGGCGGTCGGAAGATGACGCGGCGTGGTGTTGATGGCGAAGCCGAACAACAGGAGCTGCATCACCGGGATGATGATAATCATCGCGAAGGAGACGCGGTCGCGGCGAAGCTGGATGAATTCCTTGACCAGCATCGCGTAGCTGCGCCGCCAGAAGCCGAACGCCGGCTCCCTCGCCTCACCGTTCTGGATCGTATCCGTCGCGCTCATGGGACCCTATCCCTGAAAGTTATCTTTGGAGCGCCCCATCAGATCGATAAAGACGTCTTCGAGGGACGGCTCGCTCGCCTGCCAATGCCACTTCGCATTGCCGCGATACGGCGCAATGGCGCTCTCCAGCGACGCCTTGTCGCGGCCCGAGACGTGCAGGCTGGTGCCGAACGGCGCCACCATGTCGACGCCCGGTTTGCCGTTGAGCTCGGCCATCAGCCCGTTGAAATCCTCGCCCGTGACCAACCAGGTCGACAGCTCGGACTTCGCGATCACCTCGTCGACGGTGCCATGCGCCAGCAGATGGCCATAGGCGATGTAAGCGATCTCATGGCAGCGCTCGGCCTCGTCCATGTAATGGGTCGAGACCAGCACGGTGAGGCCTTCGGCTGCGAGCGCGTGGATCTCGTTCCAGAAATCGCGCCGGGCCTTGGGATCGACGCCGGCGGTCGGCTCGTCAAGCAGCAGCAACTGCGGATTGGGCAGCGTGCAGGCGCCTAGCGCGAGCCGCTGCTTCCAGCCGCCGGACAGTTCACCGGCGAGCTGCTCCTCGCGGCCCTTCAGCCCGATCCGTGCGATCATGTCGCGCGCGGCGCCGCGCGCGTCCGGCATGCCGTAGAGCCGTGCGACGAACTCCAGATTCTCACGCACCGACAGATCCTGATAGAGGCTGAAGCGCTGCGTCATGTAGCCGACCTTGCGCTTGATCTTGTCGGCATCCCGCCGGATGTCGTAGCCGAGGCAGGTGCCCTCGCCGCTGTCCGGCGTCAGCAGGCCGCACAGGATGCGGATGGTGGTGGTCTTGCCGCTGCCGTTGGGGCCGAGGAAGCCGTAGATTTCGCCGCGCTTGACCTGCATCGACAGGTCATGAACCACCTCGCGTCCGCCAAACGATTTGGTCAGGCCCTTCACATCGATCGCGATCGATGATGCGTTGGGTTGCGTGCTGGTGGGGCCGCCGTTCATCTGCGCTCCGCCACCGGCGTCTTGGGGTTGAGATAGATGCTGATCGGCTGGCCGACGCGCAGGACATCGGGCCGGCTCGGCCGCGCCTGGATCAGATAGACCAGCTTGTTCCGCTCATCGAGGCTGTAGATGACGGGCGGCGTGTACTCCGCCGTGGTGGCGATGAAATAGATCTTCGCGGTGAGGTCTTTGGCGCAGTTGTCGCAGGTCACCCTCACCTCGTCGCCGAGCGCGAGCTTCGGCAGCTCGGTCTCCGGCACGAAGAAGCGCAGCTTCATGTTGCCGGGCGGCATGATCGACAGCACCGGCCGCTGCGCCTGCACCATCTCGCCCTCGCGGAAATAGATCTGCTGGATCGAGCCCGCGATCGGCGCAAAGCCCTTGCGGCGGTCGAGCCGGGTCTGCGAGGTGACGACGCGGGCCTCCGCGACGCGCAGCGCGGAGACCGCGGTATCGAGATTGGCCTGGGTGCCGGCGCCGGTACCGCGCAGCGAGGCGGCGCGGTCGTAGCTCTGCTGCGCGTTGGCCAGTGTCGCGTTGTTCTGGTTGAGATCGGCGCGCTGCAGATCGTCGTCGACCGAATAGAGCAGATCGCCGGGCTTGACCTCGTCGCCCTCGCGCACGTTGAGCTTGATGACGCGGCCGGATTCGTCGGGGCTGACGAAGATCATGTCGGCCTCGACCCAGCCCTGGAAACCCGGATCCCGCTTCTCCTTGCAACCTGCCAGCGCGGCCGCCAGCGCAACGGCTGTCACGAGCTTCATCAGGCGCGACGCGGTCATGTCTTCCTCCGTTCGCCGAAGATCAGATCGAGATGCACCTTGAACATCGCGAGCCCGTCGAGCGGCGCGTGGCGGGCGAACAGGCTCTGCCAGATCACCGCGACGATCGCCGGTGCGACGACCAGCTGCGGAAAGTCTCCGAGCTCGCGATGCTTGATCTCGCCGCGCGTGATCGCGAGCTGGACCAGCGCCTTCATGCCGGTCAGGCCCTTCGACACCACCTCGCGGAAATAGAAATCGGCGATCGCCGGAAAGCGCGGCCCTTCCGACACGATCAAACGAATAATGTCGCCGCGCCGGGTGGAGACGACCTCGCGGATGAAGGTCTCGGCAAATCCCTCCACCGCGTCGCGCACCGGACCGGTGATGGTCGGCAGCGCGGTCATGCGGCTGATCAGCGGCACCAGCGCGGTGCGGATCAGCTCCTCGAACATCGTCTCCTTGTCCTTGAAGTACAGATAGAGCGTGCCCTTGGCGACGCCTGCCCGCTTGGCGACATCGTCGAGCCGCGTCGCGGCATAGCCCCGCGCGATGAACTCATCCATCGCCGCCTCGATGATCGCAGCGCGCCGCTCCGCGGATTTCTCCGCACGGTTCGCCGCCGGCTTCGGCTCGGGCAGCTCCGCCGAGGTCACCTTCGGGATCCTCGCCGCAGCGGCCCGGATCGTGGTCCGGCGCTTGGCGGGCTGGGTGCGGGTCGTTTTCTGGGTGCGCTTTGTCATGACACATTATGACTGACTGGTCAGTCATTGTCAATTCGCTTGAGGGTAACGCGTTCCCCATACGAAAGGTTGCTGTTCGCCGGCTTGAGCCCGATCAAAAACACCGCGCCCCGTTTGCTGCGAGTTTTGCGCCCCGTCGGGCATCTCAGCGATAGCGGCGCAGCACTCTCCTCGCGTCATTCCGGGGCAGCCCGAAGGGCTGAGCCCGGAATCCATCGGGCCGCACAGCAAGTGGTGGAATGGATTCCGGGCTCTCGCTTCGCGAGCCCCGGAATGACGACGGATATAGTTAGCAGGCTACGTATGAAACTTCAGCCCGTCGAGGATCTTGTCGACCACCTTGCGCTCAGCGCGAAAAGCGAGGCCGACCAGATTGAGCTCGCTACGGGCCACCGCCCTCACCACCTCGCGGTTGGCGGCATCATGCGTGGTCTTGAACATGTCCTCGGTGTAGAGCGCAGGTTTCACATCGCGCGCCAGTGCGCGCTCCAGCGCGCGTGACAACTGCGCGCGGTCGGCGCCATAGATCAGGATCGGCTGGCCGATCAAAGAGAGATACTTCGTCCCCGAGCCGTCCTCGTAATTCTCGCCGATGCACTCCGGAAAGGAAGCCGCGATGCCACCGGCCAGGAACGACGCCACGTTGAGCTTCTGCCAGACTTCCAGGTCGGAGCGGATCACGACCGCGATCTTGGTGTCGAACTGCATGGGTACAGTGTATCCGCGGGATGAGGGCAACCGCCAGTGCCGGCGAAGCATCCCTCATCTGCCCGTCAAACGCTGACGTTCGTTTCCTGCAAGCGGAAGCAGCGTAGCCTGCACGAGCGCACACTACACGCCTTGGTCGCTGGCACGCCGCCCGCGCCTACCCCTTGGCGTCGCAGGCCCAGGCGCGGATCACGCATTCCTTGCCGCCATATTCGTAGCATTTGCGGGTGGCGGCATTGAGCGAGCCAGATATCTTCGGTGCGACCGCATAGCCATGCGCGCCGCAGGGATTTTTCATGTCGATCGAGAGCGCGGCACATGCGCGCTTCATGGTCACCGTCGTGCAATCGCCCTTGCACTGTTTCAGCGCCGCGGCACGCGCCGCACCTTCCGCCGGATAGTCGTAGGCCTGGCCATACGCCCCGCACTTGCCGACCGCGAACGCGCCGGCCGCGTGCGCCTTGGCGACGAAGGTTTCCACCGAGAAACGCGTGGCGCCGAGCAGCAATGTCAGGACGAGAATCGTCAGCGCGCGACGCTGCGCGGCGGCGGTCGAAATGATCAAGTGGAAATCCCCCAAAGTCCGGCGCGGACTGTACGCAGGGGTCGTTTCCAGATGGTGAATGACGGGTTGATGGCGCGTTCTATCCACCCGTCGTCCCGGCGGAGGCCGGGACGCATAACCACAGGATAGAGTTGTTGAAAGAAGCTGTGGCCCCACGTCGCGCAACAACCACCTTCGGTGGTAATGGGTCCCGGCCTCCGCCGGGACGACGGCGGATAGAGCTAGTTGCGCCTTGCTGCTTCCAGCGCCTGCGGCGTATCGATGTCGAGGAAGGCGCTGTTGCCTTCGACCGGGACCTCGGCGACCACCTCGGCGTGCTTGGCGATCAGATGGCGGGCACCGATGTCGCCGTCGAGCGTCATCAATTCCCTGAAGAAGCGCCGCGACCACAAGACCGGATTGCCGCGGCGGCCCTCGCTGACGGGGACCGCGATCAGATGGCCTCGATCGGGGGCAAAGGTCTCGATCAGGCGGTCGATCAGTTGCGCATCGATCAGCGGCATGTCGCCGAGACAGACGACCGCGCCGTCGGCACTGTCGGAGACCGCCGAGATGCCTGCCTTCACCGAACTCGCGAGACCGCCGGCGAAATCCGGGTTGCGGACGAACTTGACCTTGAGTCCATCGAGCGCCTGCTCGACCAGATCGGCCTGATGCCCGGTGACGACGATCACCTCAGAGGCCTTCGAGGCCAGCGCCTGCTCGGCGACGATGCGCGCAAGCTTCTTGCCGTCGAGCTCGGCGAGCAGCTTGTTGGGGCCGCCCATCCGGGTCGAGCGGCCGGCGGCGAGCACGATCGCCGCGACGTTGCGATTGCCTTCGGTGTCGGGCACGGTACGCGGCTGCGGCCGCGTCACGATCTCCATCAACAGACCGCCGACGCCCATGCCGGTGAGATCGGACCGCGTCACCTTGATGCCGGCGAGCAGCCGCATCAGCACCCAGTCAAACCCATTCTCGACCGGCGAGCGCGCGCAACCCGGCGCGCCCAACACCGGCACGCCGCCGGCGCTGCCGATCAAAAGCAGATTGCCGGGATCGACCGGCATGCCGAAATGCTCGATCGCGCCGCCGATCTCGGTGATCGCCGCGGGGATCACGTCGCGCCGGTCGGCGATCGCCGAGGCGCCGAACACGATGACGAGTTCGGCTCCTAAGCCGAGCAATTCCTTGATCGCACCTGCGAGCACGGTTTCGTCATGCGGCACGCGGCGCTCGGCAATGATCGTCGCACCGGCCGGCGCCAGACGCTCGGCGGTGACGCGCAGCGTCTTGTCGATCACCTTCGGTGCGAGGCCGGGCAGCAAGGTCGAGACCACGCCGACCTTCTTGATCACATAGGGCGCGATCCGCAGCGTATCCCTGCCGGCGACTGCGACGGCGGCATCGCGCAAGCGCCCCTCGACGCCGAACGGGATCAGCTTGACGGTCGCGATCATCTCACCTTCGACCACAGGCTTGTATGCCGCAAGCGTGGCAAAGGTGATGGCCTCGTCGACGCCGTTGATGCGATCGACCGCGGCACGGTCGACCACCAGCACGCCGGGGCGCGCCGCGAACAGGTTGGCGCGGCCGGTGAAGGCGCGCTCGACATTGACGCCCTCGCCCGCCACCGCCTGCGCGATGCTGGCGGCAGCTGTGTCCTCGGAGACGTCGCCCTGCTCCAGCCGCACCACGACGACGTCCTTGACGCCGGCCTTGGTCAGCGCCTCGACCTCCGCGGGGCCGATCGTGGTGCCCTTCTTGAGCACCAGCGCGCCCTGGCGAAGCGTATGCACGGTGACGCCGCCAATCGCGTCGGCCGGACTGGCGGGACCGAATTTCATGCCGCTTCTTCTTTTTCTTTGGGAGGCAGACGCAGCTGCGCGGTGATCTCGGCCATGATCGCAACCGCGATCTCCGACGGCGACACCGCGCCGATGTCGAGGCCGATCGGCGCGTGGATGCGCGCGATGTCGCTGTCTTTCGCGCCCTGCGCGCGCAGCCGCTCGGCGCGCTTGGCATGGGTCTTTCGCGAACCGAGTGCGCCGATATAGAAGCAGTCGCGGTCGAAGGCGTGCAGCAGCGCCGGATCGTCGATCTTCGGATCATGCGTCACCGCGACGAACGCGGTGTAGTGATCGACGTTGAGCGGCGGCAGCGCGACGTCGGGCCACTCGGCGACCAGCGGCACGTCGGGGAAACGCTCCGGGCTTGCAAACGCGGTGCGTGGATCGACCACCGTGACGTCATAGTCGAGCGAGCGCGCCAGCGGCGCCAGCGCCTGGCTGATATGGACCGCGCCGATGATCACGAGCTTTGCGGTCGGCGCGTAGACGTTGAGGAACAGCTTCTTGCCCGCAACTTCGACGTTGCCGCTCTTGCCCATCCGCAGCTGCTTTGAAAGTTCGGCGCGCAGTGGATCGGTCGCGATGTCCGCGGCCTTGACCAGGCGCTGATCGCCGTTGGCGGTGTCGGTGACGATGATCACCGGGCGGCGCGCAGCGCGCTCGGCGTTCAGCTCTTTGAGGATCTCGAGCTTCACGGCTAGCCGACCTTCTCGACGAAGACGCGGATGGTGCCGCCGCAGGACAGGCCGACATTCCAGGCGGTCTCGTCGGCGACGCCGAATTCGAGCATTTTTGGCTGGCCGCTCGCGATCACGTCGAGCGCCTCGGTGACCACTGCGCCCTCGACGCAGCCGCCGGAGACGCTCCCTAAGAACGTGCCGTCGTCATTGATAACGAGGCTCGAGCCGGCCGGGCGCGGCGCCGAGCCCCAGGTCTCGACCACGGTGGCGAGCGCCACGCCGTGGCCCTGCTTCTGCCAGGTCTCGGCGGCCTGAAGGATGTCTTCGTCGCGGTTGAGCATGAGCGGTCTCCTCAGGCAACAGAACGGATCAGGCTGCGGTGGTGCGCCGGCGGCGGGGATGACAGCGCCCCGATCAAGCCCTTGATGGACGTCAAGTTATGCACCGGGCGAAATTCGTCAACGTGGGGCAACATCATTTTGATGCCCTGCGCCTTGGCCTCGAAGCCCGAATAGCGCAGCAGCGGGTTGAGCCAGATCAGGCGGCGGCAGGAGCGGTGCAAACGGTCCATTTCAAAGGCCAGTTTGGCATCCGCCTCCCGTTCTAGTCCATCGGATATAAGGAGGACGATGGCGCCCTGCCCGAGCACCCGGCGGGCCCAGAGCTGGTTGAAGGTGTGCAGCGAGGTCGCGATCCGGGTCCCGCCGGCCCAGTCCTCGACCGAGGACGAGCAGCTCGCCAGCGCCTCGTCGGGGTCACGCGCCCGTAACGCGCGCGTCACATTGGTCAGGCGGGTGCCGAACAGAAACACCGAGACCCGCTTGCGGGCGTCGGTGATGGCGTGCAGGAAGTGCAGGAACAGGCGGGTGTACTCGCTCATCGAGCCGGAGATATCGAGCAGCGCCACGATCGGCGCCGGCTTCTCGATCCGGCCGAGCTTCCTGATGTCGATGATCTCGCCGCCGGTGCGCAGCGAGTTGCGCACAGTGCGGCGCATGTCGAGCCGCAGTCCCCGCGCGTCCGGCTGGTAGCGGCGGGTGACGAGCTCGGCCTGCGGCAGCCGCATCTTGGCGATCTCGCGCGTCACCTCGGCGATCTCAGCCGCGGTCATCTGCGCAAAATCCTTCTTCTGCAAAATCTCCTTGTCGGAGACCGAGAGTTTCAGCTCCTGCTCCTGGGCCTGCGGCCGCTCCTCGGTCTTCGCCGGCTGCGCCATCGCCTCCTGGACCCGGCGCGAGGCCGGCGGCGGCTTCTTCCTGGCGTGGTCGGGCAGCGGCACCGAATCCAGCATGCTCTTCCACTCCTCGGCGGCACGGAAGAACAGCATGAAGGCCTGCCGGAAGATCACCGCATGCTCGTGACGCTTGACGAAGATCGCCTCCAGCGTGGCGTAGAAGTCGAGCCGGTTGCCGACCTCGATCAGCTGCAACGCGTCGAGCGCATCGATCACCGAGCCCGGCCCGACGGGCAGCCCGGCCGCCCGCAGCGCGCGGGCAAAGCCGACCACGTTGTCGGCCATATGGCCGGTCGGAGGCGCGAGGTGGTTGATGGGCATCGAACTATCCACTCCCGTCATTCCGGGGATCGCGAAGCGAGAGCCCGGAATCCATTCTTCAGCGTCAACGCGGCCCGATGGATTCCGGGCTCGCGCTGTGCGCGCCCCGGAATGACGGCTAGTCGCTCGTCGCTTCCTTCAATGTCTTCTGCAACGCATCGCCCTGCATGCGCGCGATGTCGTCCTGGTACTTCAAGAGTGCGCCCAGCGTGTCGCCGACCACCTGCGGCGTCAGCGAGCGGGCGTCGAGCTCCGACAGCGCGGTGGCCCAGTCGATCGTCTCGGCGACTCCCGGCGACTTATAGAAATCCTGGTTGCGCAGCGCCTGCACGAAGCGGACGACCTGCTGCGACAGTTTTGCGGAAATGTTCGGCACCCGCGACTTGACGATCGCAAGCTCGCGGTCGGCCGTGGGATAATCCACCCAGTGATAGAGGCAGCGCCGCTTCAGCGCGTCGTGAATCTCGCGGGTGCGGTTCGAGGTGATGATCACGATCGGCGGCGCCGGCGCCTTCACGGTGCCGAGCTCGGGGATGGTGACCTGGAAGTCGCTGAGGATTTCGAGCAGATACGCCTCGAACGCCTCGTCGGCGCGGTCGAGCTCGTCGATCAGGAGCACCGGGGGCCCCGCGACGTCGGGCTCGAGCGCTTGCAGCAGCGGCCGCTTGATCAGGAAGCGCTCGGCGAAGATGTCGCTGGCGAGCTGGTCGCGATCGGTGTCGCCGGAGGCTTCCGCAAGCCGGATCGCGATCATCTGCGCCGCGCTGCTCCACTCATAGACGGCAGAGGCAACGTCGAGGCCCTCATAGCATTGCAGGCGGATCAGCTTGCGACCCAGTGCCGCCGACAGGACCTTGGCGATCTCGGTCTTGCCGACGCCGGCCTCGCCTTCGAGGAACAGCGGCCGGCCCATGCGCAGCGCCAGATAGGTCACGGTCGCGAGCGACCGCTCGGCGAGATAGCCGCGCGACGTCAACAGCTCCTCGAGCGCATCGACGGAGGTAGGTAACGCCGATGCACTCATGGAACAGCCAGTCTTCGAACAGGGGTTAGCAACATCACGCCTTGGATCTAATCCTTGGGATCTAGGTCGTATCTAGTCCCTTGGATCTAGTCCCTGGATTTAGTCCTTGGCGTTGGCGGCTTCCACCGCCCTGCGCGTCAAAACGCCGATCAGATGCGCGCGGTATTCGGCACTGCCGTGCAGGTCGCTGTTCAGTCCTTCGGGGGGAACCGCGATGCCGTCGAGCACCTTGTGCGAGAAGCGCTTCTTCAGAGCCTCCTCGAACGCTGCGACGCGGAACACGCCGTCGGAGCCCGCACCGGTGACCGCGACGCGCACGTCGGACGGACGCTTGGCCACGAACACGCCAACCAACGCATAACGCGAGGCCTGGTTGCGGAACTTAACGTAGGCCGCCTTCTTCGCCAGCGGGAACATCACCTTGGTGATGATCTCGTCGGCCTCGAGCGCAGTCGAGAACAGGCCCTGGAAATACTCCTCGGCCTTGAGGCGGCGCTTGTTGGTGACGATGGTCGCACCCAGCGCCAGCACCGCAGCCGGGTAGTCCGCGGTCGGATCGTTGTTGGCGAGCGAGCCGCCGATGGTGCCGCGGTGGCGCACGGCGGGATCGCCGATCAGGCCGGCAAGCTCGGCCAGCGCCGGGATCGCCTCGCCCACGATCGCGGAGTTCGCGACCTCGGCGTGCTTGGCGGTAGCGCCGATCACCAGCGAGCGGCCCTTCATCTCGATCGTGTCGAGACCTTCGATGTGGGAGAGGTCGACCAGATGCGGCGGGCTAGCGAGCCGCTGCTTCATGACCGGCACCAGCGTGTGACCGCCGGCGATCAGCTTGGCGTCCTCGTTCTTCACCAGCAGGTTGGCGGCCTGCCGCACGGTGCCGGGACGGTGATATTTGAATTCGTACATTGGAATGTCCTGATCGCGATCGCGACGAATTGCTGATTAAGCGAGGTCCGATTTGGCCATCGCCTTGGCGCCGGCGGCGATCGAAGCGACGATGTTCTGGTAGCCGGTGCAGCGGCAGAGATTGCCTTCCAGCTCCTCGCGGATCACCTCGTCGGTGAGCTCGTGGCCCTTGCGATGGACCAGGTCGACCGCGGTCATGATCATGCCCGGCGTGCAGAAGCCGCATTGCAGGCCGTGATGCTCGCGGAAGGCTTCCTGCATCGGATGCAGCGGCGCACCGTCGGCCGCCAGCCCCTCGATGGTCTTGACCTCATGACCGTCGGCCATCACCGCAAGCGTCGTACAGGACTTCACCGCCTTGCCGTCCAGGTGCACGACGCAGGCGCCGCACTGCGAGGTGTCGCAGCCGACATGCGTACCGGTCAGCCGCAGATTTTCGCGCAGAAACTGGACCAGAAGGGTACGGGGGTCGACGTTGGCGTTAACGGGGTTGCCGTTCACGATCATTGAAATCTTGGCCATCAGCACTCTCTTATCTGCCTCACCGCATATCGGCGAAGCAGGCGGTTTAAAATCATTCCAGACGGCATAATATGGGCGCGCCCCGCGATGGGCAACCTTTCGAGCCACCCATCCAGGACATAGCGGGAAGACTTGGCCGGCCCCAGATAATCCAGCCGTAAAGCAGGGCTAACCCTGCACCGCCTTTGCAAAATTTGCAAAGAATTCATCGGCCAGCTTCTTGGCGGCGCCGTTGATCAGGCGCTGGCCGAGCTGGGCGAGCTTGCCGCCGATCTGCGCTTCCACGTTGTAGCTCAGAAGCGTACCGCCATCCTTGTCGGCCAGGCCCACGGTGGCGCCGCCCTTGGCGAAGCCGGCGACCCCGCCCTCGCCTTCACCCGAAATCTTGTAGCCGTTCGGCGGATCGAGATCGCTCAACATGACCTTGCCCTTGAAGCGGGCGGAGACCGGGCCGACCTTCATCTTGGCGGTGGCACGGAAGCCGCCTTCGTCGGTCTTCTCCAGCTCTTCACAGCCGGGAATGCAGGCCTTCAGCACTTCCGGATCGTTGAGCTTGTCCCACACAGCCTGGCGCGGCGCTGCAAGCTGGACTTCGCCGGTCATTGTCATGGCCATGGGGGACCTCCTCGATCGCTAACAACCTTTTCCCCCAAGTAAAGCAGCCGGGGCGCAAAGGAAAGGGCACCTTCGGAGGATGAGCGATGCATATTCGCAACCGCAGCAAGCCAAGACCGCCGTTCACGAAATCGCGCGATCCACACTGCCGAAAATGACGGCAGCGCCGGGGCATTGGCAGCGACGCCCGGGAGTGGTTAGGTCGCGCGCCATGAGCACAGCCATTTCTCCCCTGCTTGCGCCGATGCTGTCGAGCGCCGCGATGCGCGCGGTGTGCGACGATATCGCCACGCTGCAAAACATGCTGGATTTCGAGGCCGCGCTGGCCCGCGCCGAGGTGGCCTGCGGCGTGATTCCCGCGGCGAGCGCAGGACCGATTGCCGCGGCCTGCAAAGCCGAATCATTCGACCTCGCCGCGCTGGCCGATGCCGCGACGCGATCCGGCAATCTGGCGATCCCGCTGGTGAAGGCGCTGACCGCTGATGTCGCCAGGGCAGATGCCGAGGCGGCGCGCTACGTACACTGGGGCGCAACCAGCCAGGACGTGATCGACACCGCGACCATGCTGTCGCTGCGCGCCGGCATCGATGCGCTGCTCGCCGACCTCGACCGCGCCGTTGCGGGCTTTGCCGGCCTCGCCCGCGCCAATCGCAACACCGCGGTCGTGGCGCGGACCTGGTTGCAGCACGCGCTGCCGATGCCGTTCGGACTGAAGCTCGCCGAATATGCCGCAGCCCTGCATCGCTCGCGCAAGCGACTGCAACGGTTGCGCCGCGAAACGCTGGCGCTGCAATTCGGCGGCGCCGCCGGCACGCTCGCCGCACTCGGCGACAAGGGACTTTCGGTCGCCGCAGCACTGGCGAAAGAGCTCGACCTGCCCTTGCCCGATGCGCCCTGGCACACCCACCGCGACCGCATCGCCGAGGCGGCATCGGTGTTCGCGATTCTCGCCGGCAGCTGCGGCAAGATCGCGCGGGACGTCTCGCTGATGATGCAGACCGATGTCGGCGAGGCCTTCGAGCCCGCAGGCGCCGGCCGCGGCGGCTCGTCCACCATGCCGCACAAGCGCAATCCGGTCGCCGCCGCGAGCGCGCTGGGCGCTGCGACCATGGCGCCGAACCTCGCCGCGACGATCCTTGCCGCACAGGTCCAGGACCATGAGCGCAGCGCCGGTCCGTGGCATGCGGAATGGCCGACCTTGCCGAGCCTGATGCTGGTGACCTCTGGCGCGCTCGCCGCGACAGTCGATCTCGCCGAAGGGCTCGAGGTCGATGCGGTGCGGATGCGCGCCAATCTCGATGCGACCCATGGGTTGATCATGGCGGAAGCGGTCACCTTTGCGCTCGCCGAGAAGATCGGCAAGAGCGACGCCCATCATCTGATCGAGGCCGCGAGCAGGCAGGCGGTCGCGGACAAGAAACACTTGCGCGACGTGCTGTCGGCGGATGCGAAGGTCACCGCGCATCTTGACGCGAAACAAATCGCTGGCCTGTTCGAGCCGATGGCCTATCAGGGCGCCTCGCAGGCGCTGATCGACCGCCTGCTGGCTTCGCTGGATGACAAATAGCGGGATGACGAGAGGGACAAGACGATGCCGATGATCAACGCCGACGGGTGCCTGCTCAACGTCCAGGTGGACGGCCGCGACGGCGGACCGACCCTGATGCTGTCGAACTCGCTCGGCTGCACCTTGCAGATGTGGGAACCACAGATGCCGGCGCTGACGCAGATGTTCCGCGTCATCCGTTACGACCGCCGCGGTCACGGCAAATCCGGCGTGCCGGCGGGCCCCTACTCGATGGAGCGGTTCGGCCGCGACGTGCTCGCGATCCTCGACGACCTCAACATCGAGAAGGTGCATTGGTGCGGCCTGTCGATGGGCGGCATGGTCGGGCAATGGCTCGGCGCCAACGCGCCCGAGCGATTCGGCAAGCTGATCCTCGCCAACACCGCCTGCTACTATCCCGATCCGACCAACTGGCTGAACCGGATCAAGGCGGTAAAGGAAGGCGGCATCGCCGCGGTCGCCGACACCGTGATCGCGGGCTGGCTGACCGCCGACTTCCGCGAGCGCGAACCGCAGATCACGGCGCGCATGAAGGCGATGCTGATCGCCTCCCCCGTCGAGGGCTATCTTGCCTGCTGCGAGGCGCTGTCGACGCTCGACCAGCGCCCGTTGCTGCCCAGGATCAAGAGCCCGACCCTGGTGATCGCAGGCAAGCAGGACGTGGCGACGCCGGTGTCGACGGGCGAGATGATCCGCAGCGGCATTCCCGGCGCGAGCATGACGCTGCTCGACGCCGCGCATATTTCCAATGTCGAGCAGTCGCACGCCTTCACCGAGGCCGTGGTCGGCTTCCTGACGCAACGTTAAACGCAAGCAGCAATGGACGTCATTGCGAGCGGAGCGAAGCAATCCATGTCACCGCCTGCCGAGACATGGACTGCTTCGTCGTTTCGCTCCTCGCAATGACGAGGAGGAGACATCCATGGACGACAATCAGCGCCGCGACGACGGCATGACCCAGCGCCGCAAGGTGCTGGGCGATGAATGGGTCGACAAGTCGATCAAGAACCGCAACGCGTTCAACACCGACTTCCAGGACCTGATCACGCGCTATGCGTGGGGCGACATCTGGACCCGACCGCATTTCGATCATCGCACCCGCCGCGTGCTTGTGATCGGCACCATGGTCGCGCTCGGCCAGTGGGACGAATTCCGCCTGCATGTGCGCGCGGCGCTTGCCGAAGGCGGCTTCACGCCCGACGACATCAAGGAGATCCTGCTGCAGCAGGCGATCTATTGCGGCGTGCCCGCCGCCAATCACGCCGTCAAGGAAGCCGGCGCGATCATTGCCGAACTAGGGCTGCTGAAGGGATAGCTCGCCGGTCGGCGCGCCCGCCTCGGCGACGGGTGCCTCGAGGGCCCGCTTCGGCGACGTCTCGAACAGCATCACGATCGCGGTGCCGAGCAGCATCAGAAGCTCGGCGGCATGCATGCGCAACGCTTCGATCTCGCCGACCCTGGAGGCCATCATCATGCTGGCGAAGCTCAGCACGCTGCCGAGGCAGAGCGCGACCGCAAGCGCCTCGTCGCTGCCGCCGCTCTTCTTGCGCAGCGGCGAAAAGGCCGTCATCGCGAGGAAGACCGCGAAGAACGCCACCACGGTGATCCGCGCCAGCGCCAGGAGCCATGCGAGCCGTACCGTCGCAATCTTCGAGAGGTGCAGATAGTCGCTCGCATACAGCGCGATCGACACGCTCGGCCGCTCATAGAGACCGTGGATCGGCGACACCATGATGCTGAAGGCGATGATGGTCCAGACCGGAATGAAATAGGCCGCAAGCAGCGCGCCGTTGAAGGAGCTGATCCGCCAGTTGTTCGACATTGCCGCTTCCCGTCTCTCTCCGGCGCCTTTCAGGTCGGCGACGGTTCAGCCTGCGAGGTAACGCCGATCGATTGCCGGCGGCAATTTAAACCCTTTGTTTACCTTAATCGGGCTGGGGATTGTCGGGGGAACGGTCGGCGCCGTGCCAAAACGGCGCAAAAGAGAAGGGTCCCGCCTTGCGGCGAGACCCTTCTGGAACTGCTCCTGGTAACGTCAGTTGCTAACGTCTTTTGCTAACGTCGCTTGCTCAACGTCTCCGGACTAGCGCTCCGGATCAGGGGTCTGGCCCTGCCGGCCCGGATCCTGCTGCTGCTGGCCGGGCTTCTGCCCGCCACCCTGCTGTTGCTGGCCCGGCTTCTGACCAGGCTTCTGGCCTTGCTGGCCCGGCTTCTGGTTCTGATTGCTCATGCGGCTACTCCCTTTGCTTTCATGAAGCTGGGGACAACGCGCGCGCCAGGAGCGCAGTTGCTTGGGGAACACGGGTTCCGGCGTGATCATTGCAAGGCAACCACGTGTCGCCTCTGTGACATCGGAACCGCACCCGCCAAAGTAGTTATGTACAAGCCCTTTCTGCTGCTGCCACGCTGTTGCCGCCGCCGGGGTTCCGCTGTTAGAAAATGGCACGACGCGACGGATCAGGCTGCCGGGGGCCCTCGCCGCGTCACTCGGACGTAGCGTTTTCGAGCGAAGTGGGGACTAACGGCAGCGCATGGATTATTTCGCCCAGCAATTGATCAACGGCCTCGTGCTCGGTTCGATCTACGGCTTGATCGCCATCGGCTACACGATGGTCTACGGCATCGTCGGCATGATCAACTTCGCCCATGGCGACATCTTCATGATCGGCGGCTTCATCGCGCTGATCTCGTTCCTGGTGCTGGTGTCGCTCGGCCTCACCGCGATCCCGCTGATCCTCTTGATCGTGCTGCTGGTCTCGATGGCGATCACCGCGCTCTATGGCTGGACCATCGAGCGCATCGCCTACCGACCGCTGAGGCATTCGTTCCGGCTGGCGCCGATGCTGTCGGCGATCGGCATGTCGTTCGTGCTGACCAACTTCTCGCAGGTGTCGCAGGGCGCACGCGTCAAACCGGTGCCGCCGATCATCACCGGCGGCTACACGCTGCATGAGGGCTCGCAGGGCTTCGCCGTTCAGCTCTCCAACATCCAGATCATGGTCGTGCTCGCCACCATCGTGGTGCTTGCGCTGTTCACCTGGCTGGTCTCGCGCACCCGGCTCGGACGCGACATGCGCGCCTGCGAGCAGGACCAGACCATGGCAGCGCTGCTCGGCGTCGACGTCGACCGCACCATCTCGATGACCTTCGTGATCGGCGCCGCGCTCGCCGCCGTCGCCGGCATGATGTACCTGCTGTATTACGGCCTGGTCGATTTCTTCATGGGCTTCGTCGCCGGCATCAAGGCGTTCACCGCCGCAGTGCTCGGCGGCATCGGCTCGCTGCCGGGCGCAATGCTCGGCGGGCTTGCGATCGGCCTGATCGAGACGTTCTGGTCGGCCTATTTCTCGGTGGAGTACAAGGACGTCGCCGCGTTCTCGATCCTGATCGTGGTGCTGATCTTCATGCCGACCGGCCTGCTTGGCCGTCCCGAAGTCGAAAAAGTCTGACAGGCACTTCGTGAGCGCGACCTCAGCCCGCCCCTCGCATGCCGCGCTGCCCTCGGGCGGCGCCTTCATTCTCAAGAAAGCCCTGATCAGCGCGCTCGTCGCGCTGGTGCTGTTCTCGCTGATGATCGGCGTGCGCACCGAGGCCGGACCGCAAGGCGGCCTGATCTACTGGACGCGGTTCGGCGACCTCGCGGCCCTCGTCGCCACGGTGTTCGGCGGCAGCATCATCGTCGAGCTGCTGCGGCAATGGTGGGGGCCGATCGACAAGGACAGCCTCGTTCCGAAGCCGGTGCAGTCAGCGATGTCGTTCGCCGGCCGCTGGCTGGCGCCGGCGCTGCTGGTGTTCGCCTTCCTGGTGCCGGTCATCTTCTATGACCAGCGCTACATTCTCGACCTCTCGATCCTGGTCCTGACCTATGTGATGCTGGGATGGGGATTGAACGTCGTGGTCGGCCTCGCCGGCCTGCTCGATCTCGGCTATGTCGCCTTCTATGCGGTCGGCGCCTATTCCTACGCGCTGCTTGCCACCAATTTCGGATTGTCGTTCTGGGTCTGCCTGCCGCTCGCCGGCATCCTGGCGGCGTTCTGGGGCGTGTTGCTCGGCTTTCCGGTGCTGCGGCTGCGCGGCGATTATCTGGCGATCGTGACGCTGGCCTTCGGCGAGATCATCCGCCTCGTCATCATCAACTGGCAAAGCCTGACCGGCGGCCCCAACGGGGTCTCGGGAATTCCCCGCCCGACCATGTTCGGCATTCCGCTCGATAACAGCGACAGCGGGCTCGCCGCCAGGCTCGGCATCGAGTTCTCGCCGACCCATCGCCTCGTCTTCCTGTTCTACCTGATCCTGGCGATGGCGCTGCTCACCAACTGGGTGACGATCCGGCTGCGGCGGCTGCCGATCGGCCGCGCCTGGGAGGCGCTGCGCGAGGACGAGGTCGCGTGCCGCGCACTCGGCATCAACACCACGACCACCAAACTGACGGCGTTCGCGACCGGTGCGATGTTCGGCGGCTTCGCCGGCGCGTTCTTCGCCACAAGGCAGGGCTTCATCAGCCCGGAATCCTTCACCTTCCAGGAATCGGCGCTGGTGCTGGCGATCGTCGTGCTCGGCGGCATGGGCTCGCAGCTCGGCGTCGCGCTTGCCGCACTGACCATGATCGGCGGCTTCGAATTGTTCCGCGGCCTCGACCAATACCGCATGCTGGTGTTCGGCATCGCCATGGTGCTGCTGATGATCTGGCGGCCGCGCGGCCTGATCGGCCATCGCGCGCCGACCGTGTTCCTGGAGCGCAACCAGGCGATCTCGTCCGATCTCGTCAAGGAGGGCCACGGATGAGCGGCGACCCCATCCTCACCGTCGACCGTCTGATGATGCGCTTCGGCGGCATCGTCGCGGTCAACGAGCTCTCCTTCGCCGCCGAGCGGCGCAAGATCACCGCGCTGATCGGTCCGAACGGCGCCGGCAAGACCACGGTGTTCAACTGCATCACCGGCTTCTACCGGCCGAGCGGCGGCGCGATCCGCCTCAGCCATGACGACGGCCGCAGCATCCAGCTCGAGCGGTTGAACGATTTCCGTATCTCCAAGCAGGCCAAGGTCGCGCGCACCTTCCAGAACATCCGGCTGTTTCCCGGCATGACCGCGCTGGAGAATCTGATGGTGGCCCAGCACAACGCGCTGATGCGCGCCTCGGGTCTGACCGTGCTGGGCCTGCTCGGCCTGCCGTCCTGGCGCGAGGCCGAAAAGCGCGCCATCGACCTGGCGCGGTCCTGGCTCGACCGCGTCGGCCTGCTCGACCGCGCCGACGATGCCGCGGGCAATCTGCCCTACGGCGACCAGCGCAGGCTCGAGATCGCGCGTGCGATGTGCACCGAGCCTGCCCTGCTCTGCCTCGACGAGCCGGCGGCCGGGCTGAACGCGCGCGAGAGCGGCGGCCTCAACGAGCTGCTGCTGTCGATCCGCAACGAACAGGGCACTTCGATTCTCCTGATCGAGCACGACATGTCGGTCGTGATGGAGATCTCCGATCACGTCGTGGTCATGGACTACGGCGTCAAGATCGCCGAAGGCACGCCGCAGACCGTGCGCGACGACCCCAAGGTGATCGCCGCCTATCTCGGCGCCGACGAGGAAGAGGCCATCGCCGTGATGGAGAGCGGCACGTGATGAACGTAGCCGGCAAGCCCCCCACCTCGCCCTGCAAGGGGGAGGTCGACCGCGAAGCGGGCGGGTGGGGGTCGCGCTTTTCCCGCACGAAAGATATGACGGCCCGCGCACGATCTCTCCGCGTCAACATGACCGACGCGGAGACCTGCCTCTGGCGCGCATTGCGCCGCGATCAGCTAATGGTTTCTCATTCCGCAAGCAGCATCCGATCGGTCCATACACCGTCGACTTCTACTGCTCCCGCCTTCATCTCGCCGTAGAGGTGGATGGCGGGCAGCATGCCGAGCAGCGCAAGCAGGCTGACGATCGCAGAACGCAATGGCTCGCCGAGAAGGGCGTGACAGTCGTCCGTTACTGGAACAACGATGTGCTCTCGAATTTGGAGGGTGTGCTGAGCGATCTGGTCGCGCATATCGAGAGGCTGGTGCAAGCGGAGGCAACGTCCCTCCCCCCCCCCCCCCCCTTCACTGCGGCGAGGGGCGACCGGCGACGGACTTGGCTGGGGCGGAGCGGGAGATGCCGAAACACCGCCTCCCTCCGGCGCGGGGGGGGCGCCGGGGGGGGGGCCCCTTGTTTTCTCCCCCCCCCCAAAGAGGGGGGGGGGGTGGGGGGGGGAGCCAGGCCACAGGCGACGCAGCTCATGGAGAGAGCTGATCCCCACCCGCTTTGCTCT
>NZ_VKHP01000188.1 GCF_010811875.1 Bradyrhizobium uaiense
GCCTTACCTCCATTCCCGGAGCCATCGTCGGCGGGCTCATTGTCGGTGCGGGTGAGAAGCTCGCAGAGGTCTATCTCGGGCCATCGATCGGCGGCGGCATCGAATATTGGTTTGCCTACGTGCTGGCGTTGGCGGTGCTGCTGTTGCGGCCACAGGGTCTGTTCGGCGAGCGCATCATCGAACGTATCTGAGCCAAGGAGATCGTTGTGCTTTATCGCGAAGCCGGCCAGTTCAAGACGAACTACGCGGAGGACATGGCGATCTTCCCGATCCGTCAGGATCGTATTGCCCTCGCTGTCCTGCTCGGGCTTGCCTTCATTGGCGTGCCGCTGTTGGCCAGTTTCCGTATCTGGCCGTTCCGCACCGACTATCTGTTGTGGGCCATCCTGCTGCCCTTCCTCATCCTGGCGCTCGCGGCCGTCGGGACAAACATTCTCGTCGGCTATTGCGGCCAGATCTCGCTCGGCAGCGGCGCGTTCATGGCGATCGGCGCCTATTCCGCCTACAAGCTGGCGACCGGCGTTCATATCCCGCTTGCCTGGCTTGGTTTCGCGATCGCGATCCCACCGTTGCCCGTGCTGGCATCCATCCTGCTGGGCGGGTTGATGGCGGCCTGTGCCGGAATCCTGTTCGGCATTCCCAGTCTGCGGATCAAGGGTCTCTACCTGGCGGTCGCAACGCTCGCCGCGCAGTTCTTCTTCGATTGGGCGTTCCTGCGGCTCCCGTGGTTCACCAACTACGCCCCATCGGGATCGGTGAATGCGCCGGAATTGGATTTCTTCGGCATGATCGTTCGCACGCCGGTCGAGCGCTACCTGCTGTGCCTGCTCTTCGTGAGCGTGATGGCGGTGCTGGCGAAGAATCTCGTTCGCGGTAATCTCGGCCGGCAGTGGATGGCGATCCGCGACATGGATATCGCCGCCGAACTGATCGGAATCCGGCCGCTCTATGCCAAGCTCACGGCCTTCGCGGTATCTTCGTTCATCATCGGGGTGGCGGGTGCGCTCTGGGCGTTCGTCTACCTCGGTTCATGGGAACCGCTTGCGTTCTCGATCGACCGCTCGCTTGAGCTTCTGTTCATGGTCATCATCGGAGGGCTCGGATCGATCATGGGTTCGTTCATCGGGGCGGCTTTCATCCTCATCATGCCGATCATGCTGAATGTGATTCCGACCGAACTCGGCCTGCCACTGTCGACGCAAACGATCACTCACCTCCAGTTCATCATCTTCGGATCCTTGATCTGTTATCTGCTCATCAAGGAACCCCATGGCTTCGCCAGGCTGATATCGATCGGCAAGGAGAAGCTCAGACTTTGGCCGTTTCCCTATTGAAGGAGCGATCGCGTCACGATCGCAGCGCGGATGGCGGCCGCTGACAACGGAGAGGAAGGAAGCACCGCGGACGGAAAAGAAGGACTTGAAACGAGGAGGATATCAATATGGCAAGTATTGCACGCAATGTATTGATGCTGGCGGCCGCCCTGGCCGGCGCGGCGTTGAGCGCACCGGCCGCAGCGCAAACCGAGCAGTTCATCCCGATTTTATCGTACCGGACCGGACCATACGCCGTGAACGGCGCGCCCTACGCAAACGGCGTCGTGGACTATTACAGCCTGATCAATGAACGCGACGGCGGCATCAACGGCGTCAAGATTCTGACCGAGGAATGCGAGACGGGCTACGCGACCGATAAGGGCGTGGAGTGCTACGAGCGTCTGAAGAGCAAGGGTCCAACCGGCGCGGCGTTCATCAACCCGCTGTCGACCGGCATCACGTTCGCGCTCACCGAAAAGACCGCGACCGACAAGATCCCGATCATCACGATGGGGTACGGCCGTGCTGATTCCAAGAACGGCGCGGTGTTCGCCTACAATTTTCCATTGCTCGGCACCTACTGGTCCGCGGCCGATATCGCGATCCAGTACGTCGCCAAGGAACTCGGCGGCTTCGACAAGCTGAAAGGCAGGAAGATTTCACTGCTTTACCATGACAGCCCCTACGGCAAAGAGCCGATTCCGATGCTGCAAGTGCTGGCGCAGAAGTACGGCTTCGACTTCACGCCGATCCCGGTCACGCATCCCGGCGTCGAGCAGAAGTCGCAATGGCTGGCGATCCGCCAGAACCGGCCGGACTATGTGCTGGTCTGGGGCTGGGGCGTCATGAACAGCACGGCAATCAAGGAAGCGGCCGCCGTCGCCTATCCGCGCGACAAGATGATCGGCGTCTGGTGGTCAGGTGCAGAGCCGGATGTGACGCCGGCAGGTGATCAGGCCGCCGGCTACAAGTCGCTGATGCTTCAGCATGGCGCCGGCAAGTTTCTCGTACATGCCGACATAGAGAAATATCTCTACGCCAAGGGTAAAGGTTCGACAGAACCTGGCAAAATTGGCGAAATTCTCTACAACCGCGGCATGACGAATGCGATGCTCGGCGTGGAGGCAATCCGCAAGGCACAGGAAAAGTTTGGCAAGAAGCCGCTGACGGGCGAGCAGGTCCGTTGGGGGCTTGAGAACCTCGTCCTCACCGCTGATCGTATCAAGGAACTCGGATTCGAGGGGATGTTGAAGCCGGTCAGCATTTCCTGCTCCGACCATGAGGGCGCGCGCTACGGGCGTGTCCAGCAATGGGTTGGCAAGGGTTGGAAAGTAATCTCCGACTGGTACACGGCTGACGAATCGCTCATCGAACCGCTCGTCGCCGATGTGTCCGCGAAGTATGCGGCGGAGAAGAAGATCAAGCCGCGCGACTGCGCGAAAGAAACCTGACCCGTGCGAGTGATCCGGGAGACAGGTTTGCCTGCTCCCGGATCCCAGCCCCTGCTCGGTTTGGAGGTCTGCGCATGTCAATCGCCAAGGTCGTCACCGCTGCGACGGAAGCAGCAGCTCTGATCTTATCGGTCAACAATATCGAGGTTGTCTACGATCACGTCATTCTCGTGTTGAAGGGCGTCTCGCTGGAGGTCCCGCGAGGCGGCATTGTTGCGCTTCTCGGCGCCAACGGCGCCGGCAAGACGACGACGCTGAAGGCGGTCTCCAATCTGCTGCACGCAGAGCGCGGCGAGGTCACCAAGGGCTCGATCCTGTTCAACGGCGTCGAGGTGAAGTCGCTGTCGCCAAACGACGTGGTGCGACGCGGCTGCATCCAGGTGATGGAGGGCCGGCGTGCCTTCCCTCATCTGACGGTCGAGGAGAACATCCTGACCGGCGCCTTTACGCGGACAGACGGCAAGCACGCGATCGCGCAGGACCTTGAGCGCGTCTACGCTTATTTCCCCCGCCTCAAAGAGCGACGCAATTCCACCGCCGGCTATACGTCGGGCGGCGAGCAGCAGATGTGCGTGATTGGCCGCGCGCTGATGTCACGCCCGAAGATGATCCTGCTCGACGAACCATCGATGGGCCTCGCGCCGCAGATCGTCGAAGAGATCTTCGAGATCGTGAAGGATCTCAACGCCAAGGAAGGCGTGTCGTTTCTTCTCGCCGAGCAGAACACCAATATGGCGCTCAGATATGCAAGCCACGGCTACATCCTCGAAAATGGCCGCGTGGTGATGGACGGCGAAGCGCACGCGCTCGCCGCTAACGAGGACGTCAAGGAGTTCTATCTTGGCGTCGCCGGAGAGAAGCGAAAATCATACCGCGACGTGAAGCACTACAAGCGACGCAAGCGCTGGCTTGCCTAAAGCGCGATGAGATCAGGTTGAATCGTCATCGCGCTTTAGCTCTTTGTTTGAGCATGATCTTTCCGGAAAACCGCTTCGTACTTTTCCGGATCATGCTTTAGCGGATGACGGCATTTGCACGGGCCGCCGACCGACGGCCTCCCCCCCCCCCGGAATCTCGAGATTCCCAGGCGCGGAAGTGCGTGCCGTAGTTCGATGCTGACGCATCGCCCCGGAATGACGAGCGGGTGCTTACACCCCGCCCGGATAGTTCGGGGATTCGCGCGTGATGGTCACGTCGTGGACGTGGCTCTCGCGCAGGCCGGCGCCGGTGATGCGGACGAACTCGGCCTTGTCGTGGAAATCCCTGATGTCCTTCGCGCCGACATAGCCCATCGCCGCGCGCAAGCCGCCGGCGAGTTGGTGCATCACGTTGCCGACCGGGCCTTTGTAGGGCACTTGGCCCTCGATGCCTTCAGGGACGAGTTTCAGCGTGTCCTTGATGTCCTGCTGGAAGTAGCGGTCGGCCGAGCCGCGCGCCATCGCGCCGACCGAGCCCATGCCGCGATAGGCCTTGTAGGAGCGGCCTTGCCACAGGAACACTTCGCCGGGCGTCTCGTCGGTGCCTGCGAGCAGCGAGCCGACCATCGCGATGTCGGCACCGGCAGCGAGCGCCTTGGCGAGGTCGCCGGAATATTTGATGCCGCCGTCGGCGATCACGGGCACGTCGGCCTTCTTCGCCGCCGCCACCGCGTCCATGATCGCGGTGAGCTGCGGCACGCCGACGCCGGCGACGATGCGCGTGGTGCAGATCGAGCCTGGGCCGATGCCGACCTTGATGCAGTCCGCGCCCGCATCGATCAGCGCCTGCGCGCCGCCCTCGGTCGCGACGTTACCCGCCACGACCTGCACAGCGTTGGAGAGCCGCTTGATACGGTTGACGGCATTGAGCACATGCCTGGAGTGGCCATGCGCGGTGTCGACCACGACGACGTCGACACCGGCATCGATCAGCCGCTCGGTGCGCTCATAGCCGGTCTCGCCGACCGTGGTGGCGGCGGCGACGCGCAGCCGGCCCTGCGCGTCCTTGCAGGCGAGCGGATGGGCGACCGCCTTTTCGATGTCCTTGACGGTGATCAGGCCGACGCAGCGATACTGGTCATCGACGACCAAGAGCTTCTCGATGCGATGCTGGTGCAGCATCCGCTTCGCCTCGTCCTGGCCGACGCCCTCGCGCACCGTGACGAGGTTCTCGTGCGTCATCAGCTCCGAGACCTTCTGCCTGGGGTCGCTGGCAAAGCGCACGTCGCGGTTGGTGAGGATGCCGACCAGCTTGCCCGGCACGTTCTTGGCGCTACCTGTGACGACCGGAATGCCGGAGATGCCGTTTTCCTTCATCAGGGTCAGCGCATCGGCCAGCGTGGCGTCGGGGCCGATGGTCAGCGGATTGACCACCATGCCGGATTCGAACTTCTTCACCTGGCGCACCTGCGCGGCCTGGCCGTCCGGATCGAAGTTGCGATGGATGACGCCGAGGCCGCCGGCCTGCGCCATCGCGATCGCCATGCGCGCCTCGGTGACGGTGTCCATCGCGGACGCCATGATCGGGATGTTGAGCGAGATTGCGCGGGTGACGCGCGAGCGAATATCGACTTCCGAGGGAAGGACGTCGGACAAACCGGGCTTCAGAAGCACATCGTCGAACGTGAAGGCTTCGCGGATAGCCGGAAATCCCGTGGCCATTGCCAACTCCTTATCTGCGGTCCAGCCGCGATGGTCTTACGGATGAACGTCGCCTGCGGCGACGCTTGCTGCGTCACCGTCGAATCGGCGCCCATCGGTGGGGTTGACGCTGGTCGATAGCATGGCGGCATGACGAATCAAAGTGTTTGCCAGCCATGCACAGGCTTTTTAGGGGCCTGTTTCAGGGGACCCTGTAACCGGGCGGCGGCCCGTGCCGGCGGATCGCCTCGACCATCTCGCGGTGGCGCCGGTCCTCCCGCCTCATGTGGACCGCAATCACCGCATGGGCCGACGGCACCAGCAGCAACACGTGGAAAAACAGCCCGAAAATCGCGCAAAACACGATCAGGACCAGATTGAAGATGGCCGAAAACGGCTGTCCGTTCAGGAGCAGCCCGATCGGCGGCAAAAGAGCGGCAAGGACGTAGATCACGGCGAACACCTCCAACGCGGGCGGATGCATACCAGCGTCACGCAGGATTTAGGGCGTTTGGCCGGTTCCGCAATAGCGTGGCCGGAGGCAGGATGATATGGCCCCCTCGCCCGCCTTTTTCAGCACAGCCGTCTCATTTTGATGAACAAACAACGCCTGATCCCGCTCATCGTCGCCACCGCCCTGTTCATGGAAAACATGGACTCGACGGTCATTGCGACCTCGCTGCCGGCGATCGCCGCCGATATCGGCACCAGCCCGCTGACGCTGAAGCTTGCGATCACGTCCTATCTGCTGTCGCTCGCGGTGTTCATCCCGGCGAGCGGCTGGACCGCGGACCGCTTCGGCGCCCGCATCGTGTTTGCCGGCGCGGTCGCCGTGTTCATGCTGGGCTCGATCGGCTGCGCGCTGTCGGGATCGGTGACCGATTTCGTGTTCGCCCGCATCCTGCAGGGCCTCGGCGGGGCGATGATGACCCCGGTCGGGCGGCTGGTGCTGTTGCGCTCGGTCGACAAGAGCGCGCTGGTCAACGCGATGGCCTGGGTGACGCTCCCGGCACTGATAGGTCCGGTGATCGGGCCGCCGCTCGGCGGCTTCATCACCACCTATTTCTCCTGGCACTGGATCTTCCTGATCAACATTCCGATCGGGTTGCTCGGCATCTTCCTGGCGCTGAAATACATCGACCCGATCAAGAGCGAGGCCCCCGAGCGTTTCGATCTGCTGGGGCTGGTGCTGGCCGGCATCGGGCTCGCCGGCATCGCATTCGGGCTGTCGGTCGCTGGCCTCAATCTGTTGCCGTGGCCGATCGTCGCCGGATTGGTCGGGGTCGGCACGGTGTCGATGACGCTCTATGTCATCCACGCGCGGCGCACCGGTTCGCCGGTACTCGATTTCGGCCTGCTGCGGCTGCCGACCATGCGGGCGTCGATCGTCGGCGGCTTCATGTTCCGGCTCGGTATCGGCGCGCTGCCGTTTCTGCTGCCGTTGCTGATGCAGGTCGGCTTCGGCCTGTCGCCGTTCCAGTCCGGCCTCGTGACGTTTGCATCCGCGGTCGGCGCGATGGGCATGAAGACGCTGGCGGCGCGCATCATCAAGGCCTTCGGCTTCCGCAACATGATGACGGTGAATGCGGTCGTCAGCTCGGCCTTCCTCGCCGCCTGCGCGCTGTTCACGATCTCGACGCCGCTGATGCTGATCTTCACCATCCTGGTGGTCGGCGGCTTCTTCCGCTCGCTGCAATTCACCGCGATCAACACCGTAGCCTATGCCGAGGTCGAGCCGCCGCAGATGAGCCGCGCCACCACCCTCGTCAGCGTCAACCAGCAGCTCGCGGTGTCGGCGGGCGTCGCGGTCGGTGCCTTCTCCGTCGAAACCACGCTGGCGCTGCATCACCAGACCGAACTCTCCGCCGACGTGTTCGCGCCGGCCTTCATCGTGGTCTCCCTGATCTCGGCGGCGTCGGCCTGGTTCTTCTGGCAGATGCCGGCCGATGCCGGCAACGAAATCGCCGGCCGCAAGGCAATCGACATCTCCAGCCGCAAGGGCGCCGAGAAGCGCGCCGCCGCTGAAGCCGTCAAGGTCGCGACCGAGGACACCCAGAACGCGCGGGATCAGCGGCTCGGATAGTCGATCGAACGAGCCGTTCCCGAGGCACGGACACTGCAAGCCGCCGTCCGGTCACAGCCAAGCCCTTAGGGGTGGCCGGTCGTTCCGTCTGGCTGTCTTCGATCCGGACGTTCAATAAGTTCGTATGTGGGAACGTGGGTCGCTTCCAGCCACGATTCCAGCGCAGCTCCGCAGACCGTGCAGATCGCATCACCCGTATGCGGCACCAAGAACTTCTCTTCAGTGCGTCTGTACTCGGCGCCGCAATTGCATTGAACAATGGTCGCCATATCCAAGATATGCGCCTGTGATATCAGATTTTCCAGCCCTGCAAGAAACGGCCCCAGTGCGCGAAACCCGACGCTGCACCAAGGCCGCCAACCCAGTGGGGGTTTTCTCCCGGTGGGCTTGGGGGGCATTGGCCGGGAGCACGGAGTCGACTCCTGCCATGCGCCGAGGTTCCAACCGATCGCGCTGAAGGGTCGTTCAGCCACCGTTCTGATCAGGATGGCGCCCGACCGCGCGCCCTTCTGACGTCAGCGGTCGAGCTTTCCAGCCGTGCCGCCGCTCCACCGCCGCCGTCAAGGTTGCGACCGAGGACACGCAGAACCCGCGCGATCAGCGGCTGGGACGACGCACACACCTTCCGTCATAGCCGCAATGACGTGGATGGAATCTACGCGCTCGATCCATCACCGTCATCCTGAGGTGGCCGCTTCTTCAGCGGCCCTCGAAGGATCGACGGGCACCAGCCGGGCCGCGCACCCTTCGAGGCTCGCCCAGCGGCGCAATTGCGCCGCAGGCCTCGCACCTCCAGCGACAAAGGCGAAGCCTTTGCGCGGGGGTGACGGGACAAATTGCGCCGGGATTGCACTACCGCTCGTTCAGCTGTCCCCGGAAACCCGTCGCCAGCACGTAACGCTCGGACGAGTCCTGCCGGCTGGCCGACGGCTTGACGTGGCGGACGGTGGCGAAATCGCGCTTCAGCTGCGCCACCAGCTCGGCGTCGGCGCCGCTCTGAAACACCTTGGCCAGGAACGTCCCGCCGGGATTGAGCACCTCGCCGGCAAAATGCGCGGCGGTCTCGACCAGGCCGATGATGCGGAGCTGATCGGTCTTGCGATGGCCCGTGGTGTTGGCGGCCATGTCGGACATCACGAAATCGGCGCGGCCGCCCATCATCGCGATCAGCTTTTCCGGCGCGTCATGGTCGAGGAAGTCGAGCTGCGCAAAGGTGACGCCGGGGATCTCGCCCATCTCAAGCAGATCGATCGCGACCACCTTGCCCTTGCCGTCGGCGGCTCCGGTGCGTTTTGCCGCGATCTGGCTCCAACCGCCGGGCGCAGCGCCGAGGTCGACCACGGTCATGCCCGGCTTGAGCAGGCGATACTTGTCGTCGATCTCGAGCAGCTTGAAGGCCGCACGCGAGCGGTAGCCCATCGCCCTGGCCTTGGCGACATAGGGATCGTTAAGCTGGCGCTCGAGCCAGAGTTTTGACGACAGTTTGCGCTTGCCGCCGCTCTTGACCGTGACGTGCAGCCGCCCGGTGGTGTCTTTCGCCATTTCATTTTCTCTTCTCCCTCGCCCCGCTCTTGCGGGGAGAGGGTTGGGGTGAGGGGCTGCTTCCAAACACCGAATGCGTGGAAAGGGCCCCTCACCCGGATTGCTGCGCAATCCGACCTCTCCCTGCAAGAGCGGGGCGAGGTGGAACGAACGCTGGTTTGACTTAATGCCCTAGCACGCCCGCAGCGCGCCGTCCTCGCGCATCATCTCGACCAGCATGCCCTCGCGCAGGCCACGATCGGCGACGCGGAGCCGCGGCATTGGGAACGCGTTGCGGATCGCGTCGAGGATCGCGCATCCGGCGAGCACCAGATCGGCCCGCTCGACGCTGATGCAGTTGTTGCTGACGCGCGCCTCATAGCTCATGCCGAGCAGCTTCTGGATCGTCGCGGTCACGTCGCAATCGTTCATCCAGATGCCGTCGATGCGGCGGCGGTCGTAGCGCGACAGATTGAGGAAGACGCCGGCAAGCGTGGTGACGGTGCCCGAGGTGCCGAGCATGTGCATGTCACGCAGATCCTTGCCGTGCTCGGCCGCGAACGGCGCGACATGCCGTGCGACCTCGTCGATCATCTGCGCATACAAATCCCTGGTGACGTTCTTGCCGCCGAAATGCTCGGCCAGCGTCACGACGCCGAGCGGGATCGACATCCACGCCTTGATGCGCGGCGGCGCATCGGGCGCGTCGGGGTCGCGCTCGATCCGCACCAGCTCGGTCGAGCCGCCGCCGATGTCGAACAGGATGGCGCCCCGCCCCTTCGGGTCGAGCAGCGGCGAGCAGCCGATCACAGCGAGCGTCGCCTCGGTCTCGCGATTGATCACCTCGAGCTCGATGCCGGTCTCGGCTGCGACACGCGCGCGGAAGCTCTCGGCGTTGCCGGCGGCGCGGCAGGCCTCGGTGGCGATCAGCCGCAGCCGGCGGGCCTTGCGATAGCGGATCTTGTCGCTGCAAATGGCAAGCGCGGCAATCGCCCGCTCGATCGCCGCCTCGCTGATCGAGCCGGTCGCAGCGATCCCCTCGCCGAGCCGGATGATCCGCGAAAACGAATCGACCACGCGGAACCCGTCGCCAGTGGGACAGGCAATCAAGAGCCGGCAATTGTTGGTGCCAAGATCGAGCGCGGCGTAGACGCCGCTTTCCGCGGCTGCCGCAACCAACCCTGACGGGGCTTCGCCGGCCGGAGGGCCGTCGCAAAGCCGCACATGGTCGTTCATCAAAACTATCTTTCCGCAGCAGCCCAAGGTCGATCCATGGGGATCCTTGGGCCCGCCGAATAATTGTCGTTCACGGAAACTTTAGCAGCGTCAAAGCCCTGCGCAACTCCGTTCACATTGGGTCCATGCCCAATCGGGCGTTGTCGTTAAGGGGGGTGTGCGTTATCTCCTCAGCGCCCCCAAACGCCACCAAATCCAGGCTTTTCAGGTCATTTTCGATGCAAGATCATACGCCGCCCGCCTCCCTCGAAAACGCTATCGCACTGCAAAAATACGGTGTCGGACAGCCTGTTCGACGAAAGGAGGACGACACCCTGGTGCGCGGCAAGGGCAAATACACCGACGATTTCTCCCTGCCCGGCCAAGCCTATTGCTGGATGGTTCGCTCCTCCCATGCCCATGGAATCATCAAGGGGATCGACACCGAAGCCGCCAGGGTGTTGCCTGGCGTGCTCGGCGTCTGGACCGGCGCCGACCTCGCGGCCGCGGGCTACAACCCCTTCACCTGCGGCCTGCCGCTGAAGAACCGCGACGGCTCGCCGCTGCTGCAGACCAACCGCCCTGCGCTGGTGACCGACAAGGTGCGTTTCGTCGGCGATCCCGTTGCCTTCGTGGTCGCGGAGACCGCGGCACAGGCGCGTGATGCGGCCGAGGCCGTCGAGGTCGACATCGAGCCGCTGCCGGCCGTGACCGACGCGGCAGAAGCTGCCAAGCCCGGCGCACCGCAGCTCTATGACAACATCCCGAACAACGTCGCGCTCGATTACCACTATGGCGACACCGCCAGGATCGAGGCAGCGTTCGCCGGCGCCGCGCATGTGACGAAACTCGACATCGTCAATACCCGCGTCGCGGTGGTCTCGATGGAGCCGCGCGTCGCGCTCGCGCATTACGACAAGACAACCGAGCGCTTCACGTTGCAGGTGCCGACCCAGGGCGTCTCCGGCAACAAGGCGATCCTGGCGCGTCTGCTCAATGTGCCCGCCGACAAGGTCCGCATCCTCACCGGCAATGTCGGCGGCTCGTTCGGGATGAAGAACCTCAACTATCCCGAATACACCTGCATCGCGCATGCGGCGCGCGCGCTCGGCCGGCCGGTGAAGTGGCTGGACGAACGCTCGACCAGCTTCCTGTCCGACAGCCAGGGCCGCGCCCAGCTGATCCACGCCGAGCTCGCGCTCGACGCCGACGGCAAGTTCCTCGCGGTGCGGCTCTCCGGCTACGGCAATCTCGGTGCCTACATCACCGGCGTCGCGCCGGGTCCGCTGTCGCTCAACACCGGCAAGAACCTCGCCAGCGTCTATCGCACGCCGCTGCTCGGCGTCGACATCAAGACGGTCGTGACCAACACCACGCTGATGGGCGCCTATCGCGGTGCCGGCCGGCCCGAGGCCAATTACTACATGGAGCGGCTGATCGACGCCGCTGCCGACGAGATGGGCATCAACCGCTTCACGCTGCGCAAGCGCAACTTCATCAAGCCGTCGCAGCTGCCGTTCCCGGCCGCCTCCGGCGTCACCTACGACAGCGGCGATTTCGCGGGCGTGTTCCAGAAGGCGCTGGAGATCTCCGACTACGAGAACTTCGCCAAGCGCAAGAAGGAGAGCAAGAAGAGCGGCAGGCTGCGCGGCATCGCGGTCGGCTCCTATCTCGAGGTCACCGCGCCGCCGTCCGGCGAGCTCGGCAAGATCACCTTCGAGCCCGATGGCTCGGTGAAGCTCACCACCGGCACGCTCGATTACGGCCAGGGCCACGCCACTCCGTTCGCGCAGGTGCTGTCCGAGCAGCTCGGCGTTCCCTTCGAGAAGATCACGCTCGAACAGGGCGACAGCGATCTCGTCCGCTTCGGCAACGGCACCGGCGGCTCGCGCTCGATCACCGCGACGGGGCAAGCGATCGTCGAAGCCTCCGCGCTGGTGGTCGAGAAGGGCAAGAAGGCCGCCGCGCACATGCTGGAGGCGTCCGAGGCCGACATCGAATTCGGCCAGGGCCGCTTCACCATCGCCGGCACCGACCGCTCGATCGGCATCATGGAGCTCGCCGAGCGGATGCGCGCCGGCAAGATGCCGGAAGGCACACCCGAGACGCTCGACGTCGATCACGCCACCAAGGAGACCGCGTCGACCTTCCCGAACGGCTGCCACGTCGCCGAGGTCGAGATCGATCCCGACACCGGCGTGACGCGGATCGTGCGTTACTCCGCGGTCAACGATTTCGGCACCGTGGTCAATCCGATGATCGTCGCCGGTCAGCTGCATGGCGGCGTCGCGCAGGGCATCGGCCAGGCGCTGATGGAGGAGGTCAGCTACGACGCCTCCGGCCAGCCGATCACCGGCTCCTTCATGGACTATGCGCTGCCGCGCGCCGGCGACGTGCCGTCGATGGAGGTCGGCGATCACCCCTCGCCGGCGAAGTCCAACCCGCTCGGCACCAAGGGCTGCGGCGAAGCCGGCTGCGCCGGCAGCCTGGTCTGCATCGTCAACGCCGTGGTCGACGCGCTGTCGGAGTACGGCATCAAGCACATCAACATGCCGCTGACGCCGGAACGCGTCTGGCGCGCGATCCAGGACGCCAAGGCGAACGCGGCGTAAGGGCGCGCCGCTTCACCACCATCCTCCGCTGTCACCACCCGCGAAAGCGGGTGGTCCAGTATTCCAGAGACAGCAGTTGTTGAGCCGAGAGCGTACGGGATACCCCGCCTGCGCGGGGTATGACACCGTTGGTGCGGAGGGGCCTTGCCCCTTCCTGCTACGCCGCCGCCTGCTCGCGCGGCTGGGTGATCGCGATGTGCCAGCAATGCGCGAGCGGCACGCCATTGCCGAGCACCAGCGCGTCGAGCTCGACGAAGCGATGGCCCTTCTTGTCGTAATTGCCGATCACCTTGGCACGCGCGGTCAGCTCGTCGCCGATCTTGCCCGCCGACAGCAGCTGCATCCTTGTGCCGACATGGATCCAGGGTCCGAGGATCGCATTGTCGACCAGCACCTTGTTCATGACCCGCGGCAGCAGGCCGGGATGGCCGAGACCTTCGCGCAGATAGATCGGGTCGGTCTCCCTGATATCGGCGAGATAGTCCTTCGCGGCATCGCCGGACCAGTCGCGCGGGATGATGCCGAGCCATTTGCCCTCTTCATAGGATGAGGCGCTGACCGGCTTGCGCTCGGCGACGGCGGCGACCTGCTTGTAATCGTCGAGCACGAATGTCGGCGCTGAAGCCGGCAGCGATGCCGTGCCGGTGGCGCAGAGCTCGCCGCGGCTGCGGAGCTCGATCATCAGTCCATTGCCGGTCTCCTGGCCGGTCAATTCCGCGATCTCGCCGTCATAGACCGGCTTGACGAACCGTGCCTCGATCAGGCCGCGTTCGAGGAAATCACGGCCCCACTTCTCGACCGGCAAATGCATCATGTAGGCCATCACGTCGACGCCGGGCACCAGACCGCCGGAAAAGCCGAACTTCCGCGCCACCGTGTCGTCGTGGATCTTGTTCTCTGACAGTTTCGAGGTGTTGTAGGCGGAGACGCGATAGGTCTGCGTAGCCTTCGAATCCATGGGGTTTCCCCTTATTTCGGTTGTTTTTCTCCGGCAATCGTAGTCGAAGCGAGCCTCGTGGCAAGCCTCTCGTTTTGCTCGCAATTTTCCGCCCGATGGAGTACACGCAGGCCGCGCCTGCCAACCCTGGAATCGATGACCGAAACCCCTGCTCCCACCCGCATCTATGTCGACGCCGACGCTTGCCCGGTGAAGGACGAAATCTATCGCGTGGCGATCCGGCTCGGCGTACCCGTCAGCGTGGTCGCGGGCAATTTCATCCGCGTGCCGCAGGATCCACTGATCGAGCGCATCGCCGCCGGTTCCGGTATGGATGCGGCCGACGACTGGATCGCGGAACGCGCGCATGAGGGCGACGTCGTGATCACCGCGGACATTCCGCTGGCGAGCCGCTGCGTCAAGGCCGGCGCCGACGTGATCGCGCCGAACGGCAAGCCGTTCACGGAGCAATCGATCGGCATGACGCTCGCGGTGCGCAACCTGATGACCGACCTGCGCTCGTCCGGTGAGATTACCGGCGGGCCGAAATCCTACTCGCCGCGCGACCGCTCGACCTTCCTGTCGGCGCTCGACCAGACCATCCGCCGCATCCAGCGCCGCCGCGCCGAGCAGGCGCCGGCGAACGGGGGTTAGCGCGATGGCCCCGCCCCTCATCCAGCTCAAGGACATCAGCCTCACGTTCGGCGGCACGCCGCTGTTGACCGGCGTCGAGCTGTCGGTCTCCGCAGGCGAGCGCGTCTGCCTGATCGGCCGCAACGGCTCGGGCAAATCGACGCTGCTGCGGATCGCGGCCGGGCTGGTCGAGCCCGATGCCGGCAGCCGCTTCGTGCAGCCCGGCGCCACCATCCGCTATCTGCCGCAGGAGCCTGACTTCGGCGAGCACAAGACGACGCTGGCCTATGTCGAGGCCGGCCTTGGCCCCGGCGACGATCACTACCAGGCGCGCTATCTGCTCGAACAGCTCGGCCTCACCGGCGAGGAAGATCCCGCGCATGTCTCCGGCGGCGAGGCGCGCCGCGCGGCACTGGCGCGTGTGTTGGCGCCCTCGCCCGACATCCTGCTGCTGGACGAGCCGACCAACCATCTCGATCTGCCGACCATCGAATGGCTCGAAGGCGAATTGGAAAGCCGGCGCTGCGCGCTGGTGCTGATCAGCCACGACCGCCGCTTCCTGACCAATCTGTCCCGCTCGACCGCCTGGCTCGACCGTGGCCAGATCAGGCAGATCGACCGCGGCTTCGGCGCGTTCGAGGAATGGCGCGACGAGGTGCTGGCCGAGGAAGAGCGCGAGCAGCACAAGCTCGACCGCAAGATCGTCAACGAGGAGCACTGGCTGCGGTACGGCGTCTCCGGCCGCCGCAAGCGCAACGTCAAGCGGCTCGGCAATCTGCACGCGCTGCGCGACCAGCGCCGCGATTATCGCGGCGCCACCGGCAACGCCACGCTCGCCGCCGCCGAGGCCGAGAAGTCCGGCCGCCTGGTGATCGAAGCCAAGAGCATCAACAAAGCCTTTGGCGAGCGCAAGATCGTCGACGGCTTCTCGACCCGGATCCAGCGCGGCGACCGGCTCGGCATCGTCGGCCCGAACGGCGCCGGCAAGACCACGCTGGTGCATCTGTTGATCGGCAACGATCCGCCCGACTCCGGCTCGGTGCGTTTGGGCGCAAATATCGAGATGGCGACGCTCGACCAGCATCGCGAGAGCCTCGATCCGAAGCTGACCTTGGCCGAGGCGCTCACCGGCGGCCGCGGCGATCATGTCATGGTCGGCGACAAGTCGAAGCACGTCATCGGCTACATGAAGGACTTCCTGTTCGCGCAGGAACAGCGCGGCACGCCGCTGGAGGCGCTCTCCGGTGGCGAGCGCGGCCGCCTGATGCTGGCGCGCGCATTGGCAAAACCGTCGAACCTGTTGATCCTCGACGAGCCGACCAACGACCTCGATCTCGAAACCCTCGACGTACTCGAGGACATGCTCGGCGATTACGAGGGCACGGTGATCCTGATCAGCCACGATCGCGACTTCCTCGACCGCGTGGTGACATCCGTGATCGTGCCCGAAGGCCAGGGCCGCTGGATCGAATATGCCGGCGGCTACTCCGACATGCTGGCGCAGCGCGGCGCCGACGTGAAGCGCGAGACGGTGAAGGCGGACGCCCCGACTGAAGAGAAGAAGGAAGCCAAGGCTGCCGCGGCACCCACTGCCGCGCCAAAACGACGGCTGAACTTCAACGAGAAGCACGCGCTCGAGACCCTGCCGAAGACAATCGACAGACTGCACGCCGAAATCGCCAAGCAGCAGAAGCTGCTCGACGATCCCGACCTCTACAGCAAGGATCGCAAGAAGTTCGACGCAGCTTCCGCCGCGATCGCCAAGGCGCAGGAAGAGCTTGCCGCCGCCGAGGACCGTTGGCTCGAGCTCGAGGTGCTGCGCGAAGAGATCGAACAGGCGTAATTCGCATGGAAATGGTCGTCATTGCGAGGAGCGAAGCGACGAAGCAATCCACGGCACCGCATGCGCGGATGGATGGATTGCTTCGCTCCGCTCGCAATGACGGAAACAACCGGAGTTGACCCGATGACCACGCCCCTCGCCGCCAAGATCGCCAAGGAATACGGCACGCCCTGCGCCGTGATCGACATGGACCGGGTCGAGCGCAACATCGCGCGCATCCAGAAAGCCTGCGACGATGCCGGCGTCGCCAACCGGCCGCACATCAAGACGCACAAGAATCCGATGCTGGCGCAGCTGCAGATCAAGGCCGGCGCCAAGGGCATCACCTGCCAGAAGCTCGGCGAGGCCGAGATCATGGCGGATAGCGGCATCGACAACATCCTGATCAGCTACAATCTGCTCGGCGACGAGAAGATGGCGCGGCTCGGCGCGCTGCAAGGCAAGGCCAATGTCACCGTCGCGGCCGACAATTCGGTCGTGGTCGGCGATCTGCCGAAGGCGGCTGCCGCTTCCGGCCGCCCGCTTTCGGTCGTGGTCGAGTGCGATACGGGGCGCAAGCGCGCCGGCGTCGAAACCCCGCGTGAGGCGATCGCGCTGGCGCGCGAGATCGCAGCTTCCAAGGGCCTGACTTTCGCGGGCTTCATGCTGTACCCGACCGAGACCGGCTGGGCGGATGCGCAGAAGTTCTACGACGAGGCGCTGGCTGGGGTGCGCGCCCACGGCCTCGATGCGGCCATCGTCTCCACCGGCGGCACGCCGAACCTGAAGAACCTCGGCAGGCTGAAGGGCGGCACCGAGCACCGCTTCGGCACCTATATCTATAACGACCGCATGCAGGTCGCAGCCGGCGTCGCCAGTTGGGACGACTGCGCGCTGCATATCTATTCCACCGTCGTCAGCCGCGCCGGTCCCGAGCGCGGCATCCTCGATGCCGGCTCCAAGACGCTGACCTCTGATACCGGCGGCCTCGAAGGCCACGGCCTGATCCTCGAACATCCCGAAGCCAGGATCGCGCGCTTCGCCGAGGAGCACGGCTTCCTCGATCTCTCCCGCAGCAACACCCGGCCCAATGTGGGCGACGTCGTGCGGATCGTGCCCAATCACGTCTGCGTCGTCGTCAACATGATGGACGAGGTCGTGATGGTGCGCGGCGACGAGATCATCGGCGCGTTGCCGGTGACGGCGCGCGGCAAGCTGCGCTAACCGCGAATCAGAGCCTGCAGTTCTCGATCCAGCGCCGAGCGAAACACCTCGATCGGCCGCGCCAGGCGGCCGGCGGGCGGGCGGTGGACGATCCAGGCCCGGACCGCGGGATTGAAATCCGCGATCTTCACGATCTTGAGCCGGCCCTTGAACGCGCTGCGCTTCAGCGCAATCGGCGTGACGAGGCCGATGCCGAGGCCACGCGCCACCAGCGACAGCCGCAGCTCGCTGTCCAGCGCCTCGACCGCGATGTTGAACGGCAGATGCGCGGCGTCGAAATGGCGCTTCAGCGTCTGACGGAAACCGCAGCCATCCTGGTTGATCACCCAACCAGTCCGCGACAGCCATTCGAGATCGACTGATTTCGGCGTCTTCATGTCGCGCGCCACGACGAACACCACCGGCTGCGCTCCGAGATCGGAGGCGGCAAGATCGTCGGGCGGCGCGGTGCCGTCGGGCAGGCAGATCGCCGCGGCATCGAGCTCGTTGCGGCCGACCCGCTCCATGTGGTTGGGCGACCAGCCCGAGACGACACGTACCGCCAGCGCGGGAAATTCGCCGCGCACCGCATCCAGCGGTCCGGTGAGCCCCGCCTCCGACAAAAACGGCGTCAGGCCGAGCCTGAACTCGCCGCGCACCACGCCGTCATTGGCGACGCCCGACTTGAGGTCGTCGAGCATGCGCAGCAACCGGCGGCCCTGCTCATAGGCCTCGATCCCCGCGGCCGTCGGCCTCAGCGGTTTCGACAGCCGGTCGAGCAGCTGCGCGCCTAGCATCTCCTCGAGATTCTGGATCCGCCGCGTCACGCCGGGCTGGGTCAGGTTCAGCCGCGCCGACGCCGCGACGATCGATCCGGTCTCCACCACGGCAACGAACGCCACGAGGTCATGGGTGTTCATAATAATCTCGCATATTCTTCATCATCTTATTTGAATTGTAGCATATTAGGCCGATCCCCTAAAGGGGGCCTCGCCACTTCCTCGCGAGGTCCTATGACCATTTCCGAAGCCACCAAACTCTCCCCTGCGCGCGCCGTCCCGGTGCGTCCGCTGATCTGGATCGGCGCCATCACCACCGGCACCGTCGTCACCAACCTGTTCGCCCCGCAAATCCTGGTCGGCCTGATGGGCCGCTCGCTCGGCATGACCGCGTTGCAGGCCGGCCTGATCTCGACATTGACCCTGCTCGGCTACGCGCTCGGCCTGTTGCTGCTGGTGCCGCTGGTCGATCTCGTCGAGAACAAGCGGCTGATCCTGCGGACGCTGGCCTGCGCCATCGTCGCCGCGATCGGCACCGCGATGGCGCCGACGCCGTTGATGCTGCTCGCCGCCACCTTTGTCCTCGGCGCATCCTGTGCTGCGATCCAGATGGTGGTGCCGCTGGTGGCGTCGATGGTTCCGCCGGAGCGCCGAGGACAGGCGATCGGTGATGTCATGAGCGGCCTGATGATCGGCATCCTGCTGTCACGGCCGATGGCAAGTCTGGTCGCGGACAGCTGGAACTGGCGCGGCTACTACATCACCTCGGCCATCCTGATGACGGTGCTCGCCGGCGCGTTGGCGCGAACTTTGCCGACGCTGCAGCCGGCAGCAAAAGTCAGCTACGGCGCACTGCTGCGCTCGTTTCCGAAGCTGCTGCGCGAGGAACCGGTGCTGCGCGTTCGCTCCTGGACCGCGGCACTGGTGATGGCGTCATTCACCGCGTTCTGGGCCGCCGTAGCGCTGCGCCTGCCGGATGCGCCGTTCAAGCTCGACGCCAAGGGGATCGCGCTGTTTGCACTGATCGGCGTCGCCGCCGGGAAGGGCGCGTTGAGCTGGCTCACGCAACGCGCCTTGTAACCCGGCTCATTCCGAACCGGTCCTCGTCGCGAGGTCGGTGATCAGGCCGAGTATGCCGAAC
>NZ_VKHP01000189.1 GCF_010811875.1 Bradyrhizobium uaiense
CGCCGGGTCTGCCGTTCGTGATGGGTACCGATCTGTCTTGCCTACCGCGTCCAGCTGAAGACGTCTTTGCTGGCTGTGAAACGCTGCCATTCGCACGACTTGACGCTGGTGCCGGACTGGAACTCCGCTGCCTCGGCGGAAGGATGGAGCTGCCGCCCGCTGCTGCCATGCTGGTGGAGGCACTTCCTCCGGTGACAGTGATCCCCGCGGACACCGCGGCGACAGGCCGGATTGGCTGGCTTCTCGACCGGCTGGAGGAGGAGAGCCGCGCCGGCGCCCCAGGTGGTGCAGCGATGACTGCACAGATCATGCAGATGGTCTTCATCGAAGTTCTGCGGGCGCTGCCAGACAGAGAGAGCCGGGGCTGGCTGTCGGCGCTGTCGGACCCACGCATAGGTCCGGCCATCACGGCGATCCACCGCATGCCGGGACGCGATTGGCGGCTGGAGGATCTCGCTGCCATCAGCCATCTATCACGATCGCAGTTTGCTGCTCGATTCCGGGCTGCGGTGGGTCGTGCGCCGATTGACTATCTGCTGCACTGGCGGATGGTCCTGGCTAGGCGGGCGCTCGCGCAGCCCGGCGCCACAATAGCGGCGGTAGCCGCGGAGCTGGGTTATGCTTCAGAGAGTGCATTCGGTGTCGCATTTCGTCGTGTGACTGGCACCACTCCTCGTCGCGCGACTCGCGCTATCGCCTGAATGGCGCATAGACAACGCTTTGCGCCGGCATTGCCAATGAGAGCTCATTTGCTTTGCAATGCTCGTACACCTGATCAATGATCTCGTTTTGGGCCGCGACACGGCTGGCCGCGCTCGCCACGCGGAACAGCAGCTGGACCTCGATTGCTAGCGCATCGATCGTCTTGAGTGCGACAACCGGCGGCGGCTTCGCGAGGATCCGATCGCAACCCTGCAGAACGCCCAATATCATCTCCTCGACCAGGCGCGGTTTGTGGTTTGCGGCGATGCGCATGGTGAGCGCAATCTGATGTGACTCATCCGGACGGCTGCGGTTGGTCACCCCCTGCTTTGCTAGAACGCTGTTCGGGAGGACAACGACGTTGTGGTCACCCGTCAGCAGATTAGTGGAGCGCCAGTTGGTTTCTGCAACGCGCCCTTCGGTACCGTCGGCCAGCTGGATCCAGTCGCCTATTACGTAGGCGCGGCCCAGCGCGAGCGCGATCCCGGAGAACACGTCGGCAAGCGTATTCTGCAGTGCAAGACCGATGATGACAACGACGACGCCCGAAGTGGTAATGAGCGGGCCAACCGGCGCGCCGAAAACAAAGCCGATGACAGACAGCGTCACGCCGAGATAGACGACGCCGACTATAAGATCCTGAAGTAGATGCGCCTCATGCGGTTGCCGATTGATGGTGATGTAGATCTGGACGAAGCCGATCATCGTCCATGCTAGGTGAAGCCACCAGAGAACCCTCGCGGATCTGGCCAACAAGACGCCGGTACCGCGCAGCTCAGCGTCAACATGATAGGGCGAAAGTCCTGCGACCCAAAGCACGAGGCTCATGCCGCCAAAAAACAAGATCTGCACGATCAGGCGTGCGGTCGGACGCCCGCGCCCCTGAAGGTGCCAGATGAGGATGCCGGCAAGCCCTAAAACGTTGATCAAGACGAGTGGCAGGGAATAATGTTCGCCAAACATGATAGGGCTCACCAATTATGCTTTCTAGATCGTGATGCGTTTCCAGGGAATCGCATCACGACCTCATCTCTTTGTTTGAGCATGATTTTTCGGAAAACCGGTTTCCACTCTTCCGGATCATGCTCTAGCAAGCCGAGAGGAACGAGTGTCGATGATACTCATGCCGCCGTCGTATTCCGGTGCCGAGATCGTCGAGCAGGCTCGGTGGCTGTTACTGGGCGGTCCAGCCACCATCGACCGAGATCGCCGTTCCTGTGACCTGATCTGCGGCAGACGAACACAGGAAGGCGACGGTGCCGCCAAGCTGCGCCGGAGAGACGAATTCGAGCGAGGGCTGCTTCTCAGCCAGGAGGGCCTTGGCCGCTTCCGTCTGGCTGATCCCTCTCTGCGCGGCGATGTCGTCGATCTGCTTGTCGACCAGGGGCGTGCGCACCCAACCAGGACAGATCGCATTGCATGTGACGCCGCTCCCGGCCGTCTCAAGGCCGACCACTTTGGTCAGTCCGATCAGTCCGTGCTTGGCCGCGACATAGGCAGCCTTGTGTGTTGAAGCAACGAGGCCATGCGTGGAGGCAATGTTGACGATCCGTCCCCAGCACTGCTTCTTCATCTGGGGCACTGCAGCCGCAATACCATGGAACGCAGCCGACAGATTGATCGCCAGGATTGCGTTCCACTTGGCTGCCGGGAACTCTTCGACCGGCGCAGTGAATTGGATGCCGGCATTGTTCACGAGGATGTCGAGGCGGCCGAACTTCTCGACTGTTTCAGCGATCAAACCGCGCACGGCATCCCCTTTCGACATATCGGCGCCGTCGTAGACGACGCGCACGCTGTGCTCGCGTTCGAGTCCGCCGCGGATCGCTTCAATTTCGCCGGCATCGCCAAAGCCGTTCAACACGATGTCGGCGCGGAGACTGGCCAGCTCCCTGGCGATGCCGAGCCCAATGCCGCTGGTCGATCCGGTGACGACCGCAACTCTGCCTTTCAACATGGGAATTCCTTTCGATGCTTGGTTAGCGAGATTTCTTGAGAAGTTAAGCGCGGCGATGGATGTCGTGCGTGATAATGCCGAGCTCGGGAGCCGGCGGATCGAGGCGTTGTGGATCGGCCAGTGTGCGGCGGATATCCTCTAGCCCGCTCTGCCAATGCGCACGCATCGCGTTCAGTCCGAACTCGTAGTCCTTGGAATGGCGCTCGTAGATCTTGGACTGGTAGATCAAATGGATGATGTTGCAGGAGCGATGCCGTGCCAGCTCCGCTATACGGCGGATTTCTGGATCTTGCTTCGCGCTGTCCGGCAACAGTTCGAGCGTCCGCTGCAACGCCTGACGCATTGTCTGCATCCGTAATGCTTGATCCGTAATGGCGCGTGTGCGGCTGGAATACTGAATATCCTTCTGCCGACTCGAGACCTCCATCATGTCGTTCGGTACGCGGCCTCGCGCCGACCAGAGATCGACCTGGAAGGTCAGGGTGTCGCGCGGTTCGCTCGACAGTACGCGGGACAGAGGCGTGTTCGAGACGACGCCGCCATCCCAATAGTGCTCGCCGTCGACTTCGACGGCAGGGAAGCCGGGCGGCAACGCGCCGGAGGCTGCAAAATGCTCCGGCCCGAGCCGGCGCTCGGATGTATCAAAATAGGTAAGGTTGCCGGTACGGACATTGACCGCGCCGACACTGACGCGTACCTCGCCAGCATTCAGTCGATCGAAGTCGACCAGGCGCTCCAGTGTTTGTTGTAACGGTGAAGTGTCGTAGAAGCTCGTCGCAGCTTCGCCCGAAAAGGGTGATAGGAACGGCGGTGGGAAACGCGGTTTGAAGAAGCCGGGCTGACCTTGGAATAAGGCCTTTATCGCCGCCAGAGCGTTGTGCGCTGAACGCAGGTCGAAGGCAAACGGCATAGCATCAGCGAGCCCCCCGCCGGCCGGCCATTCGACCGGCGCCGCGCAGATGCCCTCCCAGAACTTACGCAGCTGTCCGACCCGCTCGGCCTCGGGCGAGCCGGCGATGATTGCGGCGTTCAGCGCACCGATCGAGATACCGGCCAGCCAATTCGGCCGGATCCCGGCCTCGTGCAAGCCCTCATAGACCCCCGCCTGGTAGGCGCCAAGTGCGCCGCCACCCTGCAACACCAGGGCCACAACATCATAAGGTAACGACCTGGCCCGCCGCGGCGGCGGAGGTTCGACTTGCTCATGCATCACGTCCAGCATCTTCCAGAACTCCATATGTAGAGAGCCAATCCAGACTAGCTCCGATTTTTTCTCGCCGACGCTTCGTCGATCGAGCCGCGTTGCGTCTCTGCTTGGCTGGTCGCAAGGTAGTCATGGACCACGGTACCCAGGCCTAGCGTCAAGTCCGCGACAAGGTGCTTGGCCGACAGAACCTGAAGCACCGGAAGTTCGGCAACCGGTGCTAAGGCATGTGAATACAAGTCCAGCGCGGATGGCCCGGTCCATGCGCCCTTCACGGTGATGTCGTTGAGATGGTAGCGAACAAGCTCGCAGATGCGTGGCGTGCCGTCGACATGCGGAATGATCTTGAGCAGGAAATTGGGGGCAGCGAGCTTTTGAGCTTCAACGGCAGCGTCTAGGGCGCGGTGCTTGTAGCCCATGGTACCGGTGGCGATCCGAATCGAGCCGTAGTTCAAGGTGCCGACCAGCGTGTCGATCTCGACCTCGAGCTTTGGCTGCGCCAGTTTTTTGGGAAACCCCCAAAGCTCGCGCCCACCCGCGATCGGCGGATGATCGTTGAGGAACATCTGATGGGTAAAGCCACCGAGTTGGCCCTTGTAGGATACGGGAATGACTTGGCCGCTCTCGGTGTAGTCGCCGAAGCCCGTTGAGTCAGGCATGCGGATGAACTCGTAATTTACCACCGGTTCGGTCAGTTCCAGAGGCTCCGGGACCACACGGCGCAGCGCCTCGGGATCAGTCCGGTATTGAATGATGAAGTATTCGCGATTGACGAAGTGGTAGGGGCCGGGAGGAAAGGCCGGACTGGTCAGTGGCATCGCAAACGACGACGCGCGCACGGTCTCATATTTCACGGTGGTAAGCTCCAGGTTTGTCGATCATGTGCGGCCGCGCTCCTGCGTGGAGCGCGGCTTGACAGGACGAGACGTCTAGACTTCCGAGACATGCTCCGGATCGGCCGATGCGAGCGCAGCGGCGCGTTCTGCCCGCGGAGGGTAGATCCAGACGGTGTTGATCTCCCGTTTAGTGTTCTTGGCCTGCTCGCCGACCATCTCGACTTTGCGCTCCCAACCGCGCGTGAACAGCGCGCCGGCTTCTCCCAGGTCGAGGCAAGTGACATATGCCTTCTGATGGTATCGTCTGGTCGCGATGCCCATGAGTTCGGCGGCAGCATTGTTGCCCGCAAACGCACCCATCCGCGTCGCGTGCTGGCAGGACATCAGCGAATAGTTGCCGACATCATCGCATGCGGCTCTAGCGGCATCGCCGGTGGCGAACACACCGTCCACCGACAGCACGCGCAGGTCGCGATCGACAAGAAGCCGGCCGAAACTGTCGCGCTCGGCAGGGATCTGCGCCGTCAGCGGGGCAGCGCGCATGCCGGCTGCCCAAATCACGGTCGCACTTTCGATATACTCGCCGTTGGAAAGCGTGACGCCAGATTTGTCCAGCGACGCGACGCTCGCGCCTAGCCGTGTCTCCACGCCGACGTTGCGGAGCGCGGCCTCGATGAGGGGGCGGGGACCGGCGCCCATGTCGGGGGCGATTGCCTCACTACGATCGACAATGATGACACGCGGCTTGGCGTCCTTCCCGAGGATCGCTCGGAGACGCGACGGCATCTCGGTCGCCGCCTCGATGCCGGTGAAACCGCCGCCGGCAACAACGACCGTGTTGCGCATCTCTGATACCGGCCAACTCGCCAGCTGGTGCAGATGCCGGTCGAGTGCGATCGCGTCGTTGAGCCCGTCGACGCTGAAAGCATGCTCGGCGAGGCCCGGGATATTGGGCCGGAACAGGCGACTTCCGGTGGCAACAATCAGTCGATCGTAGGAGAGGCTCTTCTTCGCGCCCTTCGCGGTGACAATCTGGACCGCGCGGGACTTCGTATCGACAGTTTCGACACTGCCTTGCACGTAGACGACATCGATGGATTTCAAGACGTCCTGAAGTGGCGCCGTCAAGGTCTCGGGCTTAGGCTCGTAAAGCCGCGGCCGGACCACCAGCGTCGGCTCAGGAGCAACCAGCGAAATTTCAAGCTCTTCGGGTGAAGCGCCCTGAATGTCGCGAAGGCGAGCGGCGGAAAGTGCGGCGTACATGCCGGCGAAGCCGGCACCGATGATGACGAGACGCATGTTATTTGTGCTCCAGTTGTTTAGTGCAAGAAGGCGTGTGAAATGGCTAGGCGGAGATGAACGCAAGCAGGTCCGCATTGATGATGTTAGCGTGCGTGGTGCACAGGCCGTGCGGCAGAAGGTCGTAGATCTTCAGAGTGCTGTGGCGGAGCAGCTTCGCCGACAGGAGTGCGGAGTCACCGACCGGGACGATCTGATCGTCGCCGCCATGTTGGATTAGTGTGGGGACGGTGATATTCTTCAGATCTTCGGTGAAGTCCGTTTCCGAGAAGGCCTTGATGCCGTCATAGTGCGCCCTGGCGCTACCGACCATGCCTTGGCGCCACCAGTTCCAGATGACCGCTTGTGACGGCTCCGCGCCCGGACGATTGTAGCCATAGAAGGGGCCGCTTGCGAAATCGAAATAGAATTGTGAGCGGTTCGCAGCAAGCTGCTTACGCAGGCCGTCGAGCACGTCGATCGGCAAGCCATTTGGATTAGCTTCGGTCTTCAACATGAGTGGCGGTACCGCACCAATCAGGATCAGCTTCGCCACACGCTCTTTGCCGTAGCGCGCCACATAGCGCGCGGCCTCGCCGCCACCCGTCGAATGGCCAACGTGAATCGCATTGCGAAGGTCGAGATGCTCGACGACGGCTGCGGCGTCAGCCGCGTAGTGATCCATGTCATGGCCGTCGCTTGTTTGGCTCGACCGCCCGTGGCCCCGGCGATCATGGGCGATAACCCGGTAACCCTTGCCCAGGAAGAACAGCATCTGATTGTCCCAGTCGTCGGAGCTAAGTGGCCAACCGTGATGAAAGACGATCGGCTGAGCGGTTTTCGGGCCCCAATCCTTGTAGAAGATCTGAACGCCGTCGTTGGTCGAGACTGAGGAGAAGCCAATCTTGTCGCCGAGGCTAGTTGATATCTTTGGTTCCTTGCCGGCGGCCGAGGTCGAGCGCAAGGTCATCGAACTCGCACACGCGAGTGCAGTGGCCAGAACCCTCCGGCGCGAGGTATTGGGAAGTCGGCCCATGGAGTGTTGCCAGGTCATATGTTCCTCTCCGTATTGATGGCGTTGGCACACCATCAATTAGCGGAGCAGGCCGGCGGCTGCCCAAGAGCGATTGACATGACTGAAGAGCAATTGCTGCTAACGCGCTCGACGTCGCCACTCGGTTGGGGTCTCGCCGGTCAACCGCCTGAATGCAGCGGCGAAAGCTGTCTGCGAGCCATAACCGAGCGCGACGGCAACCTCGACAATCGGGGCTTCGGTGTGGCGTAGCATATTCATTGCTTGCTCGAGCCGGTGTTGGCGTAACCAGGCTTGCGGCGAAAGCCCGGTGCTTTCCTTGAAGGCGCGGCAGAAGTGGAATCTCGATAGGCCAGCGTCAGCGGCAAGAGCAGTGAGCGAGACGTCCGCGTCGGTATCCGAGCGTAAGCGTTCGATCGCGCGGCGTAGCGTCGTCGGCGATAATCCACCGACGACCGGCTGGAGTGTGCTTGATGAACCTGCGTGCGCAACCAAAAGGCGAGTGGCTAGGAGCTCGGTGAGCTGTTGCCTGAACAAGGTGTCCAGCGCCCCATTGCCCTCCAGGACATCTGATGCGCTCAGCAGCAATCGAGATGTGATAGCGTCGGGATGCGCCGTGCGCTCCAGAAGATCAATCGGGGAGGCGTTTCCGGCTTCGTCTGAAACGCGTTGGAGCGTTTGGCGGGGGAGATAGAGCTGGACGACATCAACCGGTTTGGGAATATCCCATCGGGAGCTTGATCCATCGGGAATGATAGTTACGACGCCGGGACGGAACGTTCCAATTGAAACTGATCGTCCCGTTCGTCGCTCCATGCGTTGCATCGCTCCGTTGTATGCCATGATGACGTGATGGCTCATGGGTTCGACCACGTCGTGCAATGGTTCATGTTTCCAGTGAGCGATCCCAGCACCGGACGGATCTAAGGCCATGCGAAATGCGGTGGTCCCAAGAACGCGGGCCATCTCTACATCCGCGGGCCGTCTGGCGACTGTGGACACATTGCTCGTCGGCGCCTCGGTCGCAACCCGCTGATCTCCTGAAGAATCACGCAAGATGGGCTTGCTCATGGGCTCGTGCTTACCCCAGGCGTAGAGTGGTTGAGCATCGCAATAGCCGGTGGAGCCGATGCGGGGGCGCCTGATGCCGTTCGCGAGTGGAAAGTGCTGCAGACCGAGGTCTGGTTGCTCCCGGTATGGAGACATCGGCAATCCGCCGGGTGGGCCGTTCGGATCCGCATGCAACGGGTGAATTGGGGTGACGCAACGAACGCCGTTTTCATCGACACGAGCCGCGCTCGGATCGAAAAGCGAACTTCTTCGTGATCATCCGTGATCAAGACGCGAAGGCGTTCTGTGTTGTAGGCAGCAAGACACATAAGAAAGCAAAGTAGATCCGGTGAAACCTGGAGCTCGCGAGTACGGTTCTCCCAACGATCGCGTAGCCTCCCAAGCCGCTCCGGGTTCTTGTCGCCTATTACCTTGGCACCAGCGGGTTCTTGTTTTTAGGCGCCGTACCGGTGCAGTGTCTTTCCTGAAATAACCGCAAATTGCCGAATTCTACGCTCGCACTTGACGACACCTGTACGGGCATGCCACCACCAATCAAGGTTGTAGTCGTGAGTGGAAGCGTCTCCGCGACGCTGGAGCAACCCGCGATATGCGCTCGGTCGAGGGTGTGAAGATCGATCAGCTGCCAGCCAGCGCGGGGTGGATGATCGGTACGAACCGCTTGAAAATGCGGCAAAAACGACCGGTACGAACAATAGGTGGACTCTCATGAATGTGCAGCGGGCTCGGCTGCAGATCTAGACGAACGCCGGCCGATCCTCGATAATAGCTGACCTCAGGGCATGATCCCGACCTGGTGCAACTCCATTGTTGAAACTGCTATGGCAAATGTAGGCGTCTACGGGCAGAGGCTCGGCCAACCCCTGCGACTGCAGGAAGCGCCTTCACTGATCACCCGGTCACTGCGCAGCGGCGAACTGGCGGTGACCGAAATCAGGCATGAGGATCCCTTGGAGGGCCTTTCTGGCTCGCTGCCTGCCGACGACGCGTATCTGGTCAGCCTCAAATTTCGAGATTACCCAGAATGCGAATGCTGGGAGCGCGGTCGATGCGTCACAAGACAGGATGTCCGGGCCGGGGCTACATATCTCTATGACCTGAAGCGCGATCCGCGCTACGTGATCAATAAGCCGTTCCATTCTGTTTTCTTCTATCTGCCGCGTTCAGCCCTCGATAGTGTTGCTGACCAGATGGGTTCCCCAAACGTCGGCGAACTCAATTATGAGCCCGGCGTTGGTCACGATGACGCGATCATCCGCCATCTCGGCGCGATACTCGTGGAGGGGGTGCGAAGACCGGAAGAGACTAATCAGCTCTTCATAGATCACGCGATGCTTGCCCTTACCTCACACGTCGCACAGGCATACGGAGGCCTACAGCGCATCACTGGGACGCCGCGTGGCGGTCTAGCCGCATGGCAGATGAAGCGCGCCTGCGAGCGGCTTGAGTCCGATCTCAGTGGTAAGCTGCCATTGCAGAAAATCGCGGCCGAGTTTGGTCTCTCGGTTAATCATTTTTCCCGGGCATTTCGCATCTCTACAGGTCTGCCGCCGCACCAATGGCTGCTTCGCCAGCGTGTGAGGAAGGCCAAGGAACTGATGGCCGTCCACGACCTCCCACTGTCCGAGATCGCCGTATCAGCGGGGTTTGCCAATCAGAGCCACTTTACGCGGGTATTTTCGAGCGTCCTTGGCATCAGCCCAGGGGCATGGCGCCGCGAAACGCGTCCGACGGCGAAATGTAATTCAGTTTAGTTAAGGCGGTCTGTTCAATCGCCGGCGCATCGGGCAGTGGGACGTATCGTGTGCACCGCTCGACACTTAGCGATCGCCGAGCGGTTCTAGGAATGTCACTTTCGCGACTATCCGACCGCTGGCCACATGTGCGTGTTGTGTTCTAAGCGGTGTGCAGGTCTGGCGACTTTCTTAAACAAGCAAGCTTTGTCCAAACCTGCCGTACACTCCGTATAGAACATACCAATTCGGATAGCTTGTGCACTCAGTAGCTCCATAAATTTCCGGCTCCCCGTGCTGCCCCAGGGCAACTACGTCTCGGCAAATGCGGCCACTCTGAACGTGCTCGCGTATGAACGATCGGTGCTCCAACAAGTTGTACTCGCATCGCGTCGTTATGGCGATCCAAGCGCAAAACGGACGGAAGCGCGACGGCACGAACGGTTGCTCCAAACACCGCTCAGTTTAGTTGTTGCGCTACGGTGAGCAGCGTCGCTCTCAGCCATTTATGTCCCGGGTCAGTGGTATGTCGGGGGTGCCAGTACATCGCCTCATGGATATCCGGAACAGCGATTGGCGTCTCCAGCAACTTTATGTTTACTGTCCCGACCAATCGTTTGGCCGCTCTCTCCAGCACGAGGCTCACCAGCTGAGTCCCTTCGATCAGGAATGGGTTCAACAGGAAGCTCTCGACCGTCACGGCGATACGACGTTGTACGCCTGTATCCGCCAGATGCTGATCGGCAAGGTTCAAATGTCGGTCGCTTCCTATTCCGTAGACGAGGTGTGGGAGTTCGAGAAACTGCTTTTCGGTCAATGCATGGCCCTTGACCTCTGGATGATTGGCATCGACGGCGCAAAGCCAGCGATCGCTGAGCAGCGGAGACGTGGGGTAATCGCTTGGCCCGAATAGTTCGGTTGGCTCGATGACGATGTCCGCCTGGTTCGTCTGTAGCACGCGCGCCGCGTCGCGCGCCCGAGGCAGCAGATGGATCGTCACGTTTGGCGCCTCGTTAGCGATCATCCTGATCAGAGGAGTCAGCAAAACTAGCCCCGCATAATCGGATGCGCTGATCGAGAACGTCCTTATGTCGATTGCCGGATTGAACCCCGGACGACGCAGCAGCGTCTGCTCGATCTTGCTGAGTGATTCCTTGAGCGGGACGATGAGGTCTTCCGCAGTCCGGGTGAGAGCGAGGTCGCGCCCGACGCGCACGAGCAACGGATCTTGGAAGATGTCGCGAAGCCTCGCGAGCGCTGCGCTCATTGCCGATTGGCTGAGGCCGATACGTTCGCCGGCCCGGCTGACGTTGCGATCTGTGAGCAGTGCGTCGAGAATCACGAGCAGATTGAGGTCAATGTTTCGTAGATTCACCCCTAGCCCCCCGAATGGAAACGACCTCGAAGCGTAACAATTCGAGCAGTGATGCACCATCGGAATGAGGTCGCTTCGTCGGGCTTCCCGCGTCGTATCAATCCATATCGCAGTTGCGAGATGCTGCGAAAGCATTGCGCTGTCTGCTCATTGTCTATTCATCGGCTGGCGCTTTACCGCGCATCGCCGCGATGGATCGATGCGACGGATAGTTGGGATATTGATTATCGATTAGACCTCCGGCGCGTGTGACACTTAGCCTGCGTGACACAAACAAGTCGCGACGAGGCGCGCCATGAAAGAGTCGACGGGAATAGGAAGCCACCTTGAAGCGTTGCCCTCGCGGACGATTTCCGATGCGGTGGCGTTCCGGGCAGCGATGCGGCACTTTGTCGGAAGCGTGAGCGTTGTCACTACTTGGCACGGCGATAGACCCTGGGGGATGACGATCAACTCGTTCACCTCGGTCTGCGCCGATCCGCCGACAATCTTGATCTGTCTCAACAGAAAGACTGTGACTGCTTCGCATGTGCAGAATACCGGCCGCTTCGCAGTGAATCTTCTCAGTCAGGATCAGCTTCACCTCTCCGAGATTTGTGCGCGACCTGCCGCCGACAAATACATCGACGAGCATGTTCTATCGCCAGAAGATGCCTCCGGCCCAAGCAGTATGCCGCTGTTACGCGATGCTTCGGTCGTCTTCGAATGCAGGGCGGTCGAACAACTCGTCGTTGGAAGCCATCGCATCGCAATTGCGACGATCGAAAGCATCCATGTCCTTGTCGATCGCCCGCCACTTCTCTATGGGCAAGGACGCTACATGCGGGGCATCGAACTGGAGATGCGCGCATGAGCTCCGCATCGAATCCGACGGAAGTCGCAAAGAAGCTATACGCTGCCTACGACGAGCATAATCACGATACCATAAGAAAGCTATACTGCGACGACGCGACACACGACGAAGTCTCCCAGCTCAGGACGAGGCAAGGAGCCGCAGAGATCGCGTTAGGTATGCAGAAGCTCTTTGCTTGGCTCCCAGACATTTGGTGGGAAGTGAAGGCGATGGTGGCAGGTGACCATGGTGCTATCGCCGTCGTCTACATCATGCATGCGACGGCGCCGCAGAAGAATGGCGCGGCCAAGACCAAGGCCATTTCGTTGCGTGGCGTCCAGATAATCGAAGTCGTAGACGGCCGGATACGCCGCAGCGAAGACTACTGGGACGCAGCGACGTTCCAGCGGCAAATTTCCTGACAACCCTGAGGAGCATTAAACTATGAGAACCGGTGCTGAGTACCTTGAATCGCTTCGAGACGGTCGCCGCGTGTATGTCGGCGGCGAATTGATCGAAGACGTGACGACCCATCCTATGACGAAGGGGTACGCCAACGCGATCGCCGAGTATTACGATCTCCATCTCGATCCAAAGAATCAAGAAATTGCGACCTTCATCGATAAAGACGGCACACGCCAGTCCATGCACTGGTTCTTGCCGCGATCGAAGGAGGACGTCGTCAAGCGCCGCAAGTATTGCGATTTCCTCTGTCGCCACTTCAAGGGTGGGATCTTCACCAGGCCGCCGGCGGGTATGAACGTGGTTATGTTCACGCAGGTGGATGACCAGAAGCCGTGGTCGGACAACTCTCGCTTTAGCGGCAAGCCGCGCGATCTATCGGGCAACATCCAGCGTCAGTGGGAGGAGGTCACGTCCCAAGATCTCGCTATCTCGCCGATGTTCCTCGATGTGCAGTTCGATCGCGGCCGCGACAATGCGATGGCCGAGACGCCGATGCTGAAGATCGTCGAGGAACGCGACGACGGCATTCTTGTCCGTGGTTGGAAGGCAATCGGCACGTCCGTTCCATTCGTGAACCACCTCCTGATTGGCAACCTCTGGCGCCCTGGCCAGACGGCCGAGCAGACCGTCTACGCGCTAGTGCCGATCGCCACCAAGGGCATCTCGGTCGTGGCCCGTAAGTCGAACGCGCAGCCGGACGCTGATCCGTATGACCGTCCGCTGGCCACGATCGGTGATGAACTGGACGCGATGGTCTACTTCGACGACGTGGTCATTCCATGGGACCGGGTCCAGCATATCGGCAACCCCGACCACGCGAAGTGGTATCCGCAGCGTCAGTTCGACTGGGTGCACCTGGAAACCCAGATCCGCCATTGCGTCCACGCCGAGCTAATGGTTGGGCTTGCGCTGCTTTTGACGCAGTCGCTGGGCACTAGCACCAATCCGATGGTCGCTGCTCAGCTCGCTGAACTCATCCGGTTCCGCGAGACGTGCCGCGCATTCATGCTCGCCGCGGAAGAGACGGGCTTCGCGACGCCGGGCGGTCTCTTCAAGCCGAACAATATCTACATCGACTTCGGTCGCGCCTATTATCTTGAGAACCAAAGCAAGATGGTGAATACGCTGATTGACTTTTGCGGCCGAGGCGTCGTCATCCAGCCGTCTAAACGCGAGATGGATGACCCCTACATCGGCCCGAAGCTCGCCGAGGCGCTCCGTGGAGCAGAGATCAGCGCATACGACCGCATCAAGATCTTCCGCCAGATCAGCGAGCGGTTCCTGAGCGAATGGGGCAGCCGGCACGAGATGTTCGAGAAATTCAACGGAACGCCGCTCTATCTCATCAATCTGCTCACCATGCAGCGTACTGAATATCAGGTCGATGGACCGCTCACCGAACTGGCACGCAAGGTGCTTGGATTTGGTGACACAGCTGAGCTCGGAAAGCGCGCGCAGGAGGCGGAGCAGAAGTCTCACTATGCCAGCGTGCGTTTCCAACCTGAATACGCGAAGGCGCAGGATGTGCAGAAGGGCTACATGAACAACGCGGCCGAATAATCGAAGTTTTGCTCAAGACCGCGGAAGCCTGACGGACTTCCGCGGTTTTCCTACCACTAAGCGGAACCCGAACAACGAAGAAACGAGCAGGAGAAACATGCGAAACGTCGACGAGATGACAATCACCGATGCGGTTCTCAAGCGGTTGTCCGGAGCAAGCGACGAGCGGACGGCCGAGATCAGTGCGGCGCTCATTCGGCACCTGCACGCCTTCGTCCGGGAGATACGACCGACGATCGAGGAATGGGAGAAGGGAATCGAGTTCCTGACCAACACGGGCAGAATGTGCAGCAGCACCCGTCAGGAATTCGTCCTTCTGTCCGATACGTTGGGCGTCTCGATGTTGGTCGATGCCATCAATCACGGGGTCGCCCAAGGAGTCACGGAGTCGACGGTCCTGGGGCCCTTCTATGTGGAAGGTCCCCCCGAGAGGGCACAGGGCGAGAATATCTCGGGTGGCCTTGAAGGCGAGCCGCTCATCGTCACCGGCTCGGTACGCGGGCCGGATAGCGCACCTATCGGTGGTGCCGTCGTCGATGTGTGGCATTCTGACGGCGATGGGTACTACGACGTCCAGCAACTCGAACATGTGGGCGGTTTGGCGATGAGGGCCAGATTTTTAGCGGACGGAAATGGAGCGTTTCATTTCTGGACAATTAAGCCCGCGGCGTATCCGATACCGCACGATGGTCCGGTGGGCGCTATGCTCGAGAAGCAAGGACGGCATCCATGGCGGCCCGCCCATATTCACTTCATGATATCTGCTCCCGGATATCAGAAGCTGGTCACCCACGTGTTCGCGGAAGGCGACAAGTATCTGGATTCGGATGTCGTTTTCGGCGTCAAGGATAGCTTGATACGCGAGTTCGTCGAAATGCCGCCCGGGCCGACGCCGGATGGGCTCGTCCGCAACTCATCCTTCTTCCATCTACACTACGACTTTGGTTTGCATGCCGCTTGAAAGGGAACGCTCGAGAGGTGGACAAAGATCGGGTCGGCGTCCGACGTGAGAACTGTTGTACAGGACTTGTTGCGTGTTTCGGCAGAGGGCTCCAAGGGCTCCCAACATGAAGCGCTGAACTGAGGAAAGCGGATGACTGATTTTACAGAGGCCGGCATCATAGATGCTATTATTGGGGCTTTTGGTGGCACACCTAGTCCGCGGCTCAAGGAGATCGTCGCGAGCTTCGCTAGGCATCTACGTCGGTTCGTCTGTGATGTGAATCTGAAATCGGAGGAGTGGACTTGCGCTGTCGGCGTTCTCACGGCCAACCGGATCTCCGATGACACGTACCGGGAGTTCATGTCACTCTCGGCTGGGCGTGGACTCTCGATGCTGGTCGCTACGCTCAATCACCATGTCTCGGGTGCCGATCACAAAGGCGGCACTGCGCCGGATGGTCGGGTCGAAGCGAGGGAGTGCCGCAGGGTGTCGTATGACCTCGAACTTTCGCGTCTGACGAATGAGCGTGCACGTGAAGATGCCGCGGCCGAGGAAGAAGAGGCGCGATTATCAACGTTCGAGAGGATGATTGGATATCTGTGACGGGCGCGGCACTTGCGGGAAGTGAGGGCTAGCGGCGCGGACGAGCGCGACTATACGTTGGGATAGTGCCGCAATGCGCTCAGGCGAAGTAAGTGTGAGCCGGCATTCAATCATCCTGTCGCAGTGGAACACCCATGGCACGATCCTTTTTTCTAGCCTTGTTTTCCAGTCTCTCGCTTTGGACGTCGGTCTTGACGATCCACCCTTCCCAGGCTGCAGCGTTCTCTTCCACTTTCTCCGGCTTTCAGGGCGCGTGGAGCGGATCTGGTGACATCTCGCTTTCAGATGGATCGCGGGAACGCATCCGATGCAAAGCGACGTACCGGACGAGCGAGGGCGGTACCCGGCTCCAGCAGACCCTTCGTTGCGCCGGCGATAGCTATCGCGTCGACTTGAACAGTGACCTTACGAGCGTCGATGGACGTGTCACTGGATCGTGGAGCGAATCCGGTCGTGGCGTGAGTGGAAGCATCGCAGGACACGAGGTCGGCGGATCCATAACTGCGGTGGCCGATGCCCCCGGGTTCACCGCGAACTTGTCGCTCTCTACGCGAGGTAACCACCAGACGTTCTTGCTGTCCTCACAGGGAGATATTCGCAGCGTAAGCCTCACGATGGTGAGGCGCTAGAGTTTCTCGGTCATTTCGGGCCTCTGCCGGTCAGCCGCCGTACCGATAGCTGTTTCGAGAGCGCGAAAGCAAGGAGGACATGGTCGTGCGAGATCTCCGTATTGGCGCGGACTACCAAACAGAGTCGCTTCACGCTGGTGCCTTCAACTATGCCCGGTATCAGTCCTGGAGTACGGCGCTGAGAAATTTATACCGCGTCGCGTGATGAACGTGATTCGATTCACATGAGGTGGTCCATTCGATCGTCGTGCGTCGTCGCGCGTATTGCATCTCGCCAACCGTGACGCCGATTGGATCGAGGAGTGTTCCGTTCGCTACCCTGTTTCTCCCACTGTAGCGAGTGACACGTGCGGGGTGTTGTGCGTCCTGAGCAGTGCGGAGGCATAGCTACTTGCCTGAAAAAAGCGTGCTTTGTCTGAATCCCGCGCGGCGTATTCTACAAGCACGTACAAGCGCCGGGGCGGCAGTGGCAGCATTTGCCGAGACGAAGTTGCCGGTCGGCAGCATATGAACTCCGAGATTGATGATAACCCTTTGAGAGCAAAGGCCATCCGGATTGGCATGTCTATTGCTGACAGTCTGACTGCTTGTAATGACAGTGGAGTTCTAGCATGAGCATTAGCAGCGTAGCCGGCGGCGCAACAGCGAACTGGCCCCATTCTGTCCGTCAAGCCAAATCTACTTCGACAACCGGTGACCAGGCCGATGATGCGAAACTCGCGCCCGGCATGAACGCCGATGCGCCTTACGATGCGATCAATGTTGATCTGCCAAATGGTATGTCTGTTGGCGTCGTCAGTTTCGGCAGCGCCGGTCTCGGCAGTGCGACTCTCAAGGCCATCGAAGACTTTGTCCAGAAGTTTGCCAACCGGGATGTCTCGGGGCACCAAGTGTCCGGCACAGATGGGGCGACCGCAAGGTCTGGTGCCAATGGCGGATCAAATGTCGTCGGGCTGGATAAGATCCACGTCGATCTCCCGAACGGGATCTCGTTCGAGGTACGCCATTCCTCTGGCGGCCAAGCAGCTGACAGTGCTGCTATTATGAAGGAGCTCACGGATGCAGCGGAGCAATTGGCCGACGATTTTGGAAAATACTCGCCGGCTTCGACCGCGGCGACTAAGTATGCCAATAACCAGGCAGCGCTCTATAGCCGGGCAAATCAAGTTGACACTCAAACATGAGAGAGGCTCGGCGTGCTCGTGCGAATGTTCGATCGGGCTAGTTCCTTCGGAGATTCGCCATCTCCAAAACCGATGAGGAGGGGGGCATGCATGTCCCGCCGAGATCAGGGAGCGGCGTCCGTCCCTTATCCTGCCGGTTAGTCGGTCGTCTTAGTTGCTCTCACGGGCAGCATTAGCTGGATCGGCGGACAGCCGACGATTGCTATGCCGGGTGATGGCCGCAACGCCGATCCTCAAGGACTAGCGTGAACGCGCAACTGGAGGATATTGCTGCGGCGCCTCGGCGCGATCATGCATCGTGTAGTCGCGAACGATCTCGAAGGTTTGTGTGTTGGTGGACATATCCTGCTGGACTGGTACGCCGTCACCGACAACGAGAAACTTCCTTTCCCTATAGACGCTCTGGTACAACTCGCCCAGAGTACGCTCGTTCGGCTCGGCCTCGTAATGGGAAGCCCAAACATACCTGGCGTTATCGGTAATTCGGGATGGATCCGCAAGGCGCGCGATACGGAGGCGATAGTCCCTGAAGTGACGCTCGCGCCCAGCGAGCTGAACCGCTCGATGCTTCGAATGCTCGCGCCAGCGGATGAGATGCTCCTCGTTCTCCCACAACGAGTGCGAAAGGACTACATCGGGCCTCTCGACGCTAGTGTATCGATCGATGAAGAGGAGGCCACCGTTCCGCTCCAGTTCCGGCTTCAGGACTGCAGCGAGTTCAAAGTAACGCTGCGCGTGGCCACTGAGCGGGGTTACCTCGAAGAACAATGCTATCATACTCTTACTCCATGGGGGTAGTAGCACCGTTGATTAGTCGACATGACATCAATCCGAGTCGAGTGGTTGTCGCAATAGGGGCCGACTCGGCGTGCAGCGCCTGGTAGTCGGCGTCGGGCGCATGTGCCTCGGACACCAGCGTCAGCGCCTCGGTCCGGGGTAGCGCCGCGCGCTCGCCGTCGAGCAGATAGAGCCGCTGCTCGGTCTCGCCGTGCTTGCGGGCATCCTCGGTGTGCATGTTGACGCATTAGGCGCAGTCGTTGATCTGCGACGCGCGGGTCTTGACCAGTTCTATCAGCGATTGCTCGAGGCCGCTCGCGATGATCTGGCTTTCCTTGGCGACCAGCGCTTTGATCGTCTCGCGGGCAGCCTGGTAGGAGTTCATGCGGGGGTTTCATAGTTGTTGTTCGCTTGTCAGTGTGCGCCGCCGCCCGCGAGCTGGCCCGGCTTCTTCAGGAACAGCGTCGCCGCCAGCGCGACGATCAGCGCCACGCCGAGCAAGTAGAAGGTGTCGCTGAAGGCAAGGATAAAGGCCTGCTTCTGCACGACTTTGCCGATCGCTGCGATTGCGCGGTTGGCGGCCGACATCGGATCGGCGACACCATGGTTCATGAAATATTGCGTCAGCTGCTCAATCCGCGTGCGTGTCGCCTGCTCCAGCATGGAGACCGACTGCATCAGCACGTTGGAGTGATACTGCTCGCGCTTGGTCAGCACTGTCTGCAGCACCGCGATGCCGACCGCACCGCCGAGGTTGCGCATCATGTTGAACAGCGCGGAGGCCGAGCCCGCATTCTCCAGCTCGATGCCCGCGGTCGCCACCGCCGACAGCGGGGCCATCACCAGGGCCTGGCCGATGGCGCGCACGATGTTGGGCCAGAACAGCTGGTCGGTGGCGTAGTCGTTGGTCATGAAGATGTTCATGAAGTTGGAACCGGCGAACAGCGCGAAGCCGACGCTGATGATGATGCGGGGATCGAAGCGCTGCATCAGCCGCGGCACCAGCGGGATCAGCAGGAGCTGCGGCAGGCCGGTCCAGGCCAGCACCATGCCGATCTGCTCGGCATTGTAGCCCTGGATGCGCGACAGGTACTGCGGCAGGA
>NZ_VKHP01000190.1 GCF_010811875.1 Bradyrhizobium uaiense
ACATCGGCTGACCAAGATCAAGCATCCCTGGACCAATGGCCAGGTCGAGCGCATGAACCGGACCATCAAGGAAGCGACCGTCCAACGCTATCACTACGATCGACACCATCAGCTCGAAGCTCACCTGGCCGACTTCATCAGCGCCTACAACTACGCCAGACGGCTGAAAACCCTGAAGGGCCTCACGCCTTACGAATACATCTGCAAATGCTGGACTTCCCAGCCTGAACGATTCAAACTCAATCCGCTCCAGAAAATGCCGGGACTAAACACCTAGAGCGGTCGTCTATCTCGCTTCGCAGCGCGCTTTGCGTTCCTCTTCGGCGCGCTGCGCGCGCTCTGACCTCGCCTGCTTCTCCTCGGCCGAAAGTACCTCCTCGATGACCTTCGTCTCCTGTTTGGGTCCATCGTAGGCATCAGCAAATCCGGCGAGCGGGACGATCAGGCTGATCGGCGAATTGGCCTTGTCGATTGCTTCCAGGGCAAGGATATGCCCTTGCTTGAGCTGATCGACCAGTTCCGGCCCCGCGTCGTAGTCTGCGATGCAACCCTTGGCAAAGCAGCTCGTGTAGGGCCGCTCAATCGCTTGCTCCTGATCGATGATGATCCGAACACCACGTTCTACCTTCACCCCGGCCGGCAGGGTGACACGCAACGTCTTCCTGGGATCTCCGCTACGCGCGATGAGCGCGGCCGCTACGACCGGTCCGCAGTCTGTGTCATCTATCTTCGATCGCCCCTCTCGCCCGATAAAGCAGGTGTCGGCCATGCAGAGCTTTGTCCAGGGGGAATAAGTCAACTTAGCCTGCTCGCCGGCTGCTGGGCCGGCAACGAGCCAAGCAAGCGCCATGCTGGCGTAGCAGCGCAAGACCACACGGCGCATGGCCGCCTCCCCGATCAGACCCGAAACTCAGGCTCGCCGCGGACTGTGTCCGCATCAGGGCGTTGCACGCCGCAGAAATGCTACTTCTTGTCGTCCGCCAGCAGCGCGCGGTATTTCGCGACGTCGCGGGTCACGAGCTGTTGCAGCACTTCGGGTGCGAGCTCATTGGCATCGGGAGCGACGGTCGACAGATCGACGAAGCGCTTCTTCACCGCCTCGCTCGCAACCGCAGTGCGCGCAGCAGCGTTGAGCTTGGCGATGATCTCGGGCGGGGTGCCCTTCGGGGCGAACAGGCCGTTCCAGCCCTGCGCCTCGAACTCGGGCAGGCCGGCCTCAGCCGAGGTCGGCAGGTCCGGCAGCGAAGCGAGCCGCACGGTGGACCCGACCACGACCGCTTTCACCAGCTTGTCGTCGATCGCCTGCGACACCGAGGCCGCGGCATCGCAGACGCCGTCGATCTGGCTGCCGATCGCATCCGTCAGCGCGAGCGCCGCGCCGCGATAGCCGACCAGCTGCACGTCGATCCCCGCGGCATGCACGAAACTCTTGCAGATCAGGTAATTCGACGAGCCGACGCCGGCATGGCCGAGATTGACCTTGCCCGGATTCTTCTTCGCGTAGTCGATGAATTCCTTGAGGTCCTTGGCCGGGAAATCCTTGCGCAGCGCCACGATGCCGAAGGTCTTCGCCACCACGGCGATCGGCGCGAAGGAGTCAGGTGCGAACGACAGTTTCGGATAGATGGTGTAGGTCGCGGCATTGGTGCCGGCGTTGCCGATCGCAATGGTGTAGCCGTCGGGCTCGGCGCGCGCCGCACGGGTCAGCGCGGTCGAGCCACCGGCGCCGCCGACATTCTCGATGATGATGCTCTGGCCGAGCGCCGCGCTCATCTGGTCGGCCACCGCGCGAGCGATCACGTCGGAGGTGCCGCCGGCCGTGAACGGCACGATCATCGTGATCGGGCGTTTCGGGAAGTCCAGCTTCGAGGAGTCTTGGGCGTTAGCCGCCGTCGCAAACACAAGCGCCGCGACTGCGGCAACGCACCACCGCCCCAGCATTTCCGTTACGCCGCCTTTTCGAACTGCTGGACCAGCCCCGCGAACAGGCCGCGGCCGTCGGTGCAGCCCATGATCTCTTCGACGTGGTTTTCCGGATGCGGCATCATGCCGAGCACGTTGCCGCGCTCGTTGACGATGCCGGCGATCGAATGCGCGGCGCCGTTGAAGTTGGAGGCCTCGTCGACCACGCCCTCCGGCGAGCAGTAGCGGTAGAGCACCCGCCCGTCGCCTTCGAGCCGCTTCAGCGTCTCTTCATCCGCCTCGTAATTGCCTTCGCCATGCGCCACCGGCACGCGGATCACCTGGCCGGCATTGTAGCCGCGGGTGAACGGCGTATCGGAGCGTTCGACGCGCATGTGCACGTCGCGGCAGACGAATTTCAGCCCGGCGTTGCGCATCAGCACGCCCGGCAGCAGTCCCGATTCGCAGAGGATCTGGAAACCGTTGCAGACGCCGAGCACGAGCCCGCCCGAGGCTGCGAAGTCGCGCACCGCGTCCATCACGGGCGCGCGGGCCGCGATCGCGCCGCAGCGCAGGTAATCACCATAGGAGAAGCCGCCGGGCACCACCACGAGGTCGGTGCCTTTGGGCAGCGCGGTCTCGGCATGCCAGACCATCGAAGTCTCATTGCCGGATGCAAGCTTGAGCGCGCGCGCCATGTCACGCTCGCGGTTGATGCCGGGGAAGACGAGAACGGCTGATTTCATTGCATCACCTGGTTTTGGACGCCAGCACGAGCTTAACGGCGGCGACAAATCTTGCGTAATTATCGTTGCTGGCCTTTTCGTCACGCGCCGAGCTGATCAGGCTGGCGGAGCCGCCTTGTCCGCCGAACAGCAAGCCGCTGACCTGATACTCGTTCGCGCCGTTGGGCGTCACGGTCAGGCGCCGCGCCTTGAACATGCGCGGCGCTGTGCCCTTGTCGCCATCGACGCCGAGCAGCGTGATGCGCTGTCCGGGCGTCCGCTGCTCCAGCGCCTTGATGATCTGCTCCTGCCCCTCACGGAACTGGTCGAGAGTCATCTGTTTTCCGCCGGTATAAAACCGGTAGCTCACCTTGGAACCTGCACCGCAGGACGATTGCGCGCAGCGGAACATGTGCACGTCGGAGCCACGGCGCTCGTAGCTCCACCCGCTGACCGTGAACGGCGGCTGCTGCGTCGTGGCGGATGGTGGTGGCGGCGCCGATTGCGCCGAGACACTGCCGATCCCGGCAACCATCAGCAGCGCAACCAACAGCGATCGGACGAAGATACGGTCACTGCCAGCAGAGACGGGAGCGGCTGTTATCATTTGGCTCGCCCGGCTAGCTCAGGACCTCGACCCGATAATTCTCGATCACGGTGTTCGCCAGCAGCTTGTCGGCGGCGGCTTTGAGCGCCGCCTCCGCCTTGGCCTTGTCGGTCGCGGCGAGCTCGATGTCGAACACCTTGCCCTGGCGAACGCTGGCGACGCCGTCGACGCCGAGCGATTTCAGCGCCCCCTCGATCGCCTTGCCCTGCGGATCGAGGATGCCCGACTTCAACGTAACAGTCACACGTGCCTTCACGATTGCCTCTTAGCTCTTCACCAGCACAGGGCCGCTTCCGGCCGGCCGTTCATTTTCGATCAGGATGCCGAGGCGCTTTGCCACTTCGGTGTAGGCTTCGAGCAAGCCGCCCAGATCCCTGCGGAAACGGTCCTTGTCGAGCTTCTCGTTCGACTTGATGTCCCAGAGACGGCAGGAGTCCGGGGAGATCTCGTCGGCGACGATGATCCGCATCATCTCGTTCTCGAACAGCCGCCCGCACTCCATCTTGAAGTCGACGAGACGGATGCCGATGCCGAGGAAGAGACCCGTGAGGAAGTCGTTGACGCGGATGGCCAGCGCCATGATGTCGTCGATTTCCTGCGGCGTGGCCCAGCCGAAGGCGGTGATGTGCTCTTCCGACACCATGGGGTCGTTGAGCTGGTCGTTCTTGTAATAGAACTCGATGATCGAGCGCGGCAGCTGGGTGCCCTCCTCGATCCCGAGCCGCTGCGACAGCGAGCCGGCGGCGACGTTCCGCACCACCACCTCGAGCGGCACGATCTCGACCTCGCGAATCAGCTGCTCGCGCATGTTGAGGCGGCGGATGAAGTGGGTCGGCACCCCGATGTCGTTGAGGTGCTGAAACAGGTACTCCGAAATCCGGTTGTTGAGGACGCCCTTGCCCTCGATCACCTGGTGTTTCTTTGCATTGAACGCGGTCGCGTCGTCCTTGAAGTGCTGGATCAGGGTTCCCGGCTCGGGGCCTTCATAAAGCACCTTGGCCTTGCCTTCATAAATACGGCGTCGACGGCTCATTGGGATGTACCGTGTTTTGTTGAAATCCATGGATTTGGGTGCTCCGGATGACTTGGGTTACGACCCACGACGGAGCTGCCGCGGAGGCCTGGAACCCGAACAATCCACTGGAAACAGAACAAGAACCATGCCTGTTGGCAACCTATCCGATTGGGCCATCCAGCACAATCGATAGTGCCCGTTTCGGGGCACTTATACCGCCCTATCAAAAAGGACCGATTCCGCCTGTTTTGCCTGCGGCTTAACGGCTCGTTGTCTTGCCGATTCCTCCCTCCTATTTAGGCACGCATCGGGGCTGTCGCAACGCGCGGAAGGCCCGCCATTCAGCAGGGAATTGGAACTTCAGCCATGAACGAATTCGACAAGCGCGAGGAAGGTTTCGAGAAGAAGTTCGCCCTCGACGAGGAACAGAAATTCAAGGCTGAGGCGCGCCGGAACAAGCTGCTTGGCCTGTGGGCCGCCGAGAAGCTCGGCATCGCAGGCGACGCCGCCACTGCCTATGCCAAGGACGTGGTGGCCGCCGACTTCGAGGAACCCGGCGACAATGACGTGCTGCACAAGGTCCTGAAGGACCTCACCGCCAAGGGCCAGGCCGTCACCGAGCGCGACGTCCGCGCCAAGATGGACGAGCTGCTGGCCGTGGCTGCGGCGCAGGTCAAGGCGGGGACCTGAATTCCCGCGACGCCCTACAAACTCGACCTTTGCGCGCGCCGGACACCGTTCCGGCGCGACGTATTTGTGCCCCTCGCCCTGGTGAACTCGGCGCGGATGATGTCGAGCAGGCGCCGTGACGCGGCGCTGAGGAAGCCGCCATGCCGCGTCACCGCGACCACTTCGTGACTGGCGGTGAGATTGCCGACGCGGATCGTCGCGAGCGTCGCGGTGCGCAGCTCCTCCGCTGCATTGCTTTGTGACAACAGCGCGATCCCGAACCCAGCCTCGACCAGCCGCTTCTGCGCCGTCAGGCTGTCGACCGGCGTCCAGTCGACCTCGCCGAGCCCGTGCGTCAGGAACAACGCGAACACGTGCGAGGCGGTGATCTCGCGGCGTCCCGGCACTTCGGGAAAGGCGATCCATCGCTCGTCCCTGAGATCGGCGAGCTTGCCGACGCGACGTCCGGCCAGCGGATGATCCGGCGCGCAGACCACCCCGAGCGGTTCGGCGAACAGCCCCTCGCAATCGAGATCGTGCGAGCGGTCGCGGTCGTAGCGCAGCCCGATCGTCGCCTCGCCGCGCCGAATCAGATCGCTGACCTCGGCGCTGGTCGCAGTGCGCAGCGTCAGCGCGACATCAGGATGCCGGCCGGCAAAGCGCTTCAGCACTTTCGAGAGCCGTTCGCCCGCAAGCGTGCCGGTCACCGCCAGCGCGACGGGGCCGGAATTATCGCGCGAGAGCGCGCGCACCGCATTCTCGGCGTCCTGCGCCGCCGCCACCGCGCGCTCGGCATAGGGCACCATCACCCGCCCGGCATCGCTGAGCCGCGTCTTGCCCGCGATCCGCTCGAACAAGGGCACGCCGAGCTCCTGCTCCAGCAGCGCGATGCGCCTTGAAATCGCCGGCTGCGAGCGATGCAGCGCCTTGGCGGCATTCGAGATGCCGCCGCGCCGATGCACCACCAGGAACGTATTGAGCGCGTCGCTGTCCATCATTCGCCTCATGCAAAAAGCTGATAGCATTGAGAGGAATAACAAATTTGTCTGATGGCCGAAACCGCCCTATCGCTGTCGCCAGTCGCTTTCCCAACCATCAGGAGTTCACATGCGCACCCAGGCAGACAAGGCAGCACGGTTTCGCGAGCTGCATCAGCGGCCCGGCGCCTTCATCATCCCGAACCCGTGGGACGCCGGCACGGCGAAGCTGCTCGCGGCGATGGGCTTTGAAGCGCTCGCGACGACGAGCCTCGGGCTCGCCAACACGCTCGGCAGCGCAACGGTGAGCCTCGATGCGATCATCGAGAATTGCCGGGTGATATCGGAGGCCACCGACCTGCCCGTCAACGCCGACCTTGAGAATTGCGGCGCCGATGATCCGAAGACTGCGGCGAAGGCGATCGCACGTGCCGCCGAGGCCGGCGTGGTCGGCGGCTCGATCGAGGACTCCACCGGCAACCGCGAGCATCCGATCTACGATTTCTCGCTCGCGGTCGAGCGGGTGCAGGCTGCCGTCGAGGCCGCGCGCGCCCTGCCCTTCCCGTTCACGCTGACGGCGCGGGCGGAAAACTTCCTCTGGGGGCGCAAGGATCTCGACGACACCATCAAGCGGCTTCAGGCCTTCGAAGCCGCCGGCGCCGACGTGCTGTATTCGCCCGGCCTTTACGACATCGGCACGATCAAGACAGTGGTCTCGGCATTGAAGCGGCCGTTCAACCTCGTGATGGGCTTTGCCGATCCGACCCTGACGGTCGAGCAGATCGCGGCCGCCGGCGTCAAACGCATCAGCGTCGGTGGCGCGATGGAGCGCCACGCGCTCAACGCCTTCCTGCGCTGCGCCCGCGAGATGAAGGATCAGGGCGCGTTCAGCTTCGTGCGCGACATGGCGCCGGTGAAGGAGGTGCGTGAGATGTTCACGGCCAGCCGGGGATAATTCAACGATCAGCCTCATTGCGAGCGAAGCGAAGCAATCCATTGTCACCGCACACCGGTCAGATGGATTGCTCCGTCGCTATCGCTCCTCGCAATGACGGGAAGAGACTGCATCGTTTCGGGATCAATCCTCGACGTGGGACCTAACGACCCCTCCCCAATTCGCACCCGAAATTCTCAATCCGCGCAAAGAAATTCGAATTCTCCCTTAGGAGCGAGTGAACAGCTTCACACAACCATTGTGTGAATCGGGCGTAGAAGACTACGCTCGCACGCGCACGTTCAAATCCATTCGATTCCGTTCCGCGCACGTCGATCCCCGCACCGATCATCAGAGGCGGCGTTTCGTCACCATGGAGGATTTTCAGAATGCCGACCTGGCTGTTTTCCTTCCACAAGGGCGTCGGAAATAGTCCGCTGTTCTATTCGAACGTCTTCAACGGTCAGGCTTGGGGCGGCGACGTCCCGGTACCGGGCAACATCTGGATCAGCAACACGCCCGCGGCCGTCGTGTTCAACGCCAACCTGTACGTGTTCTACCCGCTCAACCAGTCCCTCTATTGCAAGGTCTATGACGGCGAGGTGTGGACGGCAGCAGCCCAGGTGCCCGGCACCGCCGGCGTGAACGCTGGAGTTGCCGCCGCCGTGTATGGCGGCCTGATCTATCTGATCTATTAAAATCCCGGCAGCACGAACCTGATGTACAAGACGTATGACGGCACCGACTTCGCGTCCGAGGTCAACGCCTCCGGCACCAACCACCTCAACTCGGTGGCCTACCAGAACGTGGACACACCGGCCGCGGTCGTGCTTGGCGACACGCTCTATGTGTTCGGCCGTGGGCCCGGCTTCAGCGAACCGGGCAATTTGAACCGCTTCTGGTACGCGACCTTCGACCGCAGCACCTGGCGAAGCAATCCGGTTGCCGGCACGGAAGGCCTCAGCAACGGCCCGGGCGCCGCGCTGTACAAGAACTTGATCTACCTGTTCTTCAACGACCCCAGCGGTGTCTTCTTTTTCAAGAGGTTCGACGGCAACGAAGGCTGGGGGGCGGACCTCCAGGTCCCCGACACGCCGGGCAATTTCGGCAACGCCGCGCCGGTGGTCTTCAACGATACGCTGTACATCCTGCACCAGGGACCCAACGGCCAGTTCCTGTACAAGACCACGGACGGCGAGGACAACTGGACCAGCGACCTGGCCGTGCCGAACAGCGCGGGCATCAGCTGCGCACCGGCCGCCGTGGCGCTCTCGCTCTGAGGCTGCACGCCGGGCAGCGCTGAACTGCCCAACTCCCGATGATCATTGCGACGAGCGCCGCCCCGGATCGCCTGAGGCGGCGCTTTCCAGGATCTGGTATGGTGGCGCCAACACCGCAAGTCCGGCCAAGGCCCTATCAGACCTGACGATTCATGACAGCTCGCGACTTGCGGCCGGCCTCAGGCAATGCCAAGAGAGCGGAATCATGTCCCAAGATCACATTTCCAACGTCCTCGCCGAACGTTACGCCTCCCCTGCCATGCGCGCCATCTGGAGTGGCGAAGGCAAGGTGCGCCTCGAACGCGACTACTGGATCGCCGTGCTGAAGGGCCAGCGCGATCTCGGCATCCCGGTTCCGGATGGCGTGATCGAGAGCTACGAGCGCGTCAAGGACCAGATCAACCTCAAGTCCATCATGCAGCGGGAGCGCATTACCCGCCACGACGTCAAGGCGCGGATCGAGGAGTTCTGCGATCTGGCCGGTCACGAGCACCTGCACAAGGGCATGACCAGCCGCGACCTCACGGAGAACGTCGAGCAGCTGCAGGTCTACCGCGCCCTGCAGCTGGTCGAGACCAAGAGCATCGCCGCGCTCATCCGGTTTGCGAAGCGCGCGAAGCAATTGCGCGACATCCCGTTCACCGCGCGCACCCACAACGTGGCCGCGCAGGTCACGACGCTCGGCAAGCGCATCGCCATGTCCGGCGAGGAGATGCTGCTGGGGCATCAGAGCCTGGTCAACGTGCTGCAGACCTACCCCGCGCGAGGCCTGAAGGGCGCGGTGGGTACCCGCCTCGACCAGATCACCCTGTTCAATGGCGATGCCGGCAAGGCACGGGACCTTGAGCAGCGCATCCTGGTTCACCTCGGCCTGCCGAAGGCGCTCGATGCCGTCGGCCAGGTCTATCCGCGCAGCCTCGACTTCCGTGCGGTCAGCGTGCTCACCGAGCTCGCCAGCGGGCCCGGCAACTTCGCCAAGACCATCCGCCTGATGGCGGGCCACGAACTCGCCAGCGAAGGTTTTGCCAAGGGCCAGGTCGGCTCCTCGGCGATGCCGCACAAGATGAACAGCCGCTCCTGCGAGCGCATCAACGGCCTGCATGTGATCCTGAAGGGCTATCTCGCGATGGCCGCAGGCCTCGCCGGCGACCAGTGGAACGAAGGCGACGTCTCCTGCTCCGTGGTCCGCCGCGTCATGCTGCCCGACGCCTTCCTCGCCATCGACGGCCTGCTCGAAACCTTGCTCACCGTGCTCGACCAGATGGAGGTGTTCGAAGCCGTCGTCGCGACCGAGCTGAATCGCTATCTGCCCTTCCTGCTGACCACCACGGTGATGATGGAGGCGGTGAAGAAGGGCGCCGGCCGCGAAGGCGCGCACGAGGCGATCAAGGAGCACGCCGTCGCCGCCATCGGCGACCTCCGCACCGGCAAGATCGTGCAGAACGATCTGCTGCAGCGCCTCGCCGCCGACCAGCGTCTAGGCCTCAGCGCAGCCGAGCTGCAGGCCGTGCTCGACCAGGGCCGCGCCAACTCCGGCGACGCCGCCGCCCAGGTCGACCACTTCGCCGAGCAAGTCGACGCCCTGGCGAAGGCCAAGCCGGAAGCAGCGAGCTACGCGCCGGGCACGATTCTGTAGCCTTGGCGAAACACCAGGGAGCGCGCGGCGTGCAGCGCTCGCGCCCTCCTCATTCCTCCTTGAAGCCGTATTCCGGCACGTTGCCGCTGGCGCCGTAATATTTGTACGGCAGGAACTTGCCGCTCATGGTGATCTTGACGCGGTCGCCCTTCGGATTGGCGACGCGCTCCATTGCCATGTCGAAGTCGATCGCCGACATGATGCCGTCGCCGAACTCTTCCTCGATCAGCGCCTTCCAGGCCGGGCCGTTGACCATCACCATCTCGTAGAAGCGGTAGATCAGGGGATCGGTCGGCGGCATCGGCGTGCCGGTGCCGCGCATCGGCACCTCGTTGAGCATCGCGATCTCGGCCTTCGACAACCCGAACAGCTCGCCGGCATTCGCCGCCTGCGGCTTCGTCAGCTTCATCTGGCCGAGGATCGCACCGACGATGAGGACCTCTGAATAGCCACCGATCTTCTCGCAGATGTGTTTCCAGCTCCAGCCCTTCTCGCGCTTGATGTCGAGCAGCTTTTCGGTGAGGTCTTCGCGTTTCATTGGGGTTTCCTCCTCAGGCTTCAGCGCGCAACACTTTGCGCGGGATTGGGTTCGACGACGCGCGGCGGCGAGACGATCACCGGCTCGCCAAGGCCGGGCCGCACCGTCGGCACGTGGCGCGGATCGTGATCGGTTACCTCGGCGGCAAAGCTCTTGCTGCGGCTGACCAGGAAATCGACAATATGGTTGCGCAGCGCATAATAATAGGGATGGCGGTGCAGATCGATGCGGCCGCGCTCCTTCGGCAGCGGGTTCTCGACGATCTCGGCCAGCACAGCACCGGGGCCGTTTGTCATCAGGAAGATCTTGTCGGCGAGGAAGATCGCTTCATCCACGTCGTGGGTGATCATGAAAGTGGTCTGCCCGGTCTCCAGGCAGATGCGCCGCACCTCGTCCTGCAGCGTGCCGCGGGTCAGCGCGTCGAGTGCCGAGAACGGCTCGTCCATCAGCATGATCTTCGGCGTGATCGACAGCGCCCGCGCGATGCCGACGCGCTGTTTCATGCCGCCGGACAGTTCCGACGGATGCTTGTGCTCGGAGCCGGTCAGCCCGACCAGATCAATGAATTTCTGCGCGTGGGCCTTGACCCGCGCGCGGTCCCATTTGCGCCATTTCGAGCTGACCGCGTAGGCGACGTTGCCGAGCACGGTGCGCCACGGCAGCAGCGCGTGGCTCTGGAAGATCACGGCGCGGTCGAGGCTGGTGCCCTCGATGCCCTGCCCGTCGACGATGACAGTTCCCTCGCTCGGCTCGTCGAGGCCGGCGAGGATATTCAGCACCGTGGTCTTGCCGCAGCCGGAATGGCCGATCACGCAGCCGAACTCGCCGCGCGCCATCGACAGCCAGAAATCCTGAAACACCGTGGTAGTGCCGCCGCCCGCGCCGGGATAGCGCCGCGCGATGCCCTCGATGGAGATGAACTTGTCGGTCATCGGCATTTCCGCGAGGCAGCTGCGCCCCCTCGCCCCGCTCTTCGCGGGGTCAAGACGAGCTTCGCTCGCTCTGCGAGGGTTGGGATGAGGGGCTTCCTCCACGAGAACGGTGACAGACGGACCCGCGGAGAGTCCCCCTCGCCCGATCGCTTCGCGATCGACCTCTCCCCGCAAGCGGGGCGAGGTGAAGATGTGGCGCCGTCCGTGAACATCATCCGCACCGCCCTACTCCGGAAACGTCACCATGCGCGTGAAGCGCGCCAGCACCTGATCGAGCAGCATGCCGACGAGGCCGATCAACAGGATCGCGATGATCACATTGGTGATCGACAGATTATTCCACTCGTTCCAGACGAAGTAACCGATGCCGGTGCCGCCGACGAGCATTTCGGCCGCCACGATTACGAGCCAGGCGATCCCGATCGAGATCCGCATGCCGGTCAGGATCGTCGGCGCCGCCGCCGGCAGGATCACGGTGAAGGCGCGCCTGACGGTGCCGACCTCGAGCGTGCGCGCGACATTGATCCACTCCTTGCGCACGCCGGCGACCCCGAACGCGGTGTTGAGCAGCATCGGCCACACCGAGCAGATGAAGATGACGAAGATCGCCGAGATCGAGGAGTCCTTGATGGTGTAGAGCGCCAGCGGCATCCAGGCCAGCGGCGAGATCGGTTTCAGCACCTGGATGAAGGGATCGAGCGCCTTGCTGATCAGGGGCGACATGCCGATCATGAAGCCGAGCGGGATCGCGACGATGACCGCGATCAAATAGCCGAGCCCGACCCGCCCGATCGAATAGGCGAGCTGGATGCCGAGGCCCTTGTCGTTCGGCCCGTTATCGTAGAACGGACGCTTCAGATGCTCCCACAGCTTTGCGCCGACATCGAGCGGCCCGGGCATCGCCGACTTGCCCTGCGTCGCCGTCAGGCCCATCAGCTTGGCGTATTCCGGACTCATGGTCGCGGTCGCGCCGCCGCCGCGGGTCGCGAGATGCCAGACGCCGAGGAAGACGCCGAGCAGCGCGAGCGAGACGATGGCGGCGCGGAAGCGGAGGGAAAGGGTCATTGTGCAAGACCTCTCAGCCCGTCGTCCCGGCGAAGGCCGGGACCCATACGCCGCGGCCCCTCGATGGAGCACGCCGGGAGACACCGCGCACAAACACCGAAAGTTGTGGTTATGGGTCCCGGCCTTCGCCGGGACGACGTGGTGGAGAGAATCCCTGTCATCACGACGACTTCCTGATCTTGAAGCTCGCCAGATAATCGTCGGGCTTGGCCGGATCGAAACTTTTGCCCATCACCGAGAACGATTTGTACGCGGTCGGCGGTGGTGTCAGCCCCATCTCGGCCATGACCTTCTTGGTGTCGGTCGCGAGATAGACCTGCTCGGCAACCGCTCTGTAGTCGACGTCGCCCTTGATCTGGCCCCAGCGCTTCATCTGCGTCAGCATCCACACCGCGAAGGACTGCCAGGGGAACGGATCGAAGTCGACGCGCTTCGGATCTGTCTTCACGCCGCCGAGCCCGTCAGCATAGGTGCCGGTCAGCACCTGTTCCAGCACCGTCACCGGCGCGTTGATGTAGTTGGCCGGCGCGATCGCCTCTGCGATCTGCTTGCGGTTCTCTGCCTTTGCCGCATAGCCGGTGGCATCGACGATCGCGCGCGTCAGTGCCGCGAAGGAATTCGGCGCCGTGGTGATGAACTCGCGGCTTGCGGCAAAGCTGCAGCAGGGATGGCCGTCCCAGATCTCCTTGGAGAGAATGTGCAGGAAGCCGACACCGTCATAGATCGCGCGCTGGCAGATGTTGTCGGGCGCGAGGAAGCCATCGATGTTGTCGGCGCGCAGATTGGCGACCATCTCCGGCGGCGGCACCGAGCGGAGCTGCACATCGGTATCCGGATCGAGCCCGTGCTCGGCGAGGTAGTAGCGCAGCAAATAATTGTGCATGGAATAGTCGAACGGAATGGCGAACTTCATGCCCTTCCAGTCCTTCGGAGCGCGCCTGTCCTTGTGCTTCATCGCCAGCGTGATGCCCTGCCCGTTGATGTTCTCGATCGCGGGCACCGTGAACGGGATCGCGTTGGCGCCAAGCCCGAGTGAGATCGCGATCGGCATCGGCGCCAGCATGTGGGCGGCGTCGTATTCCTTGTTGATGGTCTTGTCGCGAATGACGGCCCAGCCGGCGGTCTTCACCACCTCGACGTTGAGCCCCTGCCTGGCATAGAAGCCGAGCGGCGCCGCCATGATGATCGGGGTCGCGCAGGTGATTGGAATGAAACCGATCTTGAGGTCCTTCTTCTCCGGTGGACCGGCATCGGCGAACGCCTCCGTCGCCGTCTTCAACGGGAAGAATTGCGACAGCGCGGCGAGCGCGGTCGCGGCACCGACCGATTTCAGAAATGCGCGGCGCGCGACATCCTGTGGAAACACCGCCCGCATCACCGCCGAGGCGACGATGCCCTCGTAGCGTTTCTCTTCGCTCACCACCGGCTCGCAGCGCAGCGTGCGCGCGGCATGGTCGTGCTCGGCTGGCGAGCGATGCAGCCCGCAGCCGCAGCCTGATCGTGAAAGATCACGTTCGGCATCGAAGGGATCGTCTGACATGGACATGCTGCGCCCCATTGTCGCACCGAAACGCGGAGACCTCCGCGATCCGGTTCATTGATCGGCGTCCGGCCGCGTTTTGCGCCGCCGGACGCTGGGAAACATGCAGGTTCTATGCCGCCTTGCCCGTGACGACGGCAGCGGTCGGCAAGCCCTCGTCGATCGGCAGCGAGGCGTCGCGCGACCACTCGTTCCAGGAGCCGAAATACATGCGCACGTCCTTTACGCCGGCGTTCTTCAACGCCAGGAACGTGTTCGACGCGCGCGCCCCCTTGAAGCAGTAGAGATAGACCGGCGTGGTCTGCGAGATGCCGACGGTCGCGCATTCGGCAAGGATCTCGTCCTTCGACTTGAAGCGCGGGCCCTCGCTGGTCGGCTTCATCATCCGGTACCATTCGAGCCAGACCGCGCCGGGAATGCGGCCCTTGCGCGGGCAGAAATCCTTGCCATACGGAGACGAGCTCTCACCGATCCACTCGTCGACATCGCGCACGTCGAGGATCGCGACGCCGGGCTTGCCGACCGCCGCCAGCATCGCCTTGGCATCGATCATGATGTCGCCGGCCTCCGGCACGATCGCAAAGCCGACCTTGAGCGGCACGGCAACGTCGGTGGTGACCGGCAGATCCGCCGCCTTCCAGGCGTCGAAGCCGCCATGCAGCACCTTGACCTTGGGGTAGCCCAACATGGTCAGCAGAAAGTAGCCGCGGCAGGACTGGCCGAAGCCGGAGTTCATCGACTGCTCGTAGATCACGGCGGTTTCCTTGCCGGAGAGACCGGCGCCACCGAACGCATCGGCGAACTTGGTCTTCAGTTCGTGGATGCCCTCCGGCGTCGAGGTCGCAAGGAACGTGAAGATGTCATGCACGTTGACGGCACCGGGCAGATGGCCGGCCGCGTAGGCATCCGGATTGCGCGTGTCGATGATGACACACGGTTCTTTCTTGACAAGCTCGGCAAGTTCGCCGGCGGTGATCAGAACGTCCGTCATGGCTCTCTCCTGTTTGTGGTTGCTAGTCTTGGTGGTCCCGAACTGGTTTGAGCATGATCTTTTCGGAAAACCGGTTCCCACTTTTCCGGATCATGCTTCACCCGTCCGCCAGCATCTTGCGCAGCTGCTTGGTGGCGGGCGTGACGATGGCGACGAAATAGGCTTCGCGCAGCCTGCGCTGGGCGCGATGGCTCATCAGGTAGCCGCGCGCGCCGCAATGGAGCATCGCGGCATGCGCGAACGCGACGCTGGCATCGCCGATCCGCAGGCGCAGCGCGACGACACGGCGCCAGTAGCTGTCATCGGCATTGTAGGGATCGCTTGCCAGCGTCATCGCCTCCTTCTCGAGCTCGGCATAGAGCTCGCGGAATTGCAGCGGCTGCTGCGGCAGATAGCGGTTGACGTGACCGAGCGGGGCATGGACCTCGTCCATGATATTGATGCAGTCCTTCATCAGGCCGAGGCCCATGCCGGCCTGCAGCAGGATGAAGCCCGCACGAATTTTCTTCACGAACGGCGCGGCCGGCTCGGCCAGGATCAGTTCATCGGGCACGAACACGTCGCGGAACTGGACGCCGTAGGTGCCGGTGCCGTCCATCGCCAGGAACGGCTTGCATGACGTCAGCGTGATCGCGGGATCGGAGCAATCGGCGAGGAACATCACGGTGCCGCTCGGTTCGCCCTTGGTGCCCTCGTCCTCGCGCTCGAAGATCGTGCCGAAGTAGTGGTCAGGGCCGAGATTCGACACCCAGGGCAGCGCGCCGCGCACGACGTAGCCGCCATCGACCTTCCGGCCCTTCAGCTTCAGCCGCTCGATGCCGAAGAAGCTCTTCATCGGGTTGGAGAGCCCGGTGCCGCCGAGCGCACGTCCACTGGAGAAGCAATTGCCGAAGCGCGCGGCGAGCTTCATGTTGGTGGAATTGGCGACGTACCACACCAGCGTGTTCTGGCACCACGCCATGAAGGCGGTGGCGCCGCAGACCTCGCCGAGCGCAGCCATCGACTGGATCGCCCAGCGCAGATCGGCGGGCCCCTCCTGCGGCACGTGGCTGCTCCACGCGCCGATCTTGCCGAGCCGACGCAGGAATTCGCTGGGATAGACCGAGCCGGCATCGATCGCGGACGCGAGCGGTGCCAGCTCCTGGCGGGCGAGGCGCGCGACCTCGTCCGTGATGGTCGGTGCGGGATCTTGAGCTGCGACCCGCGATAAAGCCAGTGAACCCATGGTTGGTCTCCGCACCTGGAATTGCCGATTGGCGCCTTACGCGCTGACCTCGAGATTGACGGGGCGGGTGAAGGTGTTGGCGACCGGCGACCACTTCTTCACATGCGCCACCAGCGCGTCGATCTCGCCCTGCGAGACGCCCTCGCATTCCATGTCGACCTTGACGCGCACGTCGGTGAAGCCGACCGGCTTCTCGCTGACGTCGCCGGTGCCCCACACTGCGGTGATGTTGAGATCGCCCTCGAGCTCGAGCTCGAGCTTGTTGACGATCCAGCCGCGATGCACGGCGTTGGCGTGCAGGCCGACCGCGAGGCAGGAGCCGAGCGCGGCGAGCGAGGCTTCGGAGGGATTGGGCGCGGTGTCATCGCCGAGCAGGCCCGGCGGTTCGTCGACGATATAGGGCGCGAGGTTTCGGATGTAGTTGGCGTGGCGGAACTTGCCCTCGGCCACCGTCTTGCACTTCAAGGTCTTGATCACCTTCGGATTGGCCTTGCCGTTGGCAATGAGCTGCTCGAGCCCGCCTTTATCGATCGGCGCGAGGCAGCCGGTCAGAGCGGTTTTTTGAGCGACAGCGGTCATCAGTTTTCTCCCTGGGAGCGATGGAAATGGTCAGGATACCGAACGGTCTGTTTCCTGCACGAAGCGTGCCAGTCCTCCCGCAAATCAAAAGGTGAAATCGCGCAGGCGCTTAAGCGAGGCTGCCTGCGGATTGATCAGCGCCCGTCTGCTCAATCGCCCGGCAAATGCCGCGCGGCGGCGATTATTTTCAGCGCATGGATGCGGGCTTGAAGATGCGGCTTGATGATTTTGCCGCGCTCCGATTTACTGCCGCGCATGGTGGCCAAATCGCTTTCGAAGAAAAAACCTGCCGCGGCGTTCGCCGCCGGCGATGATGAATCGGCGCGCGGGCGCCTGCTCAATGCGGCGACGCATCTGTTCTGCAAGAACGGCATCAACGCCACCGGCATCGATGCGATCATCGATGAGGCTGGAACCGCCAAGACCACGCTCTACAAATTGTTCGGCTCGAAGACCAATCTGGTGCATGCGGTGCTGGAGAGCGAAGGCAAGCAGTGGCGCGAATGGTTCATCGGCGCGATCGAGGCCGGCGGCGGCGACCCGCAGACCAAGCTTTCGCGGATCTTCCCTGCCCTGAAGACATGGTTCGCCGAGGAACGCTTTTACGGCTGTCCCTTCATCAACGCAGTCGCCGAGCACGACAAGGATGCCAAGCAGTTCCGCAACATCGCGCTGAAGCACAAGAAGGTGGTGCTGGCGCATATCGAGAAGCTCGCCGCCGAGATGGGCGCGGCCGAGCCCGCTGTGCTGGCGCATCAGCTGGCGCTGTTGATCGACGGCGCCATCGTCGCCGCCATGGTGTCGTGTGATCCGACCGTTGCCGATACCGCAGGCCTTGCCGCGGGCACTCTGTTCGCGCCGGCGAAGCTGAAGAAGGCGAAGCGCGCGGGCGACGCGGCGGAGCAGCTGGTCGCGGTCTAGGCCGCCGATCGCTTTTCCACGGTCGCGATCCCACGCAGCAGCCGTCCGAGCAGGTCGGAGCCGGTGATGATGCGCTTCTGGGCGCTCCACACCAGGATCAAATCGTGCTGGATCACGTCGTCGCCCGGCGTCTCGGGCATCACCTTCATCAGCCCGATCACGTCGCCGAGCCGCGCCTTGGCGTCGCGCACGATGATCGGACGGTGCCAATAGCCGGTCGGATCGCTCTCGAGCTGGTTGAACAGCGCATCGCGCAGGAAGTGATGGGCGTCGAGCACGAACACCGGCTCGCCCGCGGGATCGGTCACGATCACCCATTTCATCCCCGACGCATCGATCCGGCGCAGGAACGGATCGTCGGGGATACGGTCGAATTTCGGCAGCACGCAGCGCTGATTGGCGAGCGGCAGGCTCAGGATGCTGGCGGGATCGATCACCTCGCCTTCGTCACAGACGGAGATGTCGTCGAGGTCGAGGAAATTCTGGGCGCCGGTCGCCTCCACCTTGCTGATGTCGCCGCCGGCGATGACGTGGCGGGCGATCATCTGCCGGAGATCCTGCTCGCGCAGATAGGTGATGCCTTCCGAGCCGAGCCACCAGTCGAGCACCATGGCGGTCGGCTTCGCCAGCGGAAACAGCACGACGCGGTAGAAATTCAGGAACGGCAGAAACCGCGCGGTCATCGCCAGCGCGTTGCGCGAGAAGTAAGCCTGCGGGAAGATCTCGCCCAGCAGCGTGATCGCGAAGGCCGAGAACACGAACGCGCCGGCCCCGGCCAGCACCGAATCCGACAGCAGCGTCAGCAGCACGTTGGTGGTGACATTGCCCCAGATGATGGTGGCCAGGATCTGGTTGGAGTTTTTGCGTAGCTCGAGCACCCGCGCCGCGTTCCCGTTGCCGCTGTCTGCCTCGATCTGCAACCGCAGCAGGCTGAGGGTGAACACTGCGAGATTGAGCCCGGCGAAGAGCGCAGATTGCAGGATGCAGGCGGCGATGCCGATCCAGGTCGAGATAATCCCAAGATACGTCATGGATGCCCCGCCTCGCTGTTGCGGCTTCTCGGCGCATCACAGTCGAGCGAGGTGACAGCCGAATGACCACGCCATGATCGGGCGGCCATCGCGATGGCGCGGCGGCGCCGCCCGGCTTTACGGCTCGTCAAGCACGTTGCGCGATCGGGGGCCGGCCTTAGAGACCTGTTAGGGCCGGTCGGGTTTCTTGCCGGCCGAAAGTACGGGGCAAGAACAATGCAGTCCGAAAAAGGACGATACAGCCAGCCGCGCTGGGGCGTGACGCGCTGGCTCGCCGACGCCGGACCGGGCGTGCCGGACGACATCCGCGCGGCGTTGATCGGGGATCTCTACGGCTCGCTGCCGGTGTTCGCGGCCGGCGCGGTCAATACGGTCGCAGTCGCGGCGGTAATTGCGATCCGCGAGCCGACCGCGCTGTTCATCACCTGGGTCGTCCTCGAACTCGTCATCTGCCTCTCGCGACTGGCGGTGCTCGTGGTTGCGCATCGCGCGGCGCGCGAGCAGCGGCC
>NZ_VKHP01000018.1 GCF_010811875.1 Bradyrhizobium uaiense
CCGACCGCAAGCACGACCACTGCCGCATCGATACGGCCCGCCATCAGGCAAAGTCCGGCGAGCAGGGGTCGCGCAACCTCGTGATGCGCGTGGCTGCGGCGCTGGTGCTGGCGCCGGTCGCAATCGCACTGGCCTATATCGGCGGCATCGCCTGGTCGCTCCTGGTGACGCTTGTTGCGATCGGCCTGTTCGCGGAATGGCTTGCCGTCACCGGGCTCGGACGCGAGCTCCGCGTCGTGGTGCCCGGCGTGGTCACGTTGCTGCTCGCCGGACTTTGCCTGATGGCGGGCCGTATCGATGCGGCAGTGGTCGTGCTTGCGGTCGGTGCGGTCGTTGTGGCGCTGACATCGGGCGCGCGGCGCAACTGGGCGATTGCGGGATTGCTCTATGCGGCAGGGGCCGAGATCGCATCGGTGCTGCTGCGCCACGATCCGGCGAAGGGCTTTGCTGCGCTGATGTTCGTGCTGCTGATCGTATGGGTCACTGACATCGGCGGCTATTTCGCGGGCCGCAGCATCGGCGGGCCGAAGCTGTGGGTGCGGATCAGTCCGAAGAAGACCTGGGCCGGCGCGGTTGGCGGCTTCGTGGCGAGCCTGCTTGTTGCTGCCGGCTTCGCCGCCTTCGAGATCGGGGCGACGGGTGCGCTGCTGTTGCTCGGAGCCATGTTGTCGGTGGTCTCGCAGCTTGGCGATCTCTTCGAATCCGCCGTGAAGCGGCGGTTCGGAGTAAAGGATTCCAGTCACATCATTCCCGGCCATGGCGGCCTTCTGGATCGCCTGGACGGATTTGTCGCAGCCGTCATTGTGGCGGCGATTTTCGGCTTTCTCCGCGGTGGTGCCGATGGCGTCGGACGCGGTCTTATGGTTTGGTGATGAGATGAGCGCTGTTCCGTTGCGTAACAACAAGGCCGCGGCGGCATCCGCCGTGCGGACTGTGACCGTCCTCGGTGCCACCGGCTCGATCGGCGACAGCACGATGGATCTGCTGCGTGGCGCGCGCGATCGTTACCAGGTCGAGGCGCTGACCGCGAACAGCAATGTCGAGGGCCTCGCCAAACTGGCCAAGGAGTTCGGTGCGCGGTTCGCCGCCATTGCCGATCCGGCGAAGCTTTCAGAGCTGAAGGACGCACTGGCCGGAACCCGGATCGAGTGCGGGGCCGGGGAGAGCGCGATCATCGAGGCGGCCGCTCGGCCTGCGGATTGGGTGATGGCGGCGGTCAGCGGCGCTGCCGGACTGAAGCCTGCGCTTGCCGCGGTCGATCGCGGCGCCACGGTTGCGCTCGCCAACAAGGAGTGCCTGGTCTGCGCCGGCGACATCTTCATGGAGCGCGCCAAGAAGGCCGGCGCATGCATCCTGCCGGCGGACTCCGAGCACAACGCGCTGTTCCAGGCGCTGGCCTCCGGCAATCGCGAGGAACTGACGCGGGTGATCATCACCGCGTCCGGCGGACCGTTCCGAACCTGGGCGCCCGCCGACATCGAGCAGGCGACGCTGGAGCAGGCGCTGAAGCATCCCAATTGGAGCATGGGGCAGAAGATCACGATCGATTCCGCCTCGATGATGAACAAGGGCCTCGAGGTGATTGAGGCGTCCTATCTGTTCGCGCTGGCGCCGGACGAGATCGACGTGCTGGTGCACCCGCAGTCGATCATCCACGGCATGGTCGAGTTCTCCGATCGCTCGGTGGTCGCCCAGCTCGGCACGCCCGACATGCGGATCCCGATCGCGCACTGCCTCGGCTGGCCCGACCGGGTCGTCGGGCCGTCAGCCAAGCTCGATCTCGCCAAGATCGGTCAGCTCACCTTCGAGGCGCCGGACTTTCAGCGCTTCCCGGGGTTGCGGCTGGCTTACGAGGCGCTGCGCACCGGGCACGGTGCGACGACGGTCTACAATGCCGCGAACGAGATCGCGGTCGCCGCGTTTATCGCCGGCAAGATCAAGTTCGGTGCGATCGCCCGGCTGGTCGAGGCGACGATGAATGATTGGATCAGGTCGGGGAATCAGCCACCACTGCACTCGGCGGATGATGCGATTTCCGTTGACCATATCGCGCGAAATAAGGCTGCCGCCCTATTGCCTCAAATTGCCTTAAAGGCAACCTAGAGGGTTGGGGACGGAGCTTAATCGCTCTTGTCGAGGGGAGTCAGATGCCCGAGTATTTTCTTCATAGTATCAATGCGTTGAGCCATGGGCTCCTCGGCTATATCGTTCCCTTTCTCTTCGTCCTGACCATCGTCGTCTTCTTTCACGAGCTCGGCCACTTTCTGGTCGCGCGCTGGGCTGGCGTGAAGGTGCTGACGTTCTCGCTGGGCTTCGGGCCGGAGCTTGCCGGCTTCAATGACCGGCACGGTACGCGCTGGAAGATCTCGGCGATACCGCTCGGCGGCTACGTCAAATTCTTCGGCGACGACAGCGAGGCATCGACGCCATCGACCGAATCGCTCGCCGCGATGACGGCGGAAGAGCGCGAAGGCAGCTTCCATCACAAGTCGGTCGGAAGGCGCACCGGCATCGTTGCGGCCGGCCCGGTCGCGAATTTCATTCTCGGCGCCCTGATCTTCGCGGGCATGGCGCTGTATTACGGCAAGCCGAGCACGATCGCCCGGGTCGACGGCCTGGTGGCCGAAAGCGCCGCCGCGAATGCAGGCTTCAAGGTCGGTGACGTCGTCGTGGATATCGACGGCAGCGCGATCCAGAGCTTCGCCGACATGCAGCGGATCGTAGCTTCGAACGCTGGTTCAGAGCTTGGCTTCAAGGTGAAGCGGGATGGCGCGGTCGTCGCGCTCAAGGCGACGCCGGCGCTCAAGGAGGTCAAGGACCCCTTTGGCAATGCGCACCGAATCGGTGTGCTCGGAATCGAGCACAAGGCTCAGGTTGGCGAAGCCTCCAGCGCTCCGGTCGGCGTCTTTGAAGCCCTGAAGATCGGCGTCGAGCAGGTCTGGTACATCATTGCCAGCACCTTCAAGTTCCTGGGGTCGCTGTTCGTTGGGACCGGCAATCCGGGAGAGGTGAGCGGTGTCATCGGAATCGCCAAGCTGTCGGGGCAGGCTGCGAGCGCCGGTTTCCAGTTCGTGGTCAACCTTTGCGCCATCCTGTCGGTCTCGATCGGGCTGCTGAATCTGTTTCCGATCCCGCTTTTGGATGGCGGACACCTTCTGTTCTACAGCGCCGAGGCGCTTCGTGGCCGTCCGCTGTCGGAGCGGACGCAAGAGGTGGGTTTCCGAATCGGATTGGGTTTGGTTTTGATGCTGATGGTGTTTGCGACATACAACGACATCCTCAGGATCGCCGGGTCCTGAAACGGGCTTTTTTGTGGCGTTGCCGATGGGCAACGTCTTGGAACGAAAATGGAAATGTTCAGCTGTAGGAAGTTTGCCCCCTTGGCAAAGTTGGCTACAAGCTGAGCGGCAGGTTGGGAATCTGCCGGGCCGTTGGGGAACGGTCCGGCATTGCTAAGATAAGGGCGCGTTGCGCATGATGTTTGGAATGCGAGTGAGGGGGGGCTTGTTTGCCGCCTTGGTCATGTTCGCCGCGCCAGTGGCGGCCACCTTGGGGGCCGTAGCTGTGTCTGCGCCTGCGTATGCGCAGACGGTCGATTCGATCACGGTGGAGGGGAACCGCCGCGTCGAAGTCGAAACCATCCGCTCCTATTTCCATCCCGGACCGGGCGGCCGGCTGGGTCAGGCGCAGATCGACGACGGTCTCAAGGCGCTGATCGAGACCGGGCTGTTTCAGGACGTCCATATCGATCAGCGGGGCGGGCGCCTCGTCGTGGTCGTGGTCGAGAATCCCGTGATCGGTCGCGTTGCCTTCGAGGGCAACAAGAAGGTCAAGGACGAGCAGCTCACCGCCGAAGTCCAGTCCAAGCCGCGCGGCACCTTCTCGCGCCCGATGGTTCAGTCGGACGCGCTGCGCATCGCCGAAATCTACCGCCGCTCCGGTCGTTACGACGTGCGGGTCAATCCGCAGATCATCGAGCAGCCGAACAACCGCGTCGACCTGATCTTCGAGGTCAATGAAGGCGTGAAGACCGGCGTGCGGTCGATCGAGTTCGTGGGCAACAATGCCTATTCGGCGTCCCGTTTGCGCGACGTCATCAAGACCCGCGAATCGAATCTCCTGAGCTTCCTCGGCGGCAACGACGTCTACGACCCCGACCGGGTCGAGGCCGACCGTGACCTGCTGCGCCGTTTCTACCTCAAGAACGGCTATGCCGACGTCCAGGTCGTGGCCGCGCTGACCGAATACGATCCCGACAAGAAGGGCTTCCTGGTTACCTTCAAGATCGAAGAGGGCCAGCAGTATCGCGTCGCATCCGTCAACTTCACCTCGTCGATCAATACGCTCGACCCGAACGCGCTGCGCACCTATTCGCGCGTCAATGTCGGCTCGCTCTACAACGCCGAGGCGCTGGAGAAGTCGGTCGAGGAAATGCAGATCGAAGCGTCCCGCCGCGGCTACGCCTTCGCGGTGGTCCGGCCGCGCGGTGATCGCAATTTCGACAATCACACGGTGTCGATCACCTTTGCGATCGACGAGGGCCCGCGCACCTATATCGAGCGCATCAACATCCGCGGCAACAGCCGCACCCGCGACTACGTGATCCGTCGCGAATTCGATATCTCTGAAGGCGACGCCTACAATCGTGCGCTGGTCGACCGCGCCGAGCGCCGCCTGAAGAACCTCGACTTCTTCAAGACAGTGAAGATCACCACCGAGCCCGGCTCCTCCAGCGATCGCGTCATCCTGATCGTCGATCTCGAGGAGAAGTCGACTGGTGACTTCTCGGTGTCGGGCGGCTATTCGACCACCGACGGCGCGCTGGCTGAAGTCAGCGTCTCGGAGCGCAACCTGCTCGGCCGCGGCCTGTTCGCGAAGGCGTCGGTGACCTACGGCCAGTATGCCCGCGGCTACTCGCTGTCGTTCGTCGAGCCGTATCTGCTCGACTACCGCGTCGCGCTCGGCCTCGACTTCTACCAGCGCCAGCAGCTGTCCAACAGCTACATCGCCTACGGTACCAAGACGCTGGGCTTCAGCCCGCGCCTCGGCTTCAGCCTGCGGGAAGATCTCTCGCTGCAGCTGCGCTACTCGATCTATCAGCAGGAAATCACCCTGCCGTCGACGTTGAACAACTGTAATAACGTGCAGTTCCTGCCGGATGGAACGCCGAATCCCGCGTTCAATCCGAGCCCGGCCTATGCGAACCTGAACGGCATCAGCCTGGTGTCGACCAATGGTCTCGGCTGTTTCTTCGATGGCGAGGCCTCGCTGCCGGTCCGCAAGGAGCTGGCGGGTGGCAAGACGCTGACGTCGGCGCTGGGCTACACGCTCAACTACAACACCCTCGACAACAACAAGAACCCGACCGACGGTCTGATCGTCGACTTCAAGCAGGACTTCGCCGGCGTCGGTGGCGACGTCAGCTATATCAAGTCCGCGATCGACGCGAAGTACTACACCCCGCTGGTCTCCGACATCGTCGGCGTGATCCACGCCCAGGGCGGCATCCTGAACAAGCTCGGGAGCCAGGATCTGCGCATGCTCGATCACTTCCAGATGGGTCCGAACCTGGTCCGCGGCTTCGCGCCGAACGGCATCGGTCCGCGTGACATCAACCCGTACGGCACCATGGACGCCATCGGCGGCACCAAGTACTGGGGCGTGTCGGCGGAATTGCAGATGCCGTTCTGGTTCCTGCCGAAGGAAGTCGGGCTCAAGGGCGCGGTCTATGCCGACGCCGGCGGCCTGTACGATTACCAGGGCCCGAGGAATTGGTTGGCAACGGGCGAGGTCAATGTGCCCGGCTGTAAACCGCCGACGAATAACCCTGCATCTCCGGGCACCTGCCTTGGTCTGCAGTTTGACGACAGCAAGGTCGTCCGTACCTCGGTCGGTGTCGGTCTGATCTGGCAGTCGCCGTTTGGTCCGCTGCGCTTCGACTACGCCGTGCCGCTGACCAAGGGCGCGTATGACCGCGTGCAAGAATTCCGGTTTGGCGGCGGTACGACTTTCTAACACCGCGACCCGACCGGACTGCGACGGATGGAATGGCGCAGCCGATCTTCTTCAAGAGTCCTCCTTCGTCATCGCTGGCTGAAATTGCCGCGCTGACGAAGGCGCAACTGGTCGACCCCGCGAGGGGCGCGCTTGAGATCAGGGGGCTGGCCTCGCTCGACGAGGCCGGTCCGATTCATCTCGCCTTTTTCGACAATCTCAAATATGCCGACCAACTCGCCGCCACCAAGGCCGGCGCCTGTCTGGTCAGCCCGCGCTTCGAGGCGCAGGTACCGAAGGGCACGGCGGTGCTGCGGGCCGCCAAGCCGTTCCAGGTGTTCGTCGAGCTCGCCCGCGAATGGCATGCCGACGCGCTGCGGCCGCAATCCTGGTTCGGGACCGAGGGCATCGCGCCGTCGGCGATCATCGATCCCACCGCGCGTCTCGAGGACGGCGTCATCGTCGATCCGCTGGTGGTGATCGGCCCGCGGGTCGAGATCGGCGCCGGCACCATCATCGGCGCAGGTGCTGTCATCGGCGCCGACGTCAAGATCGGTCGCGACTGCAATGTCGGCGCCAAGACCACCATCCAGTTCGCGCTGATCGGCAACAATGTGCTGATCCATCCGGCCTGCAATATCGGCCAGGACGGCTACGGCTTCATCTTCTTCGGGCCGAAGGGCCACGTGAAGGTGCCGCAGACCGGCCGCGTGGTGATCCAGAACAATGTCGAGGTCGGCGCCGCCTCGACCATCGACCGCGGTTCCCTGCGCGACACCGTGATCGGCGAGGGCACCAAAATCGACAACCAGGTCCAGATCGGCCACAATGTGACCATCGGCCGGCACTGCCTGCTCGCGGCCCAGATCGGCCTCGCCGGCAGCCTGACGATCGGCGACAACGTTGCGCTCGGCGCCAAGGTGGGTATCAACAACCACCTCAAGATCGGCGACGGCGCCCAGGTGACGGCGATGAGCGCGGTCAAGGACGACATTCCGGCCAACGGTCGCTGGGGCGGGCATTTCGCCAAGCCGACCAAGCAGTGGTTCAGGGAAATTATCGCGGTGGAGCGCCTGGTGCGCGACAACGAAACCAAAGGCAAGGAACAGGAGTGATGGAGGAGGCACCGGTCAAATTCGAGCTCGTGGATATCAACGATATCCTGAAGACGCTCCCGCATCGCTTTCCGATGTTGCTGATCGACCGCGTGATCAAGATCCGCACCGACTACAGCGGTATCGGCATCAAGAACGTCACGTTCAACGAGCCGCCGTTCCAGGGGCATTTCCCGGATCGTCCGGTGTACCCGGGCGTGATGATGATCGAGGCGATGGCGCAGACCGCCGGTGTGATCGGCATCAAGTCGGTCGAAGGCACCGAGAAGCCGCGCGCGGTGTATTTCCTCACCATCGACAAGTGCAAGTTCAGGAAGCCGGTGATGCCCGGCGACACCATCGAATACCACATGCGCTCGCTCGGCCGCCGCAAGACGATGTGGTGGTTTCACGGCGATGCCAAGGTCAACGGCCAGGTCGTCGCCGAGGCCGATGTCGGTGCGATGCTGACGGATTAAAGCGCGCTGCTCAGGTCACGACGTCGTGCAGGCATAGCGGCCGTCCGCAGCTGCGATCCGCAGGACGCGATTGAGGTAGACGCCCATCGAGGATGCGTTCATCAGCGCATCGTGGGTCCCAGTGGGGACGTTGCAATAGTGCTGGTAGCTGCCTCGTACCGCGACCAGCAGCGTGCGCTCGCCTGGGCTGTAGCAGACCCGCTGGACGATCGTGCTGCGATTGATGTCGCGGCATTCGAAGGTCGAGAGATCGACGGTCGTGCTGCTGCCGAGATCGGCCGTCTCCGGACCGATCGGCAGAGATAACAGGCTGAGGATCAGCGCGGCGGCCCGGACCATCTTTCGGTTGCGACCTTGTCGTTTGCAACAGGCCGTCATGATACGTCACTGGACAGGGCGGGCAAAGTCGCGCTAACGACCGCCCAAATCGACAGCATCGCGTCTTGATAGCACCTTGGCGCCGTTAACGAATTCCGGATCGAAACTTCATGAGCATGATCGACCCCACTGCGCGGATTGCGGATGGCGCCGTGATCGGGGCCGGCACCGAGATCGGTCCGTACTGCATCGTCGGCCCCAATGTCGCGCTCGGTGAGAACTGCAAGCTGATCGCGCATGTCACGATCAGCGGCTACACGAAGATCGGCGCCGGCTGCGTCATCTCGCCGTTTGCCGCGCTCGGGGGGCCGCCGCAGGATCTGAGCTATCGCGGCGAGCCGACCCGTCTCGAAGTCGGCGAGGCCTGCACGATTCGCGAAGGCGTGACGATGAACGTCGGTACCGTCAAGGGCGGCGGGCTTACCCGCGTCGGCGATCGCGGCTTCTTCATGAACAACAGCCATGTCGGTCATGACTGCATGGTCGGCGACGGCGTGATCTTCGCGACGTCGGCGACGCTTGGCGGCCACTGCGAGATCGGCGACTTCGTCTATATCGGCGGCCTCTCGGCGGTGCACCAGTTCACCCGCGTCGGTTCGCAGGTGATGATCGGCGGCGTCTGCGGCGTGCGCGGCGACATCATCCCGTTCGGATTGGCCAACGGTCAGTACGCGGTGCTCGAAGGCCTCAACATCATCGGTATGCGGCGGCGCCAGTTCACCAAGGCGCGGCTGGCTGTGGTGCGTGCGTTCTATCAAAAGCTGTTCCACGGCCCCGGCATCTTCGCCGAACGGCTGGCCTCGGTGCAGCCGCTGGCTGCCGAGGATCCGGCGATCGCGGAAATCCTCACCTTCATCGAGGGCGGCAAGCTCCGGCCGCTCTGCCTTCCCGCCGATACCAACTGAGCAGGGATGGCCGCCAGCATGACGTCAGCGGCTCCCTCGCTTTCCTCGCCGGTCGGCGTGATCGCCGGCGGCGGCGCCATGCCGTTCGCGGTTGCCGATCAGCTCGCCGCGCGCGGCATCACGCCGGTGCTGTTCGCGCTGCGCGGCGCCTGCGATCCGGCGCGCGCACAACGTTTTCGTCACCGCTGGATCTCGGTCGGCCAGCTCGGGCGGGCGACCCGGTTGTTCCGCGACGAGGGTTGCCGCGACCTGATCTTCATCGGCACGCTGGTTCGCCCGGCGCTGTCGGAGATCCGGCTCGACTGGGGCACGCTGCGCCTGCTCGGTCACGTCGTGCGCGCGTTTCGCGGCGGCGACGATCATCTGCTCTCGAGCGTCGGCCGCATCCTCGAGCAGCAGGGATTCCGCATGGTCGGCATCAAGGATGCCGCGCCCGATCTCCTGATGCCCGAGGGGGCCGTGACGCGCGCGACGCCGGATAGCACCGCGCTCGCCGACATCGCGCGCGGACGCGGCCTGCTCGACGCGCTCGGTCCGTTCGACATCGGCCAGGCAGCTGTCGTGATCGACGGCCACGTGGTTGCGGTCGAGGATATCGAGGGCACCGACGGATTGCTGGCGCGCGTGGCGCGGCTGCGCGCCGAGGGCCGCATTCGCGCCAAGGCCGGCCGCGGCGTGCTGGTGAAGGCGCCGAAGAGCAAGCAGGATCTGCGCTTCGATCTGCCGACCATCGGCCCGCGGACGGTCGAGGGCGCAGCGGCGGCCGGTATCGCGGGGATCGCGGTGATCGCCGGCAACACGCTGGCCGCCGAGCCGCAGGCCCTGATCGAGGCAGCTGACGCCAAAGGGCTCTTCGTCATCGGACTGGCCGGCTGATGCAGGCGCACAGTCCCAGCACCGTCCGCAAGATCTTCCTCATCGCGACCGAGGAATCCGGCGACCGTCTCGGTGCGGCGCTGATGAAGGTGCTGCGCCAGCGGCTCGGCGATGCCGTGCAATTTTCCGGCGTCGGCGGCCGGGCGATGACCGCCGAGGGCATCGAGCCGCTGTTTCCGATCGAAGACCTCTCGATCATGGGCTTTGCCGCCGTCGTCAAGCAATTGCCGAAGATCCTGCGATTGATCCGCCGCACGGCCGATGCCGTGCTCGCCGACGCGCCCGATATGCTCGTTATCATCGACAGCCCTGACTTCACGCATCGCGTCGCGCGCCGCGTTCGCGCCCGCAATCCGAACATCCCGATCGTCGACTACGTGTCGCCATCGGTCTGGGCCTGGCGGCCGGGCAGGGCGCGCGCGATGCGGCGCTATGTCGATCACGTGCTCGCGCTGCTGCCGTTCGAGCCTGAGGAATATCGCAAGCTGCAGGGACCGCCGTGCAGTTATGTCGGTCATCCCCTGACCGAGCAGTTCGCTTCCCTCCGGCCGAACGACGAGGAGCAGAGGCGGCGCGATGCGCAGCCGCCGGTCCTGCTGGTTCTGCCGGGAAGTCGGCGCAGCGAGATCAGGCATCATCTGGCGCTGTTCGGTGCGGCGCTCGGCCAGCTCAACAAGCAAACGCCATTCGAGCTCGTGCTGCCGACCATGCCACATCTCGAGGCGATGGTGCGCGAAGGCGTCGCATCGTGGCCGGTGGTGCCGCGCCTTGCGATCGGCGAGACGGAGAAGCGCGCAGCCTTCCGCGTGGCACGCGCCGCGCTCGCAAAATCAGGCACGGTGACGCTGGAGCTCGCGCTATCGGGCATTCCGATGGTGACGGCCTATCGCGTCGGCGCTGCCGAGGCATTCATCCTGCGCCGTGCCATTCGGGTGTCGTCGGTGATCCTCGCCAATCTCGTGATCGGCAGCGACATCATCCCCGAATTCCTGCAGGAGGACTGCACGCCGGACAAGCTCGTGCCGGCGCTCGCCGATGTGCTCGCGGACTCGCCCGAGCGCTTGCGGCAGCTCGTGGCGTTCGCCACGATGGACGGAAAGATGTCGACCGGCGACCAGCCGCCGAGCGTCCGCGCAGCCGATATCGTGTTGGCGGAAATGGGCCGGCATTCGACCTAGCCATCGTGACCGCGTCAGCGGCGACATACGGCCGCAACGGTTCCGCTTGCCTCGAATATTTAGACCATACTAATATTAGCTGAAGGTAATATTAATGTGGAGCCTGCCATGAGGATTGATCCTGTCGCCTATGTCGGAGCCGTCATTCGCGAAGTCGCCGTCCGGGAGCGCGACGGCAAGCCGGCGCGGGCGGTGATCGCGACCCGCAGCTACGACACCGACATCGCGGATCTCTGGGACGCGCTGACCAACCCCGAGCGGATTCCGCGCTGGTTCCTGCCGATCTCGGGCGATCTGAAGCCTGGTGGCCGCTACCAGTTCCAGGGGCAGGCGGGTGGTGAGATCACGACGTGCGAGCCGCCGCGCCGGCTTGCCGTGACCTGGGAAGCGATGGGCACCGTCAGCTGGGTCACGGTGACCCTCGCCGGCGATGGCGCCGGCGGCACACGGCTCGAGCTGGAGCATCTCTCGCTGATCGAGGGCGACTTCTGGGATCGTTACGGACCCGGCGCGGTCGGTGTCGGCTGGGACCTCGCTTTGATCGGGCTCGCGCTTTATGTCGCCGCGGGTTCTGACGGGCAGTTCGATCGTGCAGCCGCGGAGGCGTGGCCCGGCTCCGAGGACGGCAGGGATTTCATCCGCCGCAGCAGCGCGGACTGGTGCTGCGCCTCGATCAAGGCCGGCACGGACGAGGCGGCGGCGCGCCGGGCCGGGGCCAACACGACGGCGTTCTACCTGGGTGAGCCCGAGCCGGGCGGCGGAGGCTAGCGGCCGTGCGCGCCTTCGACATCCTAGGCGATCCCGTCCGCCGGCGCATTCTGGAGCTGCTGGCGACCGGCGAGCACAGTTCGGGCGACGTCGTTGCCGTCGTGCAGCGCGAATTCGGCATCACCCAATCGGCGGTCTCGCAGCAGCTGCGGATCTTGCGCGACGCCGGTTTCGCGTCGGTGCGCGCCGACGGCACCCGCCGCATCTATGCCGTGGAGGCCGGACGGCTCCGTGAGGTCGATGACTGGCTCGACCGGTTCCGCGCGTTGTGGCTGCCGCGCCTCGATGCGCTGGCGACCGAAGTTGCGCGGGGCAAACGAAAACGGCGCCATCAGGATTGATGGCGCCGTCTCGGATCGTCGTTAGGGACGAAGCTTACTTGCGCTTGTCGATCGTCACATAGTCGCGGCGCGCCACGCCGGTGTAGAGCTGACGCGGGCGGCCGATCTTCTGCTGCGGATCCTCGATCATCTCGCTCCACTGGCTGATCCAGCCGACGGTGCGGGCGACCGCGAACAGCACGGTGAACATCGAGGTCGGGAAGCCCATCGCCTTCAGCGTGATGCCCGAATAGAAGTCGACGTTCGGGTAGAGCTTGCGGTCGATGAAATAGGGATCGCTGAGCGCGATCTTCTCGAGCTCGAGCGCGACCTTGAGCATCGGGTCATCGCCGTGGCCGGTCTCGGCCAGCACCGCGTGACACATTTTCTGCATGATCTTGGCGCGCGGATCATAGTTCTTGTAGACGCGATGACCGAAGCCCATCAGGCGGACTTCGCTGTTCTTGTCCTTCACCTTGGCGATGAATTCGGGGATCTTGTCGACCGTTCCGATCGAGGACAGCATCGCGAGCGCCGCCTCATTGGCGCCGCCATGGGCCGGGCCCCACAGGCAGGCGATGCCGGCCGCGATGCAGGCGAACGGGTTGGCGCCGGAGGAGCCGGCGATGCGCACCGTCGAGGTCGACGCGTTCTGCTCGTGGTCGGCGTGCAGGATGAAGATCTTGTCGAGCGCGTCGGCGAGCACCGGGTTGATCTTGTAGTCCTCGCACGGCACCGCGAAGCACATCTGCAGGAAGTTCTCGGCGAAGGAGAGCGAGTTCTTCGGATACACGAAGGGCTGGCCGATGGTGTACTTGTAGGCCATCGCCGCCAGCGTCGGCACCTTCGCGATCATCCGCATCGAGGCGATCATCCGTTGCTTCGGATCGTTGATGTCGGTGGAGTCGTGGTAGAACGCGGCGAGCGCACCGACCGCTGCGACCATGATCGCCATCGGGTGCGCGTCGCGGCGGAAGCCCTGGAAGAAGCGGGCCATCTGCTCGTGCACCATCGTGTGATGGATCACGCGATAGTCGAAATCCTTCTTCTGCGCCGGGGTCGGAAGCTCCCCGTAGAGCAGCAGGTAGCAGGTCTCGAGGAAGTCGCCGTGCTCGGCGAGCTGCTCGATCGGGTAGCCCCGGTATTCGAGGATACCGGCGTCGCCGTCGATGTAGGTGATCTTCGACTGGCAGCTGCCGGTCGAGGTGAAACCGGGGTCGTAGGTGAACACCCCGGCCTGGCCGTAGAGCTTGGCGATGTCGATGACATCAGGCCCAACCGTGCCGCTCAGGATCGGGAAATCGTAGTTCTTGTTGCCGATGGTGAGTGTGGCTGTCTTGCTGGATTTTGCGTCCATCGCGATATCCCCGATGAATTCGTTGCGAAAACCGACCTTGCCCAGTCGCTAAATTGCGGCCCATGGCGGGGCGGAACGGCTTGTTGAGAAGGCGTCCGGGATTGGGTAGCTCATTGCAATGTGCGCTGCAAGATGGACCCTGGAGGGGGTCCGTGCAGGATCACGCCGCCTGATCGGCGAGGCGGGCAAGGCACTCCTGGCGTCCCAGGACGGCCAGCACGTCGAATATGCCCGGCGACGTCGTGCGTCCCGTCAGCGCCACCCGCAACGGCTGGGCGACGGCGCCGAGTTTCAGATTGTTCTGCTCGGCGAAATTCCGCATGGCGGTCTCGGTGGTCTCCGCCGTCCAGTCGCTCACGGCTTCCAGCGCGGTGCGCAGACGCCCGATCAACGCGCGTGTTTCCGGCGTCAGTAGCGCTGCCGCTTTCGGATCGAGCTCAAGCGGCCGATCGGCGAAAATGAAATAAGCGCTCGCGATCAGCTCGATCAGCGTCTTGGCACGCTCCTTCAGGCTCGGCATCGCCCGCAGCAATTGCGCGCGGGTGGTGTCGTTGAGTTTGGCCTTCAGCGCGGCGCCCTCAGGAACATAATCCAGCACGCTCTCGAACTGGGTCACGAGGGATTGATCGTCGCTCTGCCGGATATAGTGACCGTTGAGGTTCTCCAGCTTGGCGAAGTCGAACCGTGCCGCCGAGCGGCCGATGCCCGAGAGGTCGAACGCGTCGATCATCTCCTGAGTCGAGAAGATCTCCTGGTCGCCATGGCTCCAGCCAAGCCGGACCAGGTAGTTGCGCAACGCCGACGGCAGATAGCCGAGCGCGCGGTAGGCATCAACGCCGAGCGCGCCATGGCGCTTCGACAGTTTCGAGCCGTCGGGCCCGTGGATCAGCGGAATGTGGGACATGCTCGGCAGCTCCCACTCCAGTGCGTCGTAGATCTGCTTCTGCCGCGCGGCGTTGATCAGGTGGTCGTCGCCGCGGATGATGTGCGTGACGCCCATATCGTGGTCGTCGACCACGACTGCGAGCATGTAGGTCGGAGTGCCGTCACCGCGCAGCAGAACGAGGTCGTCGAGGTTCTCGTTCTGCCAGACCACGCGGCCCTGCACCTGGTCCTCGATCACGGTCTCGCCGGTCTGCGGCGCCTTCAGGCGGATGGTCGGCTTGACGTTACCTGGCGCGGTCGCCGGATCGCGGTCACGCCACATGCCGTCATAGAGGCGGGTGCGGCCCTCGGCCCGCGCCTTGTCGCGCATCGCCGCCAGCTCCTCCGGCGTGGCGTAGCAGTAGTAGGCCCGCCCGGCGGCGAGCAGCCCCTCGGCGACCTCGCGGTGGCGGGCGGCGCGGCTGAACTGGTAGATGACGTCGCCGTCCCAATCGAGCTCGAGCCACTTCAGGCCGTCCAGGATGGCGTCGATCGCCTCCTTGGTCGAGCGTTCGCGGTCGGTATCCTCGATCCGGAGCAGCATCTTGCCGCCGAGCTTCCTGGCATAGAGCCAGTTGAACAGCGCGGTACGGGCGCCTCCGATATGGAGGAAGCCGGTCGGTGAGGGGGCGAAGCGGGTAACGACGGAATTGGTCATGATCGCGTGCGACGTATGCTGGAATGGGCGGTGGTGTATAGCAGGAACCGGACATAACTAAAGCCTCGGTTGACCTTTTGCCCGTCAAACCAGGCTTGAAAGCACACTCGAAACCAGGCTTGGCCGGGCCGCCCGAATTTGGCAGAAGGTTGAGCTTAATCCTCCAGGGAACCCATTGATGACGATTGATACGACGGCAGAGGCAGGGCGCGACTTCATCCGCGACATCGTCCAGGCCGATCTCTCCTCCCACAAGCACAACCGGATCGTGACCCGATTCCCGCCGGAGCCGAACGGCTACCTGCATATCGGCCACGCCAAGTCGATCGCCCTGAATTTCGGCATCGCGCAGGAATTCGGCGGCCAGTGCAATTTGCGCTTCGACGACACCAATCCGACCAAGGAGGAGCAGGAGTACATCGACTCCATCCAGGCCGACGTCCATTGGCTCGGCTACGATTGGGGAACCAATCTCTTCTTTGCGTCAGATTATTTCGAGCGCCTGTATGATTGGGCCGAGGGCCTGATCAAGGCCGGCTATGCCTATGTCGACGACCAGTCGCAGGAGGAGATCCGCACTTCCCGCGGTACGCTGACCGAGCCCGGCAAGAACTCGCCGTTCCGCGACCGTTCGGTCGAGGAGAACCTCGACCTGTTCCGCCGCATGAAGGCCGGGGAGTTCTCGAACGGCGCCCGCGTGCTGCGCGCCAAGATCGACATGGCGTCCGGCAACATCAACCTGCGCGACCCCGTGCTGTACCGCATCCTGCACGCCCACCATCCGCGGACCGGCGACAAATGGTCGATCTATCCGAGCTACGACTACGCGCACGGCCAGTCGGACGCCATTGAAGGCATCACCCATTCGATCTGTACGCTGGAGTTCGAAGATCACCGCCCGCTCTATGAGTGGCTGCTCGACAAGCTGCCGGTGCCCTCGAAGCCGCGCCAGTACGAAATGGCGCGTCTCAATGTGACCTACACGCTGCTGTCCAAGCGCGTGCTGACCCAGCTCGTCCGTGACGGGCACGTCTCGGGCTGGGACGATCCGCGGATGCCGACCGTCGCCGGCCTGAAGCGGCGCGGCGTACCGCCGGCCGCGGTGCGCGAATTCATCAAGCGCATCGGCGTTGCCAAGGCCAACAGCGTGGTCGATGTCGGCATGCTCGAATTCTGCATCCGTGAGGAGCTGAACCGCACGGCGCTGCGCCGCATGGCGGTGCTGCGGCCGCTCAAGGTGGTGATCGAGAACTATCCGGAAGGACAGGTCGAGGAGATCGAGGCGATCAACCATCCCGACAATCCGGAAGCCGGCACCCGCAAGATCGCCTTCGGCCGCGAGCTCTATATCGAGCGCGACGACTTCATGGAGAACCCGCCGAAGAAGTTCTTCCGTCTCTCGCCCGGCAATGAGGTGCGGCTGCGCTACGCCTACTTCATCAAGTGTACCGGCGTGGTGAAGAACGACGCCGGCGAGATCGTCGAGCTCCGCGCGACCTACGATCCCTTAACCAAGGGCGGCAACGCACCCGACGGCCGCAAGGTGAAGGCGACGATGCACTGGCTGCCGGCGGCGCAGTCGAAGCCGGCGGAGATCCGCATCTACAATCAGCTGTTCGCCAACCCGAGCCCGAACGCCGCCGATTTCGCCGGCGACCTCAATCCGCAGTCGCTGGAAGTGCTGGCCGACGCGCGGGTCGAGCCGGCGATCGCCGACGGCAATTCGCCTGACGCGATGCAGTTCGAACGGCAGGGCTATTTCGTCCGCGATGCGGATTCGACGCCGGACAGGCTGGTGTTCAACCGTACCATCGGCCTGCGCGACACCTTCGCCAAGGAAGTCGGCGGCAAGGGTTAGCGCCGTCCAGCGCGGACAACAGGCGGAGGCGATCGATGCCAAGCGAGACCGACGACATCGCCTCCGCAACCATCGCCAAATGGTCGGCGGGGTTCGGCAAGCTCGATGCCGACGCACTCGCCGCGCTCTATTCGAAGGGCGCGTTCTTCTTCGGCTCGAACCCGACGCTGTATCGCGGCCGCGACGGCGTCAGAGCCTATTTTGACGGCCTGCCGCGCTGGCACGCGCCGCGCGTTCAGTTCAGCGAGGTCAGGACCGAACGGGTCAATGCCGATCTCGTCAACATGGCCGGCATCGCATCGTTCTTCCTCGACGGCGATGCGCCGGCGCTCGCCGTCAAGATCACCTGGGTGATCGCGCGCGAGGACGGTGACTGGAAGATCGCCTGCCATCACGTCTCGTCGCAGGCGCCGCTGATCTAGGCTTTACGCTGCGACGTGGCGCAAAAAGTCGAGGGCCGGCGGGCCCTCGTAGTCAGGGAGAGTGCGGGGGCAGTGAGCAGGGCTGGGCGTCGTGCGCCTCCCGGCGGCCGCACAACTAAGCAATCTTGCACCCAACTTGCAGGCTACCCGGATCGCGCTGCATCGCGAGGAGGGACCAAGGTCGTAGGCTGTGGGGAGCGGCTTCCGGATCAGCAGCGGCAACACATCGCAGGTCCGACAGATGTTTTCTTGTCTCCGCCGCACCATATCTTTGCAAGAAGGAGGTGAGGAATATGCGCATTCAACACTGGCAGGATGCTGCCAGCCTGTTGGTGGGCGTCTGGCTGGTCGCGTCGCCGTTTGCACTGGGCTTCTCCGGTGCAGCTCTCTGGATCTCCATCGCGCTCGGATTGGGCGTCGTGCTGTTTGCCGTGGAGGCATTCATCATTCCGTCCTATCTGGAGGAATGGGGCGAGATGCTGATGGGGTTGGCTCTGGTGTTGGCACCCTGGACGTTCAACTACGGACAGGGACCGGTCACGACGAGCAGCGTGCTCGCCGGAATCGTGGTGATCGGGCTCGCCTGCTGGGAGCTGACGACGGATCGTGATTTCACCACCTGGTGGCACGATCGCTGGCATCACCGAGCTGGCTGAGAGGAAACGGACTGAAACGTTGGTCTGACCGCCAACCACCAGCGGGCGGTGAGGTTTGATTGCGTGGAGCGCCATCCCCGCTCGCGACGACATCGCACTGATGCAGCCTCTGCGAGGAAATCACGCCGAGGAACGGCAAGTGCGGGGCAATTCAGAAGCGTCGTCCCGCACTCGCGCTTGCCGGAAGGCCGGCCATGACCCTTGCCGCGGGGTTATTCGCCCCTCAGCAAGGATGCTCAGTCACGATGCAACTCTCGCCTCGATCTGCTCCCAAATCCTGGTCTTGCGTGTCTCCGGCATGATGAAGAGGGCGATCACGAAGCACACCGCGGGAACGACAATCGGGTAGATCAGCGCATAGCCGATGCTGCCGGTCGCTGCGAAAGCGGCCGATGTGATGAACGGCACCAATCCGCCGCCCCAACCATTTCCGATATGATACGGCACCGAGACCGAGGTGTACCTGATCCTGGCCGGGAAGAACTCCGCCAGGAACGCGCCGACCGGCCCGTACACCATCCCGACGTAGCAGACGAGGATGAAGATGATGAAGACGGCGACCGGATAGTTGATGTGTCCCGGCTGCGTGACCGTGCCGAGCCACAGATACAGCGGATAGTAGGTGATCGCGGCAAGCAGCATTCCTCCGAGGATCACGGATTTGCGGCCGATCTGATCCGACAGCCAGCCAAAGAAGATCAGGCTCGGCGTTGCGATCAGCAGTGCGGTTCCCACGATATAGGCCGAGGTGACCGGATCGACCTTGGAGACCTGCTGCAGGAAGTACAGTGCCCAGAATTGACCGCTGTACCAGACCACGCCCTGTCCGATCAGAACGACGATGGCGATCAAGATGTACTTGATGTTGGCGCTGAGGAAAGCTTCCCGCCAGGGATTCCTGGTCATCTGTCCGCGTGCCTTGATCTCCTGGAAAATCGGCGTCTCCTGGAGCTGGAGGCGGATGTAGATGGCAATGGCGACCAGCAGAAACGAGACCAGGAACGGAACGCGCCACGCCCATTCGTCGAAGGCCTGATTGCCGGCCCAGGTCCGGGTCATAACGATCACGGCCAGCGACACCACGATCCCGAGTGTCGGCGAGGTTTGTAGCCAGCCCGTGTAGTAGCCGCGGCTGTCGTCCGGAACATGCTCGGCGACATAGGTGATGGCGCCGCCATATTCGCCGCCCAGGCATAGACCCTGGATCATCCGCAGGCCGAACAGAACGAATGCGGCCGTCAGGCCGATCGACTGGTAGGTTGGGATCAGTCCGATCGCTCCCGTTCCCAGGCCCATTCCGCTCAGCGTGATGAGGAACGTATATTTGCGGCCGACACGATCGCCCATCCATCCGAACAGGAAGGCCCCCAGCGGCCGGATCAGGAATCCCGCAGTGAACAGCGCGATCGTGCTCAGCAGGGCTGCGACGGGGTGGGATTGCTCAAAGAACTTGACCGACAGCACTGCTGCCAAACTGCCAAAGATATAGAAGTCGTACCATTCAATGATGTTTCCCACTGACGCAGCGACAATAACGCGACGAAAATCGCTAGGTACTTGAATTGCCATGTGCCGCTCCTATCAAATGCAAACGCTACTCCTCGCTTTTTTTCAGCGATCAATCCGCTCGCGGAGTGCGCGTGGTGCGCGGCGTTGCAGGCGAGATTTGCGAGTTCGTCCGCAACGCCTGGTCTCAGGGGAGTTGTGGGCCACCTGAGAAGAGCTCCAGCGGCCTTCAAGGTGCCGCGAGCCGTCACCGCCTCATCCCTCTGTGTCCGGGAGTGGAGGCGTCAGGGCAGTCTAATCCCAACGGGATCGGTACCTAATGAGACTTTCGGCTCGATCGGATTGACGCAGGCAGCACCGGTGGCCCGGCGCGGGGGAGGCGAGGTGCTGGACGATCCAGGTATCCGGCCTTGTCGATCGGTATTCTGCATCCGTTCCGCTAGTCGGGTGACTGCGGCATCCGCTAGCCTGCCGCCCGGCAGGGATCGCAAGCGGAATGGCGGAGCAGGGCACGACGCCGGGCGGCAAACGCGGCTACGCGGGGACGTGGCCGCCGCGCGCGGCTGCACCGGTCGGCGGCTATCTCCCGGTGCGCGCCAGCATCTGGCGGCCTTTCGTCGAGACCATGCGGCAATGGGCGCGCGCGGAGGCGGGCGCCGGACGGCTGTTGCCGTGGGCGCCGGTGGCGTTCGGCACCGGTATTGCGTTCTATTTTGCGGCCGAGCACGAGCCGGTGTTGTTGGTCACGGCGACCGTCGCAATCGCGCTCTGCCTGTTGGCGCTGTTGCTGCGGCGGCGCAGCGTGTTTCCCGCCGTGGTGATGCTGGCCGCGATCGCTGCGGGCTTTGCGATGGCGACATGGAAGACGGCGCGGATCGCCCATGGCGTGCTGGCACGGCCTGTGTTCTCGGTGGCGCTGACCGGTTTCGTCGAGACGCGCGATATCCGGGAGAAGACTGACCGCTTCGTGCTGCGCGTCGTGTCGATGGAGAGCCAGCGCGAGGTTCCAAAACTCGAGCGCGTCAGGCTCTCGGTGAAGAAGGGCGCCGCGCCTGAGGTCGGCAGCTTCGTTGAATTGAAGGCGCGGCTGATGCCGCCACTCGGGCCGCAGCGTCCGGGCTCCTATGATTTCGGCCGCGACCTCTATTTCCAAGGCATCGGCGCCTCCGGCTTCGTGATGGGTGCGGTCAAGACCAGGGAGCCGCCGGCAGCCGGCGGCCTCGCGCTGCGCTATGCCGCCTTCATGCAGTGGCTGCGCGACGCCATCGATGCACGCATCCGCACCACGCTCGACGGCGACCAGCGCGCGATCGCGACCGCGCTGCTGACCGGCCGGCGTGATGCGATCACGACGCCGGTCAACGACGCGATGTTCATCTCGGGGCTCGGGCATGTCCTGTCGATTTCCGGCTACCACATGGCCGTGGTCGCCGGCGTCGTGTTCTTCACGATCCGCGCACTGCTCGCGCTGTTTCCGGCGCTGACGGCGGGACACCCGATCAAGAAATGGGCCGCGGCCGCGGCGCTGGTCGCTGCGGCGTTCTATCTGCTGCTGTCGGGAGCCGAGGTCGCGACCCAGCGATCGTTCTTCATGACGGCCGTGGTGCTGATCGCGGTCATCGTCGATCGCCGCGCGATCACCTTCCGCACGCTGGCGGTGGCGGCGCTGATCGTGCTTGCGATCGCGCCGGAGGCGCTGGTGCATCCGAGCTTCCAGATCGTGTGTGCGCCGAAGGCGTAGCACCGAGAATGGTTATGAAAACCATTAAATTTCAATCGGTTAGGCTGGATGTCATGACGCCTTGGCGTGAACGAAAACCGATCAAGAATCCGCGTAAATCCGAAAATGGTGGCCGAGAGTCCCGGAAAAGGTCCCGGAATTGTTCCGCCCGTTCACGGGGCGTTCGCTCCCAAGCCCCAACCAGAATGAAGGAGGCCCCGGATCAGCTCCGGGGCCTCCTCAACTTACCTGCTGTGGAACCGGCATGGCTGGGCCGCGGTGCTGTGAACACCTGATGTCCAACTCATCCTGCTGCGAGCGCGAGGCGCGGGCTGTGGTAAGTTTCGAGTAGGCGCTTAGCGCGCCCTACGGCGTCCTGGGCCTCGCGCGCTGCTGCCAACTCCCGCTCCAGCCGCTGGAATATCGGCACCATATAGTCGGCGCCGTGCCTCGTTATGCAATATGCGCAAGTCGCGAGTGCGCGTTCGAGACGCTCGACCGTTACTGGCTCACTCATCTTGCAACTCCCCTTGCTCGCTCGACTCGCTGCGCAGCATGAAAGCGCTCTAACTCAGACCAGTCATCCGCATCGCTTTCTGTGGCAGCGGCTTCGACGAGTGCCCGCGAATAAGCCGCGCGGAATTGCGGCGACGTCGGATCGCTCGGCAACGGAATGCGCGCGCCTCGATCGACGCGAAACGACAGCCTACCGTTTCGAGGATTGCGCTCGACATACCGCGGCAACGACTTGGCGCGCACGCGAAGCTCTTCGCGCAACGCAACCAGGTAGACGAAGAGCACAAACCCCGGTTCAGCGGAGCGAATTATAGCTCCGCCATGATTAATTTTTCCTCCTTTCGTGTCCGAACGACACTGAGGCGCAATGCGATGCGCGCGCCGCTCTTGCCATTCGCGCAAGAGTTCGTCTGCTTGCTGTTGTGATGTCATTGGTTGGTTCTCGCTGGCCGTTCAAAGCCGCGCCCGTGGCAGACGGGCAGCCGGGGGTTGAACGCGTGCGAGAACACGCCGAACGCTTTTGGGCTTACGCCTTGGACAGCGCGCTCGCCCCCGGCCTCATGGCCAATGATGTATACGGTCTCTCGTGGGCGTTCAAACCCACAAACAGTCTGGCACGAATCGGGATATCCGCAAAATTTCAACGTCCAACAAAAGCTCCCCGCGTTGGCGGTTGGCCATGTCCCGAAGTGCGCAGTTGCGCACAACCTTGGCATGTGGTCCTCTTCGATCATGTTGAAAGAGACAATCACCCGATATCTGATGACCGCGGTGCTGGCAGCTTCGCACTTGTTCGCGCCGGCTGCGCGCGCTGACGACACCGTACGGTGCAACCTCGACCGCGCCAGCTTCTATACGACGCGTCCCGCCTGCAACGCGATGATGGCGGAGTACGCGGCGATGAACACCGGCAGCACCACCGTCTCGCGGTCTCAGGCGGTGCACCGCTGCGCCGATAGTCTTACGCAGAAGATGCCCGGCAAGAGCCGACCGGAATACCTCAACCTGTGCGACGAGATGGCCTCAATGCTTTATCGCTTCTGATTACCGATGCCGGCTGATCGCGCCAAAACTTCTAAGCCACGATGATCGCCCTGGGGCCACAGCCCTCAGACGCTTGGCCAATTGTCTGCGACCTCAGGATGTGATCCTTTTAGCATGCTGGGCCGTGTTTTGTCGGCCGCGCCGCCGCGCACAACAGGAGGATTTTGATGATCGGCCCCGTGTTTAGCCAACCTGGCAGTAGCTCAAGCTGACCATGCAATTTGTCGCTAACGGCCCCGACATTCCCGATCCCCTCTTACAGGCGCAAGAAGAAGGGCGTGTTGTTTTTTTCTGTGGGGCGGGCATTTCTTACCCCGCCGGGCTGCCGAGTTTTCGGGGTCTGGTAGATGATATCTACAGGCTGGCTGGCACATCGCGTTTGGACATTGAACAGGATGCCTACGATCGTGGTCAATTCGATACGACGCTGGATCTCTTGGAGCACCGCTTCCCTGGCCAGCGTATCGCCGTCCGTCAAAAACTCGTTCAAGCTTTGAATCCGAAGTGGCGTCGCAAGGGCGCCACTGACACGCATGATGCCCTGCTGGAACTCGCTCGCTCTCGTCAGGGTCCTCTTCGCCTCGTGACCACCAATTTCGATCGCATTTTCGAGCGCGTGCGAAAACGATCTGGCAGAGCCTTCCAATCATATGCGGCACCGATGTTACCCATCCCAAAAAACAGCCGGTGGGATGGACTGGTGTATCTGCACGGGTTGCTACCGGAAAAGCCGGACGACAGTGCTCTGCATCGGCTGGTGCTGACCAGCGGTGACTTTGGGCTCGCTTACCTGACGGAACGATGGGCGGCGCGTTTCGTCAGCGAGCTTTTCCGCAACTACCTAGTCTGCTTCGTCGGCTACAGCATCAACGATCCAGTCATGCGCTACATGATGGACGCTCTGGCAGCCGATCGGATGCAGGGCGAATTCACGCCACAAGCCTATGCGCTAGGCGAATGCAAGCCAGGACAGGATCACCCCAAAACGGTCGAATGGACAGCTAAGGGCGTTACCCCCATCCTCTACCAAGTGCCCGCTCACGGCGACGATCACTCGGCGTTGCACGACACCCTGAAAGCCTGGGCCGGAACGTATCGCGATGGCATCCTCGGCAAAGAGCGCATCGTAGTGAACTACGCCCTTGCGCGGCCTTCCGCCAGCACCCGCCAGGATGACTTCGTGGGCCGGATGCTTTGGGCGCTATCCCACGAGTCCGGAATGCCTGCGAAGCGCTTCGCGGAATTCAACCCTGTTCCCTCGCTCGACTGGCTCGATGCATTTTCAGATGCACGCTTCCTCCACCGCGACCTGGATCGCTTCGGCGTTCCACCACTGGCGGATGTCGACGACAAGCTGCAGTTCAGCTTGATCCGACGCCCTGCACCGTATTCGCGTGCGCCGTGGATGGCGCTGGTATCGCATGGTGCTAACGGGAGCGAGTGGGATCACGTGATGTATCAACTGGCCAGCTGGCTGGTGCGGCATTTGAACGATCCCACATTGATTATCTGGTTGGCCGAGCGCGGCGCACAACTGCATAATCGCTGGACGTGGCTGATCGAGCAGCAGTTGGATCTCTTTGCACGCTTGGCACGGGAAGGGAAAACAAGCGAACTCGACGAAATCCGCGCCAACGCACCCAACGCTATTCCTGGGCCGCTGATGCGAACGCTGTGGCGCCTTCTTCTCACCGGGCGGGTCAGGTCGCCATCGCGTGACCTTGACCTCTACCACTGGAAGGATCGATTCAAGCGCGACGGGCTAACAGCTTCCCTGCGGCTAGAACTACGCGACTTACTTTCGCCCAAGCTCACTTTGAAAAAGCCATTTCGCTTCGGTTCCGAGGAAGAAGCCACTGACGAGCCCACGCGCATCCGACAACTCGTGGACTGGGAGCTCGTGCTTACCGCAGACCATGTTCACTCTTCAATTCGAGATCTGTCGGAAACCTGGCGCGCGGTGTTGTCGTTGCTGCTGGATGATTTTCAGCAATTGCTGCGCGACGCGATGGATCTACTGCGTGAGTTGGGTGAGGCTGACGACCAAAGAGATCGCTCGTATTGGGATATGCCGTCGATCAGCCCGCACTGGCAAAACCGAGGGTTCCGCGACTGGGTGACCTTGATTGAGCTGTTACGCGATGCCTGGCTTGCAACGCTCGCAAGCGACACTGATCGCGCTAGGCGGATCGCATTGGGTTGGTTCGAAATACCATACCCGACGTTCAAGCGATTGGCCCTGTTTGCAGCGAGCAAGGACGACGGCATCGATTCCGCGCAGTGGGTCGAGTGGCTCGTGCGTGATGATGCGTGGTGGTTGTGGTCCTTGGATACACAACGCGAGACACTGCGTTTGCTGGTACTGCAAGGAGCGAAGCTCTCACCGTCAAGCAGGTCTTCGCTGGAGGCGGCAATTTTGGCGGGCCCGCCCCGGTACATATTTAAGGCAGACCTCGAACCCGAGGAATGGCAATCGCTGGTCGATGACTCGATCTGGATACGTCTGGCCAAGCTGCGCTCGAGTGGTGCCCAACTCGGGGACGATGCCTCCCGGCGCGTCGACGATTTAGCGGCGGCAGAGCCACGACGGCGATTGGCTAGCAACGAAAGGGACGAGTTCTCACATTGGATGAGCGGCACCGGCGACCCAGACTACGAGTCTAGCCGACAGGTCGCCGTCGCACCTCTCAAACGAGCGGAATTGGTCCAATGGCTCAAGAAGCCGCAACCGGAAACGCATTCGTTTTTCTATGAAGACAATTGGCCGGAGATCTGCCGCACGCGCTTTTCCCTCAGTTTCCTGGCATTGTGTGTCCTAGCTCAAGAAGAGGTTTGGCCTACGGAACGCTGGCGGGACGCGCTGCAAGCGTGGAGCGATCAGGGGCTAGTTCTGCGGTCGTGGCGTTATGCGGCATCGTTGGTGCAGAAGATGCCCGATGCTGTCGCGCAGGCTAACGCGCACAGCCTAACTTGGTGGATGGAGGCGGTCTCTAAGGTGATCGACCGCCATGAGGCAATCCTGCTGGATCTTTGCAGTCGCGTGCTGGCGTTGCCGCTAGAGCCAAGCACGGGCATTCGTGAAGATGGCGAACCGATCAAAGACCCGGTGGGCGAAGCTATCAATCATCCGATCGGCCACGTCGCGCAGGCGCTGCTAAATCTGTGGTTTAAACGCACGCCCAACGACAATGACTCATTGCCGCGAGACATCGAGCCATTTTTCACAGAGATGTCCGATGTTGGGATTGCGAGATTCCGCCACGGACGCGTGCTGCTGGCGTCGCGATCGATCGCCTTGTTCCGCGTAGATCGTCCTTGGACCGAAAAGCACCTGCTACCATTGTTCGACTGGGAAACCAGCGCGGAGGCCAAGGCGGCCTGGGAAGGGTTTCTCTGGTCCCCCAGACTGTATCATCCGCTTTTAATCGCTTTCAAATCGCAGTTCCTTTCCACAGCGGATCACTATGAGGAGCTTGGCGAACACGGTCGGCAATTTGCAGCATTCCTTACGTACGCTGCCTTGGACCCCGCGGAAGGTTACACATCGACGGACTTTAGGACCGCCGTCGGCGCACTGCCGCAAGAGGGATTGCAGGAAGTGGCACAAGCACTCTCGCAAGCCCTCGAAGGTGCTGGGGAACAGCGTGAGGATTACTGGAAGAACCGGGTCCGCCCGTTCTGGCAAGAGGTCTGGCCCAAGTCCCGCGACCTTGCTTCAAAGAGCATCGCGGAGTCGCTGGCTGTCTTGAGCATTGCGGCAGGCGGGGAGTTTCCTTCGGCCCTAGCCGCGGTTGTGGATTGGCTGCGGCCGATTGAGCATCCCCACTTCGTTGTGCACAAGCTGGATGAATCTGGGCTTTGCGCTAGATTTCCCGAGGCCGCGTTACGTTTGCTCGATGCCATTGTCACTGATCAGCCTTGGGCTCCCAGAGAGCTTGTGAAGTGCCTCGAAGCTATTGCACAACAGATACCGGGTTTGCGAAAAGACAAACGGTATCAGCGGTTGGCCGAGTATGCGCGAAAACATGGGCTCTGACGTTGATGCTCAAACTCGTAAGATCAGCTGTCGCGCCCCCGACCCAGCCCTATCTTGCTTCTTCCGGTGGCACGTCGCTGTATTCCGACCCTTCGGGTCTCTCCGGGTTCGAGCCGATCGGCAGGCCACCGGTCACCTCAACGCGGTGCACGACTTCGGTGACGCCGGCATCAGCGCCGCCAGTTGGGACGACGCGCGGGTGAACATAGACCGCCGCATCCTTGGCAACGGCCACTGCGGCGCGGAGGTAATATTCAAACCGCTTCTTGTTGCTCACGCACTCGTTTGCCAGCGCCTCGAAGTTCCGCATTGCCTTGATCATGACGTCGAGCGGGGTTGAGCCGGACGCTGCAACGGCGCGTTCTCTCGCGGCGGTCGCCTTATTCGGGACGCCCTTTTTGCGACCAGCGCCGGGCCGTTTTCCGCCGTTCGCCATTGTGCCAGTTTTTCAGTTTTTCAGTTTCAAGCGATGGCGACCGCGTGACGGTGTCTGCAGATCCGCCCGGTGTATTCGAGGAATCGGAGCGCCAATTGCCGGAAGGGTCGCGGTCGGCGCGGCGGCGCTGGCTTCGGCGCGCTGACGATCGGAGCGCGGGTCGCGATGGCCGGCGGCTTGCAAGGCTTTCGGCGCGGCCGTGGCCGACCTGGCACGCCATACGCAGCGGGTGAGCGGAGCGTCGCTTGCTTGTCCAGGAGGCGTTGGCGCTTTGCCCCCTCGGCCTTGCATGCCCGACATTGACGCTTGAAGTGACCGGACTTCGTTGACTTGATCAGTTTGGTATTGGCCGGCGTGTAGGCGTGGCCGTGCGGGCAGTGGGTTTTGGATTCTTGCCAGCGATTTCCGGTAATCACGCTCAGGTTACCGCTCACGACGTTCCCCCCGTGGTTTTGGTCGGGAAGGCGTTGAACTCGGTCACCCAGCTATAGGCGTCGCGCTGACGGAAGTTTCCGAAATGGTGAATCGACGAAATGACGAACGTACCCTGCTGCGTGACGGACTGATTGATCAGCGAGGACTGCGCTTGGGCCGAGTTGGTGATCAGCGTCTTCGGCATCGTGACCGTATCGTTGAGCACGATGTCGGCGCGCATCGCGCATTTGAACGCAATCGACGGCGCTTGTATCCAAGTCGGCTGGCCGATCAGGTCGACGAAGTCGATCGCTTTCGGTGTCGTGTTCGGCTGGTCATAGACGTTGATCGTGTTGCCATCGAAGGCGATCTGAACGCCCTGATAGTCCGGCTTGTTGATGATCGACTTGCTCGCCGCGAACAGGAACTCGGCAAGCGACCGAGCGCCGGTGTAGATGCCGGGTGAATCCTCTGGTGCGACGAGATTTCCGTTGAGCGTCTGCACGTTGACGGTGAAGCCCGGATAGCCGGTGGTCAACGTCGACTTGATCGCCCCGTCGAGCGTCTGCCCTTTTTTCCAATCGAGAGACAGGTTCTTAGGAGGATTCGGCGGCGCGTCCTGTGCCGGCGGCGCTCCGACAGTGATGACTAGGTCGAGCGACATATCCGTGCCCAGCCAGTTTCCAAACGCCTGGAAGATGTAGCCCTGCACGAGCAGCCCGGCCTGCTTTGGATTGGCCAACGGCAGGCCCTTCTGAAAGCCGCCGTAGACCTTGATTTTCTTGCCGGTGAGGTTCTTCGCCTGGCTGATCATGGAGAGAGGAATGCCCCAGACCTTGACGAAGGCGCCAGCATTTGCTGGCGAGTGCATCGGGGCCACTGGGATATCTAGCTCCACCTGCAAGGCGCCGGGAAGGTTCTGCCCGCGGTCGAAGCTAGTGAATACCGTGGAGCCGCCGTCGATTTCGATCCGATAGTATCTCATGGGGAGGGGATTGCCTGCTGCGTCTGCACGACGACGTTGTTGCCGGTCTGGTTCATGATCCGAACGTCGGTCTGCACGTGGATGTGACCACCGGTCGCGTTTTTCGACGGGTTGCTATACTCGTCGATCACTTTTCCCTTGATGCCCTGCCGCGCCATTTCATCGCGCACGATCTGCGCGACTTCGGCGGCCTGGGCCGGGTTCTTGATCGTGAAATCGAATGCGCGACCTTCGTTGTGCGCCGAGCTGAAGCCCTTGTGATAGGCATCCGCACCCGCCGTGATCTGATCGAAGCCCGGGACCTTGCCTTGCACGGTCCGAGCGAGCGATGCGAGGCCAGGGTCGAGCGTCCCGGCGCCGGCCTTGATCGGTAGTGAGGCGCTACCGGGCGCTGTGCCAGTACCGCCTTTGTAGATATCCCAGAGCTGGGTCCATACCGTGGCCTTACCTTCGGCGCGCGCCTTCCGCAGCTCGCCTTCGGTCGGCAGACCGTCTCTGTGGTGCTTTGACCAATTGTTTCGAGTCCGGATGCCTTTGGCGCCCGTGTCGCCAGAGACGTAGATGCCGAAATCCCGGACCTTGCCTGCAAACCACGCAAAGCCAGCAGCGACCCCTTTCACGTCGCGTTGGAAATCCTCGCTGCCGAGATAGGTGCCGAACGTCTCAATGCCCTTGCCGATGCGCTCCATGGCGTCGGGCGGGATCGCCTTCGATAGGTTCTCGATCGACCGGACGAGAGAGCCGGACAGCTTCTCCATGCCCGGGATCAGCGGCGCCAGGCCCCTGACGAACACGTTCTCGATCCGGTTGCCGGCATCACTGAGTGCGGTCTCGAAGTCTTGATAGGCGCGCTGGGTGTCGCCGCCCACGCCGTATTCACGCGACCGGTCGCGGAACATGACATGCTGTTTGTTTACTTCCTCCCATGAGGTGTGCTTCAGCGTCCGGAGGTAGTCCGCGTTCATCCCCAGGCTGCTGAACCCGCGCACGTCGGCAATGGTGCCCAGCACACTGTCGTCGGTTTTGTCGGCGATCCGCTTAGCGGACGCAATCAACCGCGCGGACACCTCGGCGCTGCCGCCAGTGAGATCGCTGTCGGTCAATCCGGCGTTGTAGAGTGAAGCTCTCTTCCGGACGTCGCCCAGCGCGTCAGCGACACCGTGCAGGATCGCGCCCGGATCGCCAAACCGGTCAAAGGCCGTACCGAATGCGCGCTGCTGCCCATAGGTCGCTCCCAGCCCAAGCGCGCTCCGCCGGCCGCTGGCGACGTTATCGGTGAGACGGCTGATGCCGAACAGGCCGCCGGCACCGAGCAGGCCGCTGAAGACGGCGGTGAGGCTGCCCCACTTCATGAGCTGGCCGGTCATGTCGCGAATGTTGCCGGCGACGCCCGTGGTCTGCCGCCGGATCCTCGTCCACGAGTTTTCCTCTTGCCGAAGTAGGTTGAGGGCCGCCTTGTGCGCCTCGCCGAGCATGCGCTGCTGGGCGATCGCCGTGGCCTGCTCGAACACGAGATCGCGGAAGCCCTTCACGCCCTGCTGCTGCGCGGCGGCGATGTTGCGCCACTGTAGCGGCGTAGAGCCGAGCTGCTGTTGATAGCGCTGGAAGAGGGTGTTGAACTGACGGAACGACTGATCGTTCACGTCGATTTGTAGGATGCTCCTGGCCGTCATGGTGGTCCCCGTCGTGTGTGGATGCGCTGGCTTGTCGGAGCGGGCCTCCGCCAAGAATCATCGAAATCCCCGTGCAAAAACGTCAGCTTTGGAATTGTGCCGCAACTCCTGCCCAAGAGGCCCGCCGTAGTCCTTCCCAATCTGCTGGAAAAATTCAGCCATGACTCGCTCGGGATCACCATGGACGCGCGGCCTGTAGTCCGCGGCATCGAGTGGTGGGCCGGGGTCTCCAAACGCGTGGTGTTGCGTCGCCACCTTCTGGGGCTTCTCCTCCAGCGGCGCCGGTGGCCATTCGCCCGTGGCATAGAAGGTCGCGAGCGCGGGCGCTTTGTACTCTCGCCCGCCGATGCCGATGATCCAGTGGCCGCTGGCATCGCGCCCGGCCACGTCACCGGCGCACGCACTGCCGTGCTTGGCTCTCCAGCGGAACACTCTGGTGTCAGGTTCGAGGATCAGCATTTCCCGCAATAGGGCCTGTGTCAGCTCGCGCTTGACGGTCGCAGGCTTTGGCGTTCTCACCATGATGATCACCATTGCGCTCGCCGCGCGTAGCCGGCCGGCTCTTCGGGGGGCACTTCGGGGTAGTGCTCCGCAATACTGGCCCACCACGACTCGAAGTCCGGGAACGCGGCGAGTTCATCGGAGCGGGGGAGCCCGCCGACAACTAACGCGGTCTCGCCGGCTGCAATGGCCAGGTCCGCGGCGCGTTTGGCGAACGCCTCCAGCTCTTCACCGTCTTCGCGCTTCCAGCGGTGCGCGCCGGCATAAGCCCAATTGATCGACCCCTGCAATCCACCTTCAACGATCACTGTCCGGAATACGTTGCCAGTCCGGAGGTGCTTCGCGTTGAGACGCGCTTCGATCGCCCGTAAACGCTTTCTATGGTTCGACATCCAGCGCCATCCCTTCTTCGATCTTCTCGATGAATGCTTCGTGCTCTGCGGTTTCGATGGCCTTCCGATGTAGCTCGACAACGGCAGAGACTTCGGTCGCCTCGGTGGGAGTAAGCGTGCCGGCCGACATGGCCGCTGAGATGGCCGCCTGTGCGCTGACAATGTCGGCCGCGGTGTTGAGCGCCGGAAGCTCAAACTGCACAGGCCGCCCCTTGCGCTCGCTCCAGCCCCATTGCGTTTTCGAGTACCAGATGAAGGCCGTCATGTTGCCGCGCCGGAGCTGTTTGACGAATCCGCCCGAGGCGATGTTGTCCAGCTCGATCTTTGCGGTTTTGATCTCCCGCGCAAAGCAGCGCGCGAAGGTTTGCAGGCTGATTGGATCGCCCGTTGCGGGATTGATCAGCACCGCACAGAGATCGCTGTGGGTGTAGGCGCGCAACGCCAAGTTCATCCGAACTAGTTCGCGCATCGCCTTTGTCGGGACGAATTCCTTCGGGCGCCCCGCACCAGTTCGCCGGCCGCCATTCCTGGGTCGTGACGGGTCTTTTCGCTTTTGTCTGGAGATTTCCATAATCAGTCATGGAACGAACGTGATCGGGGCGGTGCGGGGCTTTAGGTGGACTGCTAAGGCGCCGCGCCGCCCGTCACACATTCGGCGCCGGCCTCCGGACGTCCAGGAGCGGAAGCAGGCGCCGCTGTCGCAAAGATCGGGATCGTGAAGGTGTCGACGTTGTCCGTCGTCAGATCCTCGATATCGCTTGTGACCTGCGCGGCAGCTCTGACGATAGCGTCGACCTTGGCGCGGCGCGATTCTTGATCAGCGAGATGCTGTTGGTCAGCCGCGCCAATCGTCCTGGGATCAGCGCCGCGAATGTCAACTTCGCGCAGATCAGCCAACCGACGCTTGCCGAGCGGTAGCTGCGTTTGTTTCAGCGCTTCTTGCTCTGCATGATGCACGGCGTTCAACAGAAGCGCCTTCTTCGCTGCAAAGATTTGCGCCGGCGTCGGATCATCGTTCACGATCTCGAAGTCCGGCACATAGGTGACGCTGCCATCAGCGCCTGTGATTGCCTTGATCGATGCCGCAATATCAGGATGGGCGAGGGGGGCCGGATACGGCTCATGGCGACCTCGCTTCTCAGTCTGCCACGCAGCGAAATCTCGCCAGAAAGCCGACGCCGGATCTTCCGCATCAGCGTGATCGGACGGCTTTGGTTCGGGACGCATGGGCTGCAACGCCTTCACCTGAACGTCGTGATCGTGCCATGTCTGCATCTCGTGGATGAAAGTGTCGACCAGATTTCCGAACGCTTGCTTCACCTGATCGAAGGTGACTGGCGGCGGAGCGAGTGCAGACTTGAGGATTTGGTGCGTCATGATTGCGAGCCTTAAAGCTTGATGTAGTAGTACACGCCATCGACGAGCGGAACGTTGTTGTGTGCCGCTCCGCTGCCTGCGGACGCGTTGGATAGCGAAATGCCCGTCGCTGCGCCCGCATTGTTGATAGCAATGTTGGTGACAGCACCAGAGTTGCTCAGAACGATTCCGGTGACCGCGGCAGCGTAGGAGATGTTGCTGTGTTGCTGGATGACATCGAAGGCGCCGCCGGCGGCGCCGCCAGCGGCGTTACCGCCCAGAATCGCACCCACGTTCTGGTGAGCGTGCCCAGGGTCGGACAACACGTTCCCATGGAGGTGTCCCGGATCGCTCAATGTGTTGCCGTGTGCGTGGGTTGGGTCCGTCAGCACGTTGGCGTGAGTGTGCACAGCCAACTCGGCGACGATCAAAGTGTGCAGGTTCTCGCCGAGGACAGAGCCGGGTGTAGTAGAGCTGCCGGTCCGCACCGGAACGCCAGACAGTAACGAGGTGGCGGTGCCACCCATAGTGTCGACACCATGCTCTCCCTTGCCACGCTTGTCGTATACGGCAATGCTCTTGTTCGCGGCGAAGTCCGCGGTGGCGTTCGCGCCGCGAGTAGTCGGCGCTCCAGCGCTGGTGAAGACCGGACATTGCATGTTCGAGAAGTTGTTCCAGTGCCAGGCGAAGAGGTTGGCGCAGTCATTGTTGGCACGCTGCGTTGCGTTCGATGCCGGTCCGCCAATCGTGGTCGCGTTTGCGATCACCCAGCCCGTGATGGTTTCACTCGTCGGACGAAACTTCATGTCGCCAGTCGTTGCAGCGCCGGCCGTCGATTGCGCCTGCTGCGACGAGCTGATGAGCTGATAGCTGGTGAGGTTGTCGACAAATTCGGCCCAGCCGCCGGCAATGAGCGCTCCAGAACCGAGCTGGCTTCCGTCAGGATTGAGGAACGGAGACGCGCCGGCACCCACGTCGAGCGTGCACGGGCCGGTGTTGTTGTTCGCGATCCTGATCCGCAGCGTCATGCCTTGGCTGCGTTGGGTGATCGGAGGAGAATAGGCGCCGACGTAGGCGTTCACGCCGCCCGTATCCAGAGCCCAATTGTGCGCGGCGGCCTGTGCCTGCGGAATTTGCTCCATGTTCTGGACGGTCGCTGCCGTCACGAGATTCGCGCAGATGTCGCCGCCGTTCCAGTTCTTCGCGACGGTGCCATCCTGACCGCGGACGATCGTGAACACGTCGCCCACACGCTGTGTGACCAGCACGATCTCGTTGACCTGCTGCGTCGCCGCGTCGAGCAAGGTCAGGAAGAACGGTTGGTTCGCGATTGGCGTTGGAAAAAGCGCTCCCGTACCGGCCTGCACCTGAAGCGTGGTCACCAGCGAGTTGATCGGCGCCGCCAAGATCGTGTTGGCGTTGTTTGCAAATTGATAGGTTGGTGCGGCCATTTATGTGTCCCGGTAGTTTAGATGTCGCCGGACTCGTCCGGCGACATCGTGGAGAGCAGCGTAAACGGTCAGCTACTGCATCGAGCCAGGCAAATGCCGGGTGCCGATGTATTCGACGTGCCGAACCGGACGCGAAAGCTGCTTGAAGATCGTGCCGTTGCCGACAAACCGGGTGATGGTGTGACCGCCCGAAGTGGTCTCGGTAATCGCGCGATGCTGAAACTCCGGCATTCCGACGGGGCTTGTCGCCGCGTCCATGGCATCAGCTCGGATTTCGCCGAGCACGTTGTCGAGCGCGACTTGGTCTCCTGCGATAATCCGAAGCTCTACGCCTTTCCATTTCGGCGAATGCTTCTGCATCGCTCGGTGCTGGCGGATTTTGTACGAGACGAGATCTTCACCGGCCATAGGCGGCTCTGCGCGCGAGCCGAGAGCGCGCATTACGGAGTCGGCCTTTGCTTGCACATCGGCGAACGCGTCCAGATCAGCCATCGACCGCGACTGCTTCTTGCGCATGTCGTTGACGCTCGACGCCGACACAGCGAACTCATGGCGGCTAACGCTATCGGATCGCGCGTCTGCGGCGGTACGCACGGCCATCGTTCCGTCGGGACCGCGGTCATCTTCGTCTCGGCGGCGCATAGAGGTATCGACACCGCGATCGCGCGCGCCTGCGGCGTCGGCGGCCGTGATGGCAGCGAGTTGATTGTAGCTCTCGCTGACTGCGTCGACACGGCCAGCGAGTTTCAAGATGTCGCCGCGGAGCTCTTCAGCAATAGCAGCGAGCGCTTCGAGCAGTTTCTCTTCGTCCATTTTCGTAGGTCCCTGTTGTTGGGTGTTACGCGCACATCCTGTGTTGCAAGCTGTAGCACGCTTTCAAAGAACAGCCGCGTAGAGCTGTGGAAATCGCCTTGTTACCGTTGCGTTGTTGTTACCTTCGAGCGCGGTCGATCAACGACAACAAGAAAGCCCGCTTCGCAAAGTCGCTGCCGCACACCGGCAAATCGTGTCAGCGACCATTGGTCCGGCATCTCGCGCCGAACGTCGTCCGCGAGGTCGAACGCGCCGGCATGTTGCCACTTCAGATATTCGAGTAGCTGATACGCGTCGGGGTCGCGAAGTCGGATATTCTCGGTGGCCATCGTCCGATCAATGGTCAGTCTTGGCATCGCTCAATTCCTTTCGGCGGGACAATTGGTCGGTTTCATCGTCCGCCTACAAATGACCTGACGCGGCCGGATTCCTGAAGGCTGGCGAGCGTGCCCCAAGACGCTGCCGCATCATGTGCAGCCCGCCGCGGTGCGCAGGGATGGCTGCGCCATCGGTGTCGTCCTGCAGATAGCTTTCGAAGCTGGACAACCAATCGCCAAGCGACGGCGCGTCATGCGTCCCGCGGAGATAGTCGGCAGCGGTGTCGACGATGTCATCAGCCGCATATCCCCTGCGAAGTAACGCGTGCCAATGGACCAGCGGGTCATCTTCCCAGGTGCCGCACCAACCATCGAGCTTCTGCAGTTCGTCGAATGCGAGGCGGGCTTCCACTGTGCTCTGCTGGTACATCGCCAGACTACGGGACGGAGGAAGGGGCCTGCAGGTGCTGGTACTCGGTGCAGCGTTCGGAGACCGATCAACCTCGCTCGCGTTCGCAACGTCAGTTGCGATACGACTGTTATCTTTCTTGGTTGAATCTGTACTTGGTAGAAGATCAGTATTTAGTAGTGACCTGTTTTCAGGCGACGGTTCTTCCGGCGCCGGTGCGTCGGGCGCAGCGAGTACGTCATAGCCGGCCGCGCCCCATCGTCCCGCAATGCGCTCTTGAACCTTCCGGATGTAGCCGGCCGCGATCAATTCATTGATGGCATTGCGAACGCGGTCCCTGCCGGCTTTGAAGCGTCGCGCAAGCTCCGTCTGCCTCACCATCCAGTCGGACGGCTTGCTTCGCAGGTACGTGAAGATTGCCAGTGCCTCGAAACTCAAGCGCTCGTCATTGAAGCAGGCGTTGCCGATGACGGTGTAGTTGCTCGTGAATGTGTGCTGCGCGATCGTCACTTGTGATCCCTTCGTTGCGTTCGAAAGGAAGCGACCGACACGACGCTTGATAAACAGCGGCGCATGCACTATGCAGAATCTCGCTGGAGACTTCCGCAAGGGGTCACATCCCTTGTGTTCAACACCCGTCGGTTCACAGCCGGCGGGTGTTTCGTTTGTAGCGATGTCAGATGCTCTTGTTCCGCTCAAGCCCCGACAAACACGCGAGGCTTGTTCCGCGTGAGAAAAACTTGGTTACCCATCGGGGAGAAATCATCCTGCTACGCGCCAATAGAGTAGGCGTTTTGGAAGTGCCCATTCTACGCGGGTTTTCGCAATTGCTGCTCCTCGCGCGTCGCGGATATGCTTGCTTGTTACCCGTGAGAGAAGCTCATGAACTTTATTTTTCTTCCGCGAATGTGAAGATGTGCAAAGTGAGTTGTTACCGCGTTGCTACCGCAATAATGACACGCTACACCATGCACGCCGATTGATCGCGGGTGCTCCTCTCGCGGTCTATTGGTTCGGTGATGGTGTTGTGTTGCTTACGCACCTTCTTCGCTTGGCTCTGAAGGATCGGCCCGCGGCACCTGTCACGGGCCGGTTTTCGTTTCAGGCGTGCATCACGTCCTGATAGTTCTTGCCGTTTGCGCGCATTTCGTATTGTTTGCGACCGTCCAAAAGCGCTCTGCACTCGCACGATCCCGGCAAATGCCGGGCGGAGGCAATGCCATGGACCAATCTCGGCAGAGCGACGTCTCAAAGGCGGCAGGACGCGCTCCCGCAACCGGCGCCGGAGCGTCATCCGACTGCCTGTTGACGCCTCACGAAGCCGCCTGCAAGCTCAACATCACGGTGGATCAACTCAACGCATTCGCCCAGGACGGTGAAATCGCCTACATCAACGTCGGGCGCGGTAAAAAGCGACCGCGAAGACGATACGCTGAAGAGGACATCCAAGAGTTTCTTGAGCGACGCCGGAGGAGGGAAGTACCGTGTCAGTCTATCGCGACAAGCGCTCGCCGTACTACCAATTCGATTTCCAGCACGAAGGTCGTCGGTTTCATGGCAGCACGAAGTGCACGACGCGACGCGATGCAGAAAAATTCGAAGCTGCAGAGCTAGAGAAGGCCAAAGCGCTGGTAAAGGCGACGCGACGCTCCAAGGCGTCGCTGGCTATCGATGACGTAGCCGACAGGCTCTGGAACCACAGCGCTCAATACGACGCGGACCCGAAGGCCACCGAGACGAATCTGGCGCGCCTGATCGAATACTTCGGGCCATCGAAACCCCTAACCCAGATCGACAACCAGGCCGCCAGGGAGATGGTGGCGTGGCGGCGAGGGCATCGCGTTAAGCGGCGCGGCAAGCGGACCAAGGAAGAAGAACAGGCCCTGCCGCTGGTCTCGAATGCCACCGTGAACCGGTCAGCGACGAAGGTACTTCAACGGCTCTTCACGTTGGCCAAGGCCGAGCGCGCTGAATTCCCGGCCGAGCCGGATTGGGATGAACTGTTGCTGCCCGAACCGGAGGAGCGTGTCCGCGAACTACAGGACCACGAGGGCGACGCGTTAGACGATGCGATGCGCTCTGACTATGAGCCGTTCTTTGACTTCGTCCGGGCCAGCGGCATGCGAATGAAGGAATGTGTGACCCTTCGCTGGACCGAGGTCAACTTTGGCGCCAAGCAGATCGTCAGGCTCGGTAAGGGTGGCCGGCGGGTGGTATTCCCAATCACACCGGCCGTGCGTGAGATCCTGTTCCCGCTGCAAGGCCAACACCCTGAATTCGTGTTCACTTACGTCGCTGTCTACGGCAACAAGAAAACGCAGATCGTGCGCGGCCAGCGCTACCGGATAACATATAACGGGGCCAAGTCCGCTTGGCAGACGCTCCGCAGGCGGGCCAAGGTGACGGACTTCCGATTCCACGACTTCCGACACGACTTCGGTACCAAGCTGCTGAGGAACAGCAGAAACCTCAAGCTGGTGCAGAAGGCGCTGAACCACCGGGACATAAAGAGCACCCTGCGCTACGCTCATGTTCTGGATGAGGACGTTGCTGCTGCCGTCGAGGAGCTTGCGAAGTCCCGGAAAAAGTCCCGGAGCGATGTCAAGAAGGTGAGCTAAGGCTCTGATATCGCGCTGAAAGTGCTAACTGGCGTCGAAGCTTCCAGATGTCGTTTGCCGCAACGCTCGGCCTCGTGGCGCTGGTGCAGATCGGGCTGCCGAACCTGCTGGCGTCGCCGGATCATTCGGCGACCGCGCGCGTTGCGCTGTGGGGCGGGCGTGAGCTCACGATGCTGATGCTGGCCTCGCTGGTGGCGGGGCTCGCGACGACGCCCTATGCCGCATTCCATTTCCACCGCGTGACGCCGTACGGGCTGCTCGCGAACCTCGCGGCGATGCCGGTGGTGTCCGCGATCGTGATGCCGGCCGGTATGCTCGGGCTCCTCGCCATGCCGTTCGGGTTCGACGGCGTGTTCTGGGCGATCATGGGCTTTGGCATCGACTGGATGATCCTGGTGACGCAATGGGTCGCTGCGCTGCCCGGTGCGGTCGGCCGTATGGCGGCGTTCGGGATCGGGCCTCTGATCGTTGCAAGTGCGGGCCTCGTCCTGCTCGGCCTGTTGCGCACGCCGCTGCGCTGGTCGGGCAGCGCTGCTGCTGGTGGTGGCTTCGGTCTGGGCGCTGCTTGTGCCGCAGCCGGACGTGCTGGTCTCCGCCGACGGCCGCAACGTCGCGGTGCGTGGCGGCGATGGGCGGCTGCATCTGATGCACAGCGCCAAGGACGCCTTTCTCGTCAAGGAATGGCTGGCGGCGGATGCCGATGCGCGGAGCGCGGCCGATGCATCCCTCGGCGAGGGCGTCTCCTGTGATCCGAGCGGCTGCGTGACCCAGAGCTCGAACGGCGGCTTCGTCGCGCTGGCCGTGCGCCCTGAGGCGCTGGCTGACGATTGCGAGCGTGCGGCACTGATCGTGACGGCCCGGCCGCCGCCGCCGCGGGGCTGCGCGGCCTCGGTGATCGATGCCGAGCGGTTGCGACGCCACGGTGCTCTGGTGCTGCGCAGGACACGTGACAGCTACGCCATCGATGCGGTCAAGCCCGGCGGGATCGACCGGCCGTGGTCGCCTGCGGTTCCCGGCGACAGTGACAGCGAGACAACGTTGCGTGGACCCGCCACCACGCCGCGGCCCGCCGTCGATGCGACCCCGGCCGAGACGGATTTGCAGGGCGAAGATTAGCCGTGGTCCGGCGAGGGGCCGGCCGGCAGTTCGAACAGGCCGAGATGGTACTCGTCGGAATCGGGGCCGGCGTCGGGCTTCTTGACGAGGGTAAAGCAAGCCTCGGGAAACTGCTCCCAGACCTTCAGGTCGTCAGCCGTCACCGTCAGCCAACCGAACCGGAACATATAGCGGCCCGGTTCCGTGACGCGTCCAGCTTTTTGCCAAGTGACCTTATCGACCACCGCGCACGTCCTCCGTGCACGATGATGCTCCAAGGCGGCCGCCGACGCAAATCTCCTGCGGCGCCCCGGAACCGGATGTCCGGGGTCGCTCCAAATCGTTAGGTCATCCGCCGCTGAATGGCGCATTCCGCGGCGACGATGCGCTCAACCCAAAAACAGCGTTGCGAACGCGGAGGGGCGCCGCTCCACAACCTTCGGCTTCTGCTCGACCGGCGGATGCAGTGCCGGCAATTGCAGCACGCTGACGCGCTGTCCCTCGACGAGCTGGGTCACCAGCACGTGGCTGCCGTCGGGGAATTCGACCGCGTCATGATGGCGATCGGGAACGTCGGGTTCGACTTCGTTGAACACGCCGACGCGGAAATTCATCGTCTTGGTCCAGATCCAGCGGCTGTCGTAGCGAACGTTCTCGGCGAAAGCGAGTTCGGTGCCCGGCAGCATGCAGACCGCGACCGTGGGATCGTTCTCCGAAGCAAAGCCGCGGGTCGACGTGCCGCGGAAAGTCGTCGTGATCAGCGTCTCTCCGACGATGGCGGGGCGCGATGCCACGGCGTGCAGACTATAGTCACACATCGGATGGCTCCTCATTTCGAGGTAGCGACCCGTGCCTCTCCTTGAGGCATAGGGCCTCTACCAGAGTGGACGATAGCGAACGAGCGTCTGCTCGTTTCTGGGCGATTGTACGACTGGCCCGAGTTCGCCTCAATCACAAACACGCGACACTGCGTGAGAGTTATCGGAGCGCATCGGGCTGGCCGCATGCCGCACTATCTTCCAAGGAACGATCCGATGTGTCGCTCGTTCCTCTCAGCCCTCAGTATTTGCGATAAAGGCCGATCAGCTTGCCCTGGATGCGGACCCGGTTCGGCGGCAGGATGCGCACTTCATAGGCGGTATTGGCAGGCTCCAGTGCGATCGATGCGCCGCGGCGGCGGAAGCGCTTCAGGGTGGCTTCCTCCTCGTCGATCAGCGCCACCACGATGTCGCCGGTGTTGGCAACGTCGTTGCGCTGGATCAGCGCCATGTCGCCGTCGAGGATGCCGGCATCGACCATCGAGTCGCCGCGCACTTCCAGCGCATAATGTTCGCCGGAGCCGAGCATGTCGGGCGGCACGCTGATGGTGTGGCTGCGGGTCTGCAGCGCCTCGATCGGCGTACCGGCGGCGATTCGGCCCATCACTGGGACCGCGACCGGACGGTTGCCGTCGTCCTCGGCGATCGGCGGCGTGCTGGTCCGCTTGCCGAGGGTGCCTTCGATGACGCTCGGCGTGAAGCCGCGACGGCCGTTGCCGGCGCCGGCCGAGAGTTCGGGCAGCTTGATGACTTCGATGGCGCGGGCGCGGTTGGGCAGGCGGCGGATGAAGCCGCGCTCCTCCAGCGCAGTGATCAGGCGGTGGATACCGGACTTCGAGCGCAGGTCGAGCGCATCCTTCATCTCGTCGAAGGAGGGCGGCACGCCGGCCTCTTTCAGACGTTCATTGATGAAACGCAGAAGTTCGTACTGTTTGCGCGTGAGCATCTCGAGTATTCCCCCGGTTGATAGCGTCGTTCGATTCCGAGACTCTTCAGGTGGGGCCTGCAGGCCGGGCCTGACCTCAGGAGCATGGCGCTCGTTGCACTGCTCCCTGGCGGCCTCCCGATTGTAGACACCAGTACTCGAAACAAATCATGAACGGACACTATATGTTCGATATGTGTTCCGCAACCACTTAATTTCCGGTGAACGGGTTCTGCAACGCGCAATCGGTGGGCCGCGAAAGCCTCACTCAGGCAGCGTCAGGATCTCGCATTCGCTGCCTTTGACGGCAGCAGGCGCAAACGGCGGACGCACGAGAAGTGCCCGTGCCGCAGCGAGATTCCCGAGCAGTGAACTATCCTGTTGCGTCACCGGCGTTGCGATCAGCGTGCCGTCCTCGCGCTCCTCGAGACGCGCGCGCAGATAGTCCTCGCGCTGGTCGTTGGCGGCGAGGTCGCGGCCGAGCAGAGCGGTCGCGCGGACATGATGGATCGTCTTTCGGCCGCTCAGCGCCCGAATCAACGGCACCAGAAACAGGAAGGCGCAGACGTAGGAGGACACCGGATTGCCGGGCAGGCCGATCACCCGCATCGCACCGAGACGGCCGTGCATCATCGGCTTGCCGGGCCGCATCGCGATCCGCCAGAACGCCATGTCGACGCCCTCGGCCTCCAGCGACTGCTTGACCAGATCGTGGTCGCCGACCGACGCCCCGCCTGTCGTGATCAGGACATCGGCGCCGGTCTCGCGCGCCCGGCGGATGCCGGCGGTGGTTGCTTGCACGGTGTCGGCGGCAATCCCGAGATCGACGGTCTCGGCGCCTTCGGCGCGGGCCAGCGCCCGCAGCGCATAGCCGTTGGAATAGACGATCTGGCCGGGGCCTGGCTGTGCGCCCGGCATCACCAGCTCGTCGCCGGTTGCGAGCACCGCAACCTTCGGGCGGCGGCGGACGGCGAGTTCCGGATAGTTCATGGCGGCCGCCAGCGACAGCGCGCGGTCAGAGAGGCGGCTGCCGGCTGCGAGGAGCACGTCGCCCTCGCGGAAATCGACGCCGGCGGTGCGGATGTGCCGTCCGGCGGTTGCGACCTCGGTGATCGCGATGTGGTCGCCGTCGATCCTGGTATCTTCCTGGATGATGACGGCGTCGGCCCCTTTGGGGATCACGCCGCCGGTGAAGATCCGCACCGCTTCGCCGGCACCGACCGTCCGCTCGAACGGGCGGCCGGCGGCGACTTCGCCGATCACCTTGAGCCGGGCCGAGAGGTCAGCGGCGTCGGCGGCACGCACGGCGTAGCCATCCATCGCCGACATCGGCTGCGGCGGCTGGGTGCGCAGCGCCGCGAGGTCGCGCGCCAGGGTGCGGTGGTAGGCGGCATCGAGCACGACCTTCTCCTCCGGCAGCGGTTCGGCGCCGGCGAGGACGGCGGACAGGGCATCGGCAACCGGCATCAGGGCCACGCTCAGAACTCCCAAGATTCCAATGTTCAAATCCCAAGTGCGGTCAAAGCCCTTGCCACGTCATCCGTCGATGTCACGTGGATGGCATGAAGGCCGCGCGCCCGCGCGCCTTCGATATTGGCGGTCAGGTCGTCGAAGAACAGGATCCGCGACGCCGGCACGCCGATGGCTTCTACCACATGATCGTAGGCCGCGGCGTCGGGTTTCCGATGGCCGATGGTCGAGGACAGGAACACGGTCCGGAAATGGCCGAGCAGCTCGGCATGGATGACCGAGAAATGCGCGACATGGGCCGGGTTGGTGTTGGAGAAGGCGTAGAGCGGCATCCGCTTCGCCGCGGTCGCGAGCAGGGGGGCGATGCCCGGCATCTCGCCGGTGAAGATCGCGTTCCAGCCTTCGAGGAACTGCGCATCGGTGAGGTCGATGTCGAGCGTTCGGCGCAGGTTATCGAAGAACGCCGCGTCGTCAATCCGGCCGATCTCATGATGTTTGAAGCTGTCGTCGACGACGAAGCGGCCGGCGAGCTCGGCCGGCGCACAGCCGGCATGCTGCGCCCAGTGCGCCATCACCTTGTCGAAGTCGATGTCGAGGACGACGCGGCCGATATCGAACAGCAGCACGTCGACGGAATCGGGAGAGAGGTGCGAGGTCATTGCGTGAAACGATGTACGAAAATTGCGGGCGCGCGGCAACGTCCTCGATTTCGGTGACGGGTGTGTGGATGGCATTTGCGTTCGTCATCCCGCGTACACTACCGTCGCCCCGGCGAAGGCCGGGATCCATAAGCACAGGGTTGTGTCGTCGAAAACAGGCTGTGGCCCCAGCGTCGCGCAACAATTCACATTCGTGGTAGTAGGTCCCGGCCTTCGCCGGGACGACGGCGAATGTGCGGCTCCGCTGGCGCGCCACACCTCCGCATTCTCGCGACATGATTTGCCCGAGTCTTGCTTTTCGTCTCGCCGCCCTGAAATCAGAGGGCGCAGGGAAAGCCGGGTGCCGATCGCACCCATGGGCCCCGAGCAAAGGGTAGAAAGCTCGGGGGTAGGACCACAGGTGTAACCGGAAACAACCCGGCTTTCCCTGCGCGATGGGTTACGGCTTATACGTGCTCTCCCCGGCGAGACTGGGCTTTGTTGTCACCGTCTTCGCAACGCGCATTGCGCAATCGGAAAAGACACCTACCACTAGGGCGTCAGGCCTGCACGATTTCGCCGTCCGCATCATGCGCATTCGTCGACTGCGCAATCAGCGTCCACCGCATCTCGACCCGCGTTCGTGACGATCGCGAAACGCCCCTCGATCGGGCGAGACGGGGAATTCATACACCGAGTTATTACACTTCGGATAAAGCGAAATATTTTTGCTGCGGAGGCTTGCGCCGTCGGGCAAGTCAGATGTATGGGCCTTACGGGTGTTTGGTGCGTGAAGCGACTTGCTGCTTGCCGGGCAGACCTCTCATATCCTGGAAAGCGCCAGGCCGAGGTAGGCGATGAGCGCGCCGGTGCTGAGGATGACGACGACGAGCGCCTGCTCTGAACGTGCCTGCAAGGTTTTTCGGCTCACGGCGATGACGCTCCATCGTTCAAGATCATGCTGTCCAACTAACATCGGCTGGTATGCGTTCCAGTTCCTGTCCGGGAACTTTCATCCATGTCAGCTGCGTCGGCAGACCGGGGCGCGCCTCGTTGCAGGCCAGAAACGCGCAACGCCGCCCGCATTGAAATACGACGGGCGGCGTTGGTTCTGGCCCCAGGAGGGATGACAAAATCCTGACCTGTACGGATACGAAGGCTGAGGAAAAAAGGTTCACCGCTTCGGCTCCGTATGATTCCGGTACTCCGGAGGGGCAGATGAAAATAGTGCAGCGTGGCTTAGGATCGCGTCACCAAGTTGCTCCGGCCTCAGCGTGTACCCCCTCGCTGGGGCCTTTCTTTGCGCCGCGGATCCCGCGGCGCCGGGGTTACGTGCAGCGAGTTGTCAGTCGGCGAGCTGAGGCGCCGGATGGGTTCGTGGCTGCACTGCGCGTCGATGTCGCTGCTGAGCCGCACTATCGCCTTGTCGATGACGAGGCGTGGAACCATGCCCGGATATCCGTGTCGCGCGAGGTGCGCGCTGTTCTTGCCGCTGCGTTGCCGACGGCACGTACCGCCGCCGCGGCGCCGATGGGGCTTGCGGTGGCGTCCGCGACCAGCTTGCGCAATCGGGCCGCTACGCCAGGGATGGTTCGCGACTGCAATCCTGGCAGGCATACTATAGCAAGGCGCGATAGCTGATAGACCCACCGTGATCTATCGTGCGGCTCGTGCGTGGTATCACCCCGCCTTGATCCCCGCAAAGGAGCTGCCGATGCGTTTGCCCGCCGTCCTTTTCGTTCTAACGGTCGCCGCGAGCCCCGTGGCAGCGCAGGAGCTGTCGGGCACGCTGCAGAAGATCAAGGAGACGAAGAAAGTCACGCTCGGCTTTCAGGAAGCCTCCGTTCCCTTCAGCTATCTCGACGACAACGCGCGGCCGATCGGCTTTGCGCTCGATATCTGCCTCAAGATCGTCGATGCGGTGAAGAAGGAGCTGGGCATGCCCGACATCGCCGTCGACTACCTCCCGGTGACCTCTTCGAACCGGATTCCGCTGATGGTCAACGGCACGATCGATCTGCACTGCTCGGCGACCACGAACAGCGCGGACCGCCAGAAGCAGGTGACCTTCACCAACACGCACTTCCTGAGCGCGACGCGCTTTGCCGCCAAGAAATCCGCCGGCATTAACTCGATCGACGACCTCAAGGGCAAGTCGGTCACCGCGGTGGCGGGGTCGGTGAACCTCGCGCAGCTCATCAAGGTCAATGCCGATCGCAAACTTGGTGCCAATGTGCTGCCGGCCAAGGACCAGGCCGAGGCATTCCTGATGCTGGAGACCGATCGCGCCCAGGCCTACGCGCTCGACGACGTCCAGCTTGCGGTCGCGATTGCGCGATCGAAAGAACCTTCGCTCTACATGATCAGCGAGGAGGCTTTCTCGAAGGCCGAGCCGTTCGGCATCATGCTGCGCCGGGAGGACGCGCCGTTCAAGGCGCTCGCCGACCGCGCCACCGCGGAGCTCTACCAGAGCCCGGAGATCGAGGTGATGTACAGGAAGTGGCTGGAGCAGCCGACCCCGCCGAAGGGCATCAACTACAACGTCCCGATCTCGCCCGCGCTGCGCAACGCATTCGCCCATCCGAGCTCGAGCTTCGATCCTGATGTGTACGAGGTTGCGAAGTAGCGGACGATAGGCTGACCGGAAAACGGTTCACCGCGCCAAGCCGTCGATCCTTGGAACGGCTTTTCTCGCGCGCGGCGAAAAACGAAATAGCGTCTCATATACATCGCCGGCTTTTCACCTAAGCTTGTGGCAGTTGTGACTGCCGATCAGGAGCTGCCGGTGACCGCGCCATCCTTTCTTTCTCGACGTTCTGCGCTAGGTGTGCTCGCAGGCAGCCTGATTGCGGGTGGTGCGCGCGCGGAAACCGGAGCGGGCGGGGGTGCCGATCTCGGTGGCGTCACGTTGCGGGTGGCGTACTACAAGGGCGGCTGGCGTCCGCTGCTGGAGGCGGCGGGCGAGGACAAGACGCCCTACCGGATCGAATGGAAGGAGCTCAACAACGGTGTGCTCCACATCGAGGCATTGAACGGCGATGCGCTCGACATCGGATCGGGCAGTGAGATTCCGGCGATGTTCGCCGCGCGCCAGAACGCCAAGGTGCGCTTCATTGCCGTCACCCATGAGGATCTCAACATCCAGGTCACGGTGGCGGCGAAGGACGCGCCGATCCATTCGATTGCCGACCTCAGGGGAAAGCGCGTCGGCTATGTGCGCGCGACGACTGCTCATTATTTCCTGGCCAAGCAGCTCGAGGAAGCCGGGCTTGGGTTCGGCGATATCGAGGCCATCAATCTGACGCCGTCGGACGGTTACTCGGCGTTCGCCTCCGGCAAGCTCGATGCCTGGGCGATCTACGGCTACAACGGACAACTCGCCATCGCCAAGCAGGGTGCGCGCCTGCTCAAGACCGGCGTCGGCTATCTCTCGGGCAACTTCCCGATCTACGCCAATCCGAAGGCGGTCGACGATCCGCAGCGCCACGCGGCGGTGAGCGATCTGCTGCTGCGGATCCAGCGCGCCTATGCGTTCGCCAACAAGAACTTTCCCATCTATGCGGCCGCGCAGGTGGCGGAAACCCATCTGCCGTTGCAGGACATTCTCGACCAGTTCGCCCGTCGCAGCGACGACTTCTCGCTCGCCGGCGTGACGCCCGACGTGCCGGAAACCCACCAGAAGGTCGCCGACACCTTCCTCAAGCTCGGCGTGCTCGACGCGCGCGCGGAGGTTGGCAAATTCTGGGACACGAGCTTCAACGAAGCGATCGCCGCGGGCGCTGCCAAGCTTGCGCGGATATGAGGGCCGTTATGAGGACGTAGCCCATATGGGCTAAGCGAGCTCCGTCAATCAATTCCGCTGTACGTGGAACTTCGACGTTTTACGGCCCCAGCGTGACGGCTGGGGCCGCAGGAGGTGTTGTGTGCCTCTGGGGCAATGATCAGAGCACCGCCACTGAACGGCACACAGGTGCGGATGTTCCAACGCGTTGCGGCCGGCGATGCCGTGCTGCCATGCGGACCGGGAAGGTTGCAGGCCGCGCCAGGACCGTATCATGATGACGTCAACCAACTCGTATCGAATGCGAGTCGGATCGACGGTTTCGGCACCGGCCTTCAAGGCCCAAGGTTCTGGAGCCGCATCACGTTTGCAGCGGGTTTCTTTCCTTGATGCCGATTGTTGTTCGGAGCCGACATTGAATCACGACGCATTGGCCAAGCTCACCGTCACCGTCGTTGTTCTGGTCGCGTTGCTGATGTGGCGCGTTACCGATCAGAGGAAGTCGGTCGATTGCGGAGCCGGCTGTCCGACCGATGTCTCCGCAATCCGCAAGACCGCTCCATAGCAAGACCGCTCAATAGCAAGTCCGCTCGATAGTCAGACCAGCGTCGCGCACGTGGCGTCTCGCGTGGCGCTGCTTCGGTTGACGTCAACGTCACTCGCTCAGCGTTTCGCCGGCGGACCGCTCTTGTTGCCGGGCAATCCCTTGACGTTTGACGGATCCTGCTCCTGGACATGCAGGTTTTGCGAGCCTGAGCCAACCGTGCTCTGGCCCGGGGGCGGTCCGTTCTTGTTGCCCGGCGCCCCGCTGATGCCGGTCCCGGAATTCTGGGCGCTCGGAGATGTCGCGGCGTCCGTGGAACCGGTCGCGGCATCGGGGCGCCCCGGAGGCGTGGCGGCTGCACCGGAACGCTGCTGATCGCCGACATAGCCGGATTCACCGGAGTTGCGGGTCTTGGCGCCCTTGTCGGCTTCGTTTTGCAGATTCTGCGCGGCCGCGATCGGCGCGGTTGCCGTGATCGCTGCGATGAGCAGCGCGATCGTGCTGGTCCTCATGAGAGTTCTCCTTGGGTTACCTAGGACAACTCGTTTCGCGGCCATCATTTCCTGCGCGCGCAGGAATTTGTCGCGATGGAACACACGACCAGCTTGATCACGGCGCAACACGCGACGGCAAAGCCTGCGGGTAACGAAGCGGTGTGAGGCTACTTCCTCGTGCTTCGCCGTGCCCCTATCGGCCACAGCGCGGTGCGTATATCGTCGGCAGCAACGACAAGATCGACCCGGCGCACCGGGTCGCGACGTCAGATGAGGAAATGATGTCCGACAAGCTGCTGTTTTCGCCGATGACCATCCGCGGCGTCACGCTGAAGAACCGCATCGTGGTGCCGCCGATGCACCAGTATTCCGCCGAGAAGGGCTTTCCGACCGACTGGCATCTGATGAACGCCGGCAAGTTCGCCGCCGGCGGCGCCGGTCTCGTGATCGTCGAATCGACCAAGGTGGAGCGGCGCGGCTGCGGCACGATCGGCGATCTCGGCATCTGGGACGACAAGTTCGTCGCGCCGCTCGGCCGCATCGTGGGCTTCATCAAGCAGCAGAACGCGGTTGCCGGCATCCAGCTCGGCCATTCCGGCCGCAAGGCGCGCGCGAGTCGCCCCTGGGAAGGCGACCGTCCGCTGGAACGCAGCGCCGCAATCGAGGATTGGGACGCCTGGACGCCGGTGGCGCCGAGCGCGATCGCCCATAGCGAGCGCTGGCCGGTGCCGCGCGCGCTCGAGACGCATGAGGTGAAGGACCTCGTCGCGGCCTGGGGGCAGGCGGCGCGGCGCGCGCATCAAGCCGGGTTCGAGGTGCTCGAACTGCACGGTGCCCACGGCTATCTCGTGCACGAGTTTCTCTCGGAGCGTTCGAACCAGCGCAATGACGACTATGGCGGGTCGGAATCGAACCGGATGCGCTTCCTGATCGAGGTGACGGAGGCGGTGCGAGCCCATTGGCCGGATCACAAGCCGCTGTTCGTGCGGCTGTCAGTCGAGGACAATGCCGGCTGGGGCCCGGAGCAGAGCGCCCGGCTGGCCAAGATTCTGAAGGCGAAGGGCGTCGATGTGATCGACTGCTCGTCGGGCGGAATCAGCGAGATGGCACCGATTCTGGGCAAGGAGATCAAATACAACTATCAGGTGCCGCTTGCGGAATATGTCCGCAGCCATGCCGATATCATGACCATGGCGGTCGGGTTGATTATTCACGGCGACCAGGCCGAGCGGATCCTGCACGATAAACAAGCAGATTTGATCGCGGTCGGGCGGGAAATCCTCAATAACCCCAACTGGCCGATGGATGCGGCATTGAAACTCGGGGTTGAAGGGCCATTTCGCAATGTTCCTCCGCAGTTTGGCTATTGGCTGGGCACGCGGGCCAAGCGCGGATTCGGGACCCAGCCGTCGACCTGGCAGACCGGGTTGCGGGAAGGTGGTCCAGAGGCCGACTTTGGGCTGACACGGAGCTGACTTGAGAGGGCCGATCTGGGCGGACCAGGGCATCGTGACAGGACCGTAATGGTCCGGTGACGGGGCGGCCTTGATCCGACCAAAAAGCCGTTGTGTGGTGCCCCGCGTCGGGGTGAGGCAGGCCGTATATTGCGAAACGTTGCCGGCCGTTAGCGAAGGGATCACGGATAATGCGCAAACATGTTGGCTTCTTCCTCGGAACGGTTGCGGGCGCGTGTCTCACCCTGCTCGTGGCCTCGCCGCAGGGGGCGCATCTGTTCGCCGTCGCCAATGCCGCCGCGCATTCCGACAACACCTATTCGCAGCTCAATCTGTTCGGCGAGGTGTTCGAGAAGGTCAAGACCGACTACGTCGAGAAGCCCGAGGACTCCAAGCTCGTCGAAGGGGCGATCAACGGCATGATCTCCTCGCTCGATCCGCACTCCCGCTACATGAACGAGAAGGGCTGGGCGGAGATGCAGGAGACCACGCATGGCGAGTTCGGCGGGCTCGGCATCGAGGTCACGATGGAAGACGGTTTCGTCAAGGTGGTGGCGCCGATCGACGACACGCCGGCCTCGCGCGCCGGCATCATGTCGGGCGACGTGATCACCTCGATCGACGATGACCAGATCCAGGGCATGACGCTCGACCAGGCCGTCAACAAGATGAAGGGCGCGCCCAACAGCTCGATCCGGCTGAAGATCGTCCGCAAGGACGCCGACAAGCCGATCGAGCTATCGATCACCCGCGAGATCATCCGAGTCCGCCCGGTGAAGTATCACGTCGAGGGCGGCGACATCGGCTATATCCGGATTACCTCGTTCAACGAGCAGACCACCGAAGGCCTGCACAAGGCGATCGCGGAGATCCAGAAGGAGATCCCGCAGGACAAGCTCGCGGGTTATGTCGTCGACCTCCGCAACAATCCGGGCGGCCTGCTCGACCAGGCGGTTTCCGTGACCTCGACCTTGATGCAGCGGGGCGAGGTGGTCTCGACCCGCGGCCGCAATCCGGAAGAGACGCAGCGCTTCACCGCCCATGGCGGCGACATGACCAAGGGCAAGCCGATGGTCGTCCTGATCAACGGCGGCTCGGCCTCGGCGTCCGAGATCGTCGCCGGCGCGCTGCACGACCACAAGCGCGCGACCCTGATCGGGACCCGCTCGTTCGGCAAGGGCTCGGTGCAGACGATCATTCCGCTCGGCGCCGGCAATGGCGCGCTGGCTCTGACCACGGCGCGCTATTTCACCCCGTCAGGCCATTCGATCCAGGCGCTCGGCATCAAGCCCGACATCGAAGTGCTGCAGGACGTGCCGGACGAGTTCAAGACCCGCTCGGAGTTGAAGGGCGAGGCCTCGATGCGCGGCCATCTCGCCGCCGAGGGCGCAGAGCAGACCGGTTCGCAATCCTACGTCCCGCCGGATGAGAAGAACGACAAGGCGCTGGCCGCGGCGTTCAACCAGCTGCGCGGCGTCACCGTCAACGCCGACGCCAAGAATGCGGACAAGGCCGCGCAGAAGCGGCCGGTGCCGAACTAGGGCAGGATGTTTCCGTTGTCATGGCCGGGCGTAGCCGTCCGAAGGACGGCGTCGCTTCCGCTCACCTGTGACCCGGCCATCCATCTTCCTTCGCAGGCTCTTTCCAAATCGATGGATGCCCGGTTCAAAGCCCGGGCATGACGAGCCCTGTGTAGCGAAGCTTACGCCGCGCCGGCGACAGGTTTGCGCCGGCGGACGGCGCCTGCACCCGCTGACGGCCCCTGGCGATGCCCGGCCAGCAGCTCGCGGATCTGGGCGGCCGGCTTCGGCGGGCTGAACAGATAGCCCTGCATTTCCGAGCAGCCGAGCTCGCGCAGCAATTGCTGCTGCTGCGCGGTCTCGACGCCTTCCGCCGTCGTGGTCATGCTGCGCTCGGCGGCGATGTTGACGACCGCCTCGACGATGCCGGCCGAGCCCTGCGGATCGGCGATGTCGGTGACGAAGCAGCGGTCGATCTTGATCTTGTCGAACGGGAAGCGCTTCAGATAGCTCAGCGACGAATAGCCGGTGCCGAAATCGTCGAGCGCGATCCGGATGCCGATGGCGCGGAGCTGGTGCAGCGCGGCGAGCGCCGTCTCGTCGTCACGGATCAGCACGGCCTCGGTGATCTCGAGCTCCAGCCGTCCGGCTGACAGGCCCGACGCCGCAAGCGCCGCGATCACCTTGAGTGCCAGCGTGCCGCTGCGGAACTGCACCGGCGAGACGTTGACCGCGAGCTTGATCTGGTCGGGCCAGTTCACGGCTTCCTTGCAGGCCGTCATCAGCACCCATTCGCCGAGCTGGTTGATCAGGCCGGTCTCCTCGGCGATCGGCACGAACTCCGCCGGCGAGATCATGCCGCGTGCCGGGTGGCGCCAGCGCACCAGCGCCTCGCAGCCGGTGATCTCGTTGCTGCGCAGGTCGACGCAGGGCTGATAATACACTTCGAGCCCGCTGCCGGCCGAGATCGTCTGCCGCAGCTCCATCTCGAGCTCGCGGCGGGCGCGGGCGTCGGCATCCATCGCCGGCTCGAAGAAGCGCGCGACGCGACGGCCGGCCGACTTCGCCGCATACATCGCAAGGTCGGCGTTCTTCATGATCTGGTCGAGATCGGTGCCGTCCTTCGGCGCCAGCGCGATGCCGATGCTGGCGTCGGTCGTGACCTGGTGGCCGAGGCATTGATAGGGCGAGCGGATCACCTCGTAGATGCGTGCGACGAGGTCGGTGACCTCGACCTCGCTCCGCACGCCGGTCTGCACGATCGCGAATTCGTCGCCGCCGAGACGGGCGACGAAATCGCCGTCGCCGATCACGCCGCTCAACGTCCTCGCCACGGATTTGAGCAGCTCGTCGCCGACCATGTGGCCGAGCGAGTCGTTGACGCCCTTGAATTCGTCGATGTCGATATAGAGCACCGCGAGCTGGCTGTCGGGCGTGACATGCGGCAGCTCGCGCTTGATCTCCTCATGGAACAGGGCGCGGTTCGGCAGGTCGGTGAGCGCATCGTAGTGGGCAAGATGCGTGATGCGCTCCTCGGCGCGGCGGCGCTCGGTGACGTCCTCGTGGGTCGCAAGCCAGCCGCCGTCGGCCAGCGGCTCGTTGACGACCTGGATCGAGCGCCCGTCGGGGGTCGTGATCACCATGGTATTGCGGACGCCGACGTCGCGCAGCACGAGGTTGACGTAACGTTCGACGTCGCCCTGGAACGAGCCGGTCAGATGGCGATGCACGATGACGTCGCGGAAGCTGCAGCCGGGCCGGATGACGTCAGCGGACAATCCGTACATCTCGATGTAGCGCTTGTTGCAGATCACCAGGCGCTGAGCAGCATCGAACAGCAGCAGACCCTGGGTCATGTTGTTGACGGCGGTGTCGAGCCGGAGCTTCTCCAAGGTCAGACGCTGCTGCTGGGTACGGTGCTGCTGCAACAGCTTGCGCACCACGAGCGTCAGCAGGGTCGCGATCGCCAGCACGGAGATGCTGGTCACCGCGATCAGGATGGCGATCTGCTCGCGCCAGTTGGCGAGTGCCGCTTCGGTCGTGGTCGTCGCGACGACGACAATCGGGAACTTGGTGAGCGCGCGCGACGACACCAGACGGTCCTTGCCGTCCACCGGGCTGGTCAGCCGCGAGGTGCTCGCTGGCTGCTCGAACACCTGCTGCTGGCTGGCAGGGCCGGTGCGGAAGTTCTTCCCGATCATCTCTTCGACATGAGGATAGCGCGCCAGCAGCGTGCCGTCGCGATGGTGCATCGAGATCGCGGCGCCTTCGCCGAGCGCAACGGTGGAGAAGAATTTCTCGAAGGTCGCCGGTTCGATACCGCGGCCGACCACGCCGAGGAACTCGCCATGCGGGCCCGTGACCTTGCGGACGATCGCGGTGGTCCAGGCTCCGCTGACGCGGCTGACCACCGGCGCGACCTGCATGTCGGGCGAGTAGGGGCTCGACTTGAAGATCTGGAAGTAACTGCGATCGGCGACAGAGGCCTGCGGCAGCGGCCAGACGCCCGAGCTGTTGATCAGCACGCCGTCCGCGTCGAACACGTTAAGGCTGCCGACATTCGACAGCGCGTCCATCTTCGATTTGAGGATCGCGTGAATATCAGCCGTCGACATCCGGCGCCTGTAAGTCTCAGGCGTCGAGATCCCGTTGTCGCGAATGAACGCGATCAGGTCGCGCTGGACGACCTCGAAATCCTCGAGCTGCTGGTCGAAATGCCGCGCCAGCAGCAGCACGGTGTTCTCGAGCTCGCGCTCGCTGTTGTGCAGGGCGCGCTCGCGGAAATTCTCGGCCATCAGGGTGGCGCCGATTGCGATCGCGGCCATCAGCACGGCGCCGCCAAGGATCAGCCAGCGGATCGGACCGCTGCCGATCACCGAGTTGATGTTGAACGAGGCGTTGCCGTTTGGATTCATCTGACGCTATCGCTTCCAGGCGTTTCACCCGGAAGTAGGTTTCGTGCACCTCCGGCCCGCGAAAGTCGTATCCAAACGAGATGGAGCGCCGGTTAGCGAGATTGGTTAACGAATGGTTGCTTGGGTGGACGGGCGCGCTCGCCGTTCGACTAACCGGCCGATACGGCAAGCTGCCGGTTGACAAGGCGGAGGCCCGATTCCGGATCGTGCGTCGGCAGATAGATCGTCGGACGGCTTTGGGCAAAAGCTTTGATAGCATCAAGTGTGGCTTTTGCGATATCGACGCCGGCACTTACTCCGTCGACCGTGCCCGAAAGCATGAGCGCCTGATTGTAGGAGGTGTCACCGGCGAGGAAAATTGCGGTGTCGCCGTCCTGAACAACGACCGACATATGGTTTGGTGTGTGTCCAGGCGTTGCCACCGCAACAATGTCGCCGGCCTTCGTTAGCCGCCGGCTGCGCTTGAACGAGCCAAATTGTTCCGCCGGCAGCTCGACCGGCGTTGGGTCGAACCAAGTGGGCCAACGATGCGGAAGATACCCCCGCAGCCGCCCGAGCAATCCGCGCGCCTGGGCGAGTTCACCGGCTGGGACAATGATTTCGCTGTTGGGGAAGTGCGCAAGGCCTCCGTCGTGATCCATATGAAGGTGCGTGAGCACGACTTTTCTTACGTCGCGGGCACCAATCCCCAGGGCCCGGAGCTGCGGCCCGATTTCTTGCTCGCGCTCGATCTGGAAGCCGACTTCCCATCTCACATAGGGATTGAGCTCGCGCGAATGCTCCAGCAGATGTGTCCCTTGGCCGCTGTCGACGACAATGACGCCTTCGGGATGCTCGATCGCCCATGCGAATGTCGGCACCCAGTCGGTCCAGTTCGGATCTAGAAATATGTCAACGAGGCCGTGGCCCCGGCCCTTGACCTGGGCGGTTTTGATTTTGACGGTTCCTGTCTGGATAGGATGGATGCGCATCTGGTGTCTCATTGGAGCGTTGGTGGACCCAGAATGCGCGCCCTTGCCGATGAACGGAATTGTCGAGAGTTATTGAGTTGATATACAAAAATGCATGGAGAAGAATCCGAGCTGGGAACTCTACAGGTCATTTCTGGCGGTCCTGCGCGAGGGGAGCCTCTCGGGCGCGGCGCGCTCCCTCAAGCTCACCCAGCCAACCGTCGGCCGGCACATTCGTGAGCTGGAGGCCACTCTCGGTATGCCGCTCTTCACGCGTGCCCAGGATGGCCTGAGGCCGACCGCGGCGTCCGTCGTTGCGCAGCCGCACGCCTTGGCCATGGCCGCTGCCTCCGAAACATTGCTGAGAGCGATTTCGAGCAAAGCTGGCCAGCCCCGCACAGTGGTCCGCCTCGCGGCCTCCGAGATCGTTGCGACGGAGATTCTTCCGCCAATTCTTACTGAACTGGAACGGAGCCAGCCGGGATTGGTCGTCGAGATCTCCGCTTCGGACCGGTTGGAAGACCTGTTGCGGCGGGATTGCGATATCGCCATTCGCATGGTGAGGCCGACACAGGCCGATCTCGTCGCGCGCAAGGTGGGCCAGGCTCGGCTGGGATTCCATGCTCACACGAACTACCTGGAAAAGAACGGCAAACCCGCCAATTTACGCGAGCTGAGCCGGCATTGCCTGGTGGGCTTCGATCACGAGACCGCTGCCGTCCGAGCCTTGTATCGGCTCGGCCTCCAATTGAGGCGAGACGACTTTACCCTGCGGTCCGACAACACGCTTCTTCAGTTGGCGGCTATCAGGGCGGGATTCGGAATTGGAATTTGCCAACGCGCGGTCGTGCGCGAGGACACCCAAATCATGCATCTCCTGCCTAAGGAATTTTCACCGAGCCTCGATGTCTGGGTCACGATGCATCAGGACTTGCGCAAGAGTCCGCCGATGAGATCAATGTTCGACCATTTGGTCGAAGCGCTGAAACTTGTCTATCAGTCGTCCGCGCGATAGTGCCCGGATTTGCCGCCGATCTTCTCGATCAGATGAATGCGTTCGATGCGCACGCCGCGCTCGACCGCCTTGATCATGTCGTAGATCGTCAGGCAGGCGACCGAAACCGCGGTCAGCGCCTCCATCTCGACGCCGGTCGGCCCCGTCACCTTGACGCTGGCGCGGACGATGCAGCCGGGCAGCTTGGCGTCGGTTGCGATATCGATCGTGACCTTGGTCAGCGCCAGTGGATGGCAGAGCGGGATCAATTCCGAGGTCCGCTTCGCCGCCATGATGCCGGCGATCCGCGCGGTCGCCAGCACATCGCCCTTCTTGGCCTGGCCGGATTCGATCAGCGCGAGCGTTGCCTTGCTCATCAGCACGCGGCCTTCGGCAACCGCGGTCCGCTCGGTCGCCGGCTTGGCCGAGACGTCGACCATGCGCGCGTCGCCCTTGGCGTCGATATGGGTGAGGGCGGTACCCGAGCCCGACGGCTCGGCTTTGGTGTTGGCTTTGGTCTTCCGCGCCATCGCGTCAGCGCGTGCCGGTGGCGCGCGATGCGGTCGGCCGCGTCAGCAATGCGCGGGTCGCCGCGGTGACGTCCTGCTGGCGCATCAGGCTCTCGCCGACCAGGAAGGTCGACATCCCAACGCGCTCCAGGCGGGCGAGATCGTCAGGCGTGAAGATGCCGCTCTCGCCGACCATCACGCGGTCGCGCGGGATCAGCGGCGCCAGCGCCTCGCTGGTCGCGAGCGTGGTCTCGAAGGTACGCAGATTGCGGTTGTTGACGCCGATCATCGGCGAGCGAAGGTTCAAGGCGCGGTCGAGCTCGGCCCGGTCGTGGATCTCGATCAGCACGTCCATCCCATACGACAGCGCGGCGTCCTCGATCTCTTTGGCGGCGGTGTCGTCGAGTGCGGCCATGATGATCAGGATGCAGTCGGCGCCATGGGCGCGCGCCTCCGCCACCTGATAGGTGTCGAACATGAAGTCCTTGCGCAGCACCGGCAGATTGGTCGCCGCACGGGCCGCCACCATGAAGTCGAGATGGCCCTGGAACGAGGGCGCATCGGTCAGCACCGACAGGCACGCCGCGCCACCGGCCTCATAGGCTTTCGCGAGAACGGGCGGATCGAAGTCGGCGCGGATCAGCCCCTTCGAGGGCGAGGCCTTCTTCACTTCCGCGATCAGGGCATACTCGCCGCTTGCATGCTTGTCCCTGAGGGCGCGGACGAAGCCGCGCGGGGCGGGGGCCGATTTAGCCTGCGCCTCGACGTCGGCGAGCGGACGCGCGCGCTTCGCAGCGGCGATCTCCTCGCGCTTGTAAGCCTCGATCTTGGTCAGGATGTCCGACATCTCTGTACTCTCAACCGTTGGAAACCGCGACCAGATGCTTCAGCCGTGCCGCGGCAGCGCCGCTGTCGAGCGACTGGGTACCGATCGCAACGCCTTCCTTCAGATCCTTGGCGCGGCCGGCAACGATGAACGCAGCGGCCGCGTTCAGCAAAGCGACGTCGCGATAGGCGCTCGGCTTGCCGTTCAGCACGCTGGACAGCGCGACCGCGTTGGCATCGGCATCGCCGCCCTTCAGCGCCTCGCCGCCGACGCGGCCGAGGCCGGCATCCTCCGGCGTGACCTCTGATGTCGTGATCTCGCCGTTCTCCAGCCTGGCAACGAAGGTCGGGCCGGTGAGGGTGATCTCGTCGAGGCCATCGGAGCCGTGCACGACCCAAACCTTGTCGGAGCCGAGGTTCTTCAGCACCTGCGCCAGCGGTTGCACCCACTGCCGCGAGAACACGCCGACCATCTGCCGCTTGACGCCGGCCGGGTTCGACAGCGGTCCGAGCAGGTTGAAGATGGTGCGGGTGGCGAGCTCGACCCGGGTCGGGCCGACATTCTTCATGGCCGGATGATGCGCCGGCGCGAACATGAAGCCGATGCCGGCCTCCTTGATGCAGCGCCCGACCTGTTCGGGCGTCAGGTCGATCTTGACGCCGAGCGAGGCCAGCACGTCGGCCGAGCCCGAACGGGACGACAGCGCGCGGTTACCGTGCTTGGCAACGGGCACGCCGGCGCCGGCCACGATGAAGGCGGCGCAGGTCGAGACGTTGACCGAGCCGGAGCCGTCACCGCCGGTGCCGACGATGTCGACGGCCTCGGCCGGCGCCCTGACCGGCAGCATCTTGCCGCGCATCGCGCTCACGGCGCCGGTGATCTCCTCGACGGTCTCGCCGCGCACCCGTAGCGCCATCAACAGCCCGCCCATCTGCGAGGGCGTGGCATCGCCCGACATCATGCTGTCGAAGGCAGACGCCGCTTCTTCACGCGTCAGCGTGGCGCCGGTGGCGACTTTTCCGATGATCGATTTCAGGTCGTCCATTCGCTGGCTCAGGTCTGTTGTTGGAGCGCGACAACGCGGAAAGCGTTTGCACCGGGATCATGCTCAATTATTTGCGCCTGTCACCTGTGCGAAGGCTGCCTGGTTGACGGTCACGCCGATGTCGGACTCGATCTTCGAGACATATTGCGCGACCTGCTCGTCGCTCAACGAGCGCCGCAGCGCCTCGGTGAGCTGCTTGACCTCGTTGGAGGCAAAGTCGACCGGGGGCACCGTCACGTCGGTGACGCGGAACACGACCCACTGGCTGCCGCCGGCGACTGACGTCTGTCCGTCGCTGTCCTTGGCGGTGCGGAAGGCGGCTGCGATCACGCCGGCCGGCACGTTCGGCAGGGTTGCCTCGCGGCGGAAGTTCGCCGCGGTCTCCACCTTGACGCCGGCCGCGGTGGCTTCGTCGGCGAGCTTGGCACCGCCATCGAGCTTCTGCACGATCTCGGTCGCCTTGGCGCGCAGCTTGGCGGAGACCTGGTCCTCGCGCCATTTGGCCTCGACCTGGTCGCGGACCTCGTCGAGAGTGCGCTCGCGCGACGGCGTGATGCCGAGCACGTCGTACCAGACATAGCCGTTCTTGAACTGGATCGGGTCGTTGTCGACACCGACGTCGCTGTTGAAGGCCTGCGACACCACGTCGAGGCCTTGCGGAATGTTGGACGCGACCTGGCCGTTCGGCAGACGCCCCGAGCGGTCGACCGCGTCTATCGTGACGGCGGTCAGTTTCAGCTTCTGCGCCGCATCGATGACGCTGGAGCCGCCGCCGCGCTCGTCTTCCATCTTGTCGCGCAGCTCGGCGACCCTGGTACGGGCGCGCTCGGAGGCGATCTCGTTCTTCACCTGCTGGGCGAGGCTCTCATAGGTCGGGGTCACGCCGGGCTCGATCTTGCCGACCTTGACCAGCGCGATGCCGAAGCGGCCCTGGACCGGCTGGCTGACTTCGCCTGTGGGCAGCGCGAAGGCGGCATCGCCGACCGCCGGATCGAGGATCGCCGACTTTGCAACCAGACCAAGATTGACGTCGGCCGGATTGAGCTTGCGCTCCTTGGCGATGTCGTCGAACGAGGTGCCCGACGCGATGCGGGCGCGGGCAGCCTGCGCCTCACCGGCGTCCGGGAATACGATCTGCGATACCTCGCGCTTTTCCGGCGTGCTGAGCCGGTCCTTGCGTTCTTCGAACAGCTTCCTGGCATCCTCATCCGACACCGTTTCCCACTTGCCGATTTCCTCGGGCGTGATCGCGACGAAGGAGATCTTGCGGTATTCGGGCGCGCGGAATTGAACCTTGTGGTCCTCGAAATAGGCGGCGAGCGCCTCCGGCGAGGGCGGATCGATGGTGCCGGCCTGTGCAGCGCCGAGCGTGACGTAATCGATCGAGCGCTGCTCGTTCTGGAAACGGGTCAGCGCCTCGACCATCGATTTGGTCGGCTCGATCCCGGACGAGACGGTGCCGGCGATCTGCCGCCGCAGGCCGACGCGGCGCTGCTCGGCGATGTAGCGGCCCTCGGTGTAGCCGAAGTTGCGGATCACGGACTGGAAGCGCTGCGGGTCGAACTGGCCGTTGAGGCCCTTGAAGTTCGGATCGTTGTAGATCGTGCGCAGCACCTCGGCGTCGGACTGGTTGAGGCCCATGCGGCGCGCCTCCTCGTCGAGTGCGGCCTCCGCGAGCGTCTGCTGCAGCACCTGGCGGTCAATCCCGAAGGCGCGCGCCTGATCCGGGGTCAGCGGGCGGCCGAACTGGCGGCCGAGCTGCTGCAACCGGTCGGTGTAGATCTGGCGGAACTGCTCAGCCGAAATCTCGGTCCCGCCGACCTTGGCGAAGGTCGACTGGCCAAACCCCTTGAAGATGTCGGCAATGCCCCAAATTCCGAAACTGACGATCAAAACGCCCATCACCACGGCCATAATCGTCTTGCCGAGCCAGTTTGATGAGGCTTTCCGCATTCCTCGAAGCATGGGTCCAACTTGTTTTACAGGAGGGGAACCGGATCGTGCCCAAATGGGACCAAAAGTCGGGACTTTTTGTCCGGCAGCAGGGCGTCACCGAATTGAAAACGCTTATAAAGTGGCGGAAGCCCCCCCGCAACCATGGGTGAGGGGAACGGATCGGAGCGGTAAAGCGCCGCGCAGCGGGCTTTGAGCCGCGCTCTGGAAGTCATCGCCGGCCTCTGGTAGCGCATGGCGACGCTTCGAAGATGGGAAATCCGACATGACCGACGCCATCCGGCCGCTGATCGCCGGCAACTGGAAAATGAACGGCCTGAAATCCTCTTTTGCCGAATTCGAGGCGATGCTGGCCGGCGCCGGCGACGTCGCCGCCAAGGCCGATCTCCTGGTCTGTCCGCCGGCGACCTTGGTCGGGGCCTTTGCCGACAAGGCGCGCGGTTCGAAGGTCGCCGTCGGCGCCCAGGACTGCCATCCCAAGGCGTCGGGTGCCCACACCGGCGACCTTTCGGCGGAGATGTTCAAGGATTTGGGTGCGGTCGCGATCATCGTCGGCCATTCCGAGCGACGGGCCGACCATGGCGAGACCGACGCCTTGATTCGGCAGAAGGCGGAAGCCGTCTGGCGCGCCGGACTGACCGCCATCGTCTGCATCGGCGAGACGCGCGAGCAGCGCGACGCCGGCAAGACGCTCGATGTCTGCGGCACCCAGCTCAAAGGCTCGCTGCCCGACGGCTCGACCGCGGCCAATCTGGTGGTGGCCTATGAGCCGGTCTGGGCGATCGGCACCGGCCTGACCCCGACAGCCAAGGATGTCGAGGAAGTTCATCGGTTTATCCGAGGTCAGCTCACCGATCGCTTCAAGGCCGAGGGAAACAAGATCAGGATCCTGTATGGCGGCTCGGTCAAGCCGTCGAACGCGGCCGAGCTGATGGCGGTCGCCAATGTCAACGGCGCGTTGGTCGGCGGCGCCAGCCTGAAGGCGTCCGACTTCCTGGCGATCGCGGCGGGCTGCTAGGCGGCCGCCTGCTCCACACCGAGCTCTCACACCGTCATCCTTGAGGTGGCCGCTTCTTCAGCGGCCCTCGAAGGATCGACGGCCCGGCTGGTGGCCGTCGACCCTTCGAGACGCGCTGCGCGCTCCTCAGGGCATGTGAATTTTTTGTGGCTGGGGCAAAAAATGTAGCCGGAGCGATAGCGGATGTGATTCCCTGCACTGGCAGAATTGCAGGAAGCGCGAGATGGCTGAAGACAAGCTTTTTGGAGAGCTGCCCGAGCAGCCGAAGCCGCGAACTGATGCGGCGCCCGCGGGCGAGCCGCGTCTGCGCAAGCCGCAGCGGG
>NZ_VKHP01000191.1 GCF_010811875.1 Bradyrhizobium uaiense
GCTTCTCAAAGCTCAAGCAGTTCCGACGTGTCGCAACCCGCTTCGAAAAAACGGCCCGGAATTACCGGGCCGTCGTCACTCTCGCTGCCATTGTTCTATGGATGCGCTAGTGTCCACACCACCTAGACGAGGATCCGGAGCTCCGGCCTGACGAATGCTCTGCCCGCCGGCAAGGGCTGACTAAGTCGTTTGGACATGGCTTGCAGCTGCACGTGCAAATCCGCGTTGCATTGCTTCATCTGGTTGCGTAGTTCGCGGCGGGAGAAGGCGGTGAGCGAGGGGTCCGCAAGTTGCTGCCAGGCTCTGCGCAGCCACTCCTGCAGTTCGCGAATATTCTGGTCCAAACCGTCTGGCTGGGTCATGCAGCCAAATCCCGCCTAGTGGTCAGTTGCAAAGTAACGCTGATTCGCGTCGCTTCACCTAGCGCTATGTTGCGCAGGCGCGTTTGCGGCGGGGGAGATCGGATGCGGCAGGTGCGCCGCTGGCGGAATCAGCGAGCGTCGCCGGGTCCCGTGCGCAGGAAATCCAGCACGATCGGCAATGCGAGGAACAGTGCAGCCATCACTGCGAGCTCACGCGTTTGCGTGGCGGTCAGGCCGAGATCGTCCTGGGCGAGATAGGCAAGCATGATTGCTGTGTATGCGGCGACGCAGATGGCGACGGCGATGCCGGCTAAATCAATCTTGCTGTCGCTCTTGCAGTCCACGGCTGCACCACCTCGTTGCAGGAGTGGTGTAGCGTGGTCCGACTTGAACCAACTATGAGCTGGATCACGGGCGAACGGGACGACGCTGCCAGCTAGCGCAGCAAACGTCGCGAGCCGCCGCAAGGCCGCGGCGATTGAGCCGCTGCCCGCAAGCAGCCTAGCGGGGAAGGCCGAGCTTCGGCTGGACTTTGCGCGGCAGCTCGACCGGGATGTGGGGCGAGGTGCTCACCACACGCGGGCTTCCGTCTGAATGGGTCTGGCCGTTGAGCAATGTCTCGAGCAGCAAAAAGAATTTTTCAGCAAGCATGGGCGTAGCCCTCGTCGTCTAATTTCCTTGTGTCGCGGCGCTCCGCGGAAAATTCGATCAATTAAATGCGAGTAAAGCGATGCTGCGGCCGGGGCCTTGCGTAGGCAATCCGGGCGATTACAGGCGTCCGCGCCGTCAACTCGCCAAGGCTTGCGCGAAATAGTTGCCAAGTCCCTAACGATTACCGCCGCAGCACGTGATGGCACTCACCGTTCCTTCAAGGATGCACGTTAACGATAGGGGTATGGATCGTGACCAGGACATCGACGAAGGATTCGGATCGGCACTGCGCCGCAGCTACGGGCGAATGGCCTGGTGGATCGTGCGGCTCAATCGCGTGTTCGAGCCATCGCGGATGGCCGATCCCCCGCGTACCGATTTGCCGTCGCGCACCGCCGTTCCGCCACGGCGGCCGCTGCCCCCGCGCCCCGAATAAACCTCACCAGGGTACCGTCGTCTCCTGTATCGGCCATCCGGCCGGACTGCTATTCCTGCGCCATCCGCGGACCCCACGGTCCGCCGTTTTGAGGACGCGGCCAATGCGGCCGCGCTAGCCGCGAGGGACAATGCAATGATTGAGACGGTTGGCATTATCGGCGCCGGGACCATGGGCAACGGCATCGCGCAGATCTGCGCGGCAGCGGGGCTCGCTGTCTCCATGGTGGATATCTCCGACGCGGCGGTGCAACGCGGCCTGAAGACGGTCGGGACCAGTCTCGATCGCCTGGTCTCCAAGGAGAAGATGACCGCGGCCGATCGCGACGCGACGCTCGCGCGCATCGATGCCACCACCGACAAGTCCAAGCTCGCCGCCTGCGATCTCGTGATCGAAGCGGCGACCGAGAACGAGGAACTGAAGATCAAGATCCTCAGGGATCTCTGCGCCGGGCTGAAGCCGAGCGCGCTGGTCGCGACCAACACCTCGTCGATCTCGATCACCCGCCTTGCGGCCTCGACCGATCGTCCCGACCGCTTCATCGGAATGCACTTCTTCAATCCGGTGCCGGTGATGGCGCTGCTCGAATTGATCCGCGGCTTGCGGACCTCGGACGACACGGTCGCCAAGGCCGAAGCCTTCGCCAAGCGCGTCGGCAAGGTCGCGATCACGGCGAAGAACAGCCCGGGCTTCGCCGTGAACCGCATCCTGTGCCCGATGATCAACGAGGCGATCTTTGCGCTGCAGGAGGGCATTGCGACCGCGGAGGAGATCGATGCCGGCATGAAGCTCGGCTGCAACCATCCGATCGGCCCGCTCGCGCTCGCCGACCTGATCGGGCTCGACACCATGCTGTCGGTGATGGAGGTGTTTTACACCGGCTTCAACGATCCCAAATACCGGCCGGCGCCGCTGCTGAAGGAGATGGTTGATGCCGGCCATCTCGGCCGCAAGACCGGGCAGGGCTTCTATAGCTACAGCAAGTGAGACCTGCTTCCACCTGACCCCCGTAATCATCCGGGATGGATCGCGCGGACAAGCTCGCGTAACCACGACACCTGATCCGCCACTGAGGCGGGGGACATCAGAAACGAGGCCCGGGCTCCTAGGCACACCGGGCCTCGTTTTTTTGTGGGATCCTGACTCAGTTGGCCGATGCGACCGGCGTGACGCTGGTTTCCTCGGGATCGGTGCCGAACAGGCCGACAAGATACTTGTAGTAGTCCGGCATCTTTTCCTTGAGCGTGGCGCGCGTGTAGGGTTCGTGCTCGGAATCCTTGCCGGCAAGGAAGATGCTCGCTGTCACCGCGAAGAACTCCTGCTGGTTCTTCAACGCGTAGGCTTCCTTGGCGAACAGCTCCTTTGACTTGGCCTGGCTGAGGAAGCCCTTGATTGCCTTGTTCTCATAGCCGCTCGGCAGCAGCCGCGCATGATAGGCGTGAAGGAATTCGTGCAGCAGCACCGGGTCCTTCGCGTAGCGCATCATGTTCGGACGCAACCTGATGATGCCGATGCCGGAATCGAGGGCCAGCGCGAGCGGGTCCGAATTGGTCCACTGCTGCTTGTCGTGATCCCAGATGGTGATGTCGTGGGTCGTGGCGCGGTCCCATTCCGGCGGCGCCAGGCCATAGCAGGCCGCCGCTGCACCTTCGTCGAGACACGCCATCTCGCTCGCGACGATCGGCACCCGATGGAGGAACTGCAACACCTTCGGGCTGAAACCTGCGGTTTCCACGACGTCGAGCTGACGGCGGACCATGTCGGCAATGGTGGTGACGTCCTTGCGGTCGGCGTTTTCGGAGAGATCGAAAACGTAGCCGCGATAGGTCTCGACACCGGTCGGTGCCGAAGCGGACGCATCTGATGATCCCGACGTGCGTGGTCCCGCAACCGCCTGTCCGACCGCAAGTGACAGGATCATTGAAGCAATGAGCGCGCTGCGCATGATTATCCCCCCTTGCGACGAACCTGTCCGGGTGTCGTCGTCCGTTGCGGTGAGCTGCGCCGGAGACTAGGGGAGGCGTCTTGCAGCGCGCTTAAATTGCAGATTTCAACCGCGCGCGTCTGATTAGGTGCCGGTTAACCACATGCCCTCGGTGTCCCCGGGCAGAGCGGCGGCGGACCCTGTGGTCGACGCCGGTCAGCCGGCCTTGTCCATGCCGTGAACGAGCGTTCAGCAAATCTCACAGCTTCTTGAGACGGTGGCTGGAAACCTCGCAGATCTCGCCTGCGTACCTACATCAACGGCTGGGCGCCGATCGAAAAGGAAGCAGGATCATGCGCAGGTCGAATTGGGCAATTCTGGCATTCGCGGCGCTCGGCACCAGCTGGATTGTCGGTTCCGCACAGCCGGCTGGGGCTGATCCCTACGACTACCCCTGGTGCATTCAGGGTAGGCAGGAGGGATATCCCGGCTATTGCGGCTACCAGACCTATGAGCAGTGCCAGGCGTCGGCGTCGGGCCGCAATGCCTATTGCGGCGTCAATCCGCGCGTGGCGTTCAGTCAGCAGCGCGTGCCGCCGCGGGCGGTCCGGTGAGCGGAGCAAGAATATCGGCCGTGCGCCCATCAGGCACGATGGTTGCATTGCCTGTGGTTGGATAATTGGCCCCCTGCGTTGGAGAGGATATGGGCGAGATCATCAGGTTCATTTCGAAATCCGAGCGGGAGCGTGCGCGTCTGATCCGCGAGGCCCGCGCGAACTACGAACGCATCTTTCCGTCGGCCGATTCTGCGGATGCCCAGGGCGCCGCGGTCGACGGCGACGGCAGCGGGGCGTCGTCGAAGCCGTAGCCGCCGTTATTGCCCCCCGAGCATGGACGACCAGGCAGACGCCGCGATGTGGAAACGGATCTGGCAGCAGCTGTGGCAGCCATTGTGGCAGACCTGGACGATCGACAAGCCGGCTGCGCTTGGCGACTGGCTCTGGCAGGTCCTGGTCGTTGAGCTCGCCGCCTTGCTCGACCGGCTGACACTCCGGAAGCTGATTGCGCTGATCCCGCTCGTCATCCTGATCGCCGCCTATCTGCACCGGATTCCGCTTCCTCCCGAATTGATGCTGGTTGGCGACATGCTGGCCTACATCGATATCTTCTCGATGATCTTCCTGGTCGGCTTGTTCACGCGCGTGGCGACGGTCGTGGCCGTCGTCCGGCAGGCCGTCGATTTCGCGCGCGGCATGTTGCGACACGTGCCGGCGGCGCCGTACCGGCTTGGCGTTCGTCATCGCCGCCCAAAGGACAGCATGCGCCGCAGGCGGCTCACCACGACCGATGACGATGATGCTGCCGTCGCTGCAGGTCTGGCGTGGGCATAGTCGGGACCATCTTGGCCTCACTGCTGCGAACTGGAGCAGCAGCGCGAACGGTTCGCCCGCACTCCGGTCAAGACGTCGTGACCGCCGAAGCAAGACCTCCGCATTCCAAAACGGCTGGACGCGCCTGTCGATCCGCACAGCACGCGCCGATCCCCGTCACGGAGCAGTGATTGTCAAATCATGCGTCCAGAAACACTCCGACCAGATCGTCAGGGGCCGGCAACAAACTTGCCAAACTTTCACTAGGTCGCGCGCGCACTGAGATCGAAAATGCAGAACCCGATCGGACGATTCGCAATGACCGAACTCGAGGAGCTCAGATACTTCGAGCACCAATGCCTGGAGATGGCGGAGCAATCCGCACTCCCTGACGCCCGCCGCGCGCTGAATATCCTGGCACGCAACTACGCCAACGCAGCCGAGCTTATCGAGCGCCGCGCCCAATCCGCCAACACCGCGCTCGCGCAACTGTTCCGATGCTTGAGGCTGTGACTGATCGAGGGGGCAACGGCGCGATCCAGCGGACACAGACTCCGTCGCGGCAAACGCGCCATCCGATGCGTTCAGTCATCGATTTTCGCGCGAGTGCGGAAGCGCCGGGCGATTTTTTTCCGGTCATGATGCCGCAGTGGAGGTTACGCGCGACACCCCGATCAAATCGCTCGTGTCCTGAGGGAGTTAGCTGCCGCACCCAACCGCCGGTGGCGCCCCGGAATGGAGGCTCCGCCCGGTGATCGTGCGGAGCAGGGGGCCTTGACGGATTCGCTGACTTCTGCGCATACCGCTGCCCCATCGAATCCGCCGGCAATTGAATTGCCCGCGCTCTGAGGACCGAAACCGTGTTGCGCCTACGCTCGCACATCGTCGCGCTCGCCGCCATCGAACGTCCGTTTACCCGGTCGAGCGATTGGTCGTGCATGTCCGTGACGAAGGATGGTCTGAATTATCTGCCCGGTTCAGGGCTAGCGATACCAGCAAGAGCGTAACCGGCGGCGGGAATTTCACCCTCCGCCAAATCAGGCGGAGAGGGCAGATGGCCCGCACCAAGATTACCACAGGCCTCGAGAACCGTGCCGAGCAGAGGATCTTCTCCTCGCCGGTCGCGCGCGCCTTCGTGCGTATCGTCGTGGCGCGCCGCAAGGTCACCGAGGCCCAGGCCCGCAAGATCTACCTCGATTACCTCAACCGAACCCAGCCGCATCGACGCGGCGAGCGTTCGATTGCGTGAAGCAATTTCGATACGGGATGATCGCCCCCGCGAGGACATAGGGCGATCCGCTGACCGGTACCGGTCTCCTTCAGTGGAGCGGCAAGCGGTGGTTTCAGGCAGCGAAGGTTCTTGTATTGGCCGGGCCAGCCCCGGCCGTTTGTGAAATTTCTCTCGCCGGTGTGGCGCAGCGCGCGCGTGACGCGATCGGTCGGGCGGTAGCTCCTCCGGCCAATTCGGATGCACCAAATTTCGCGCGCTTAGCTCAGCGGTAGAGCGCCTGTCTTACATACAGGATGTCGGCCGTTCGATCCGGTCAGCGCGTACCATCAACGCACGCTAGTCCGACCGGTGAGGGCCTCGCCTGATAAGCGAGTGGCAGTTGGTTCGATTCCAGCAGCGTGCACCAACGCAAAGGAAGGGTCGGTACGACCTTTCCTCCAATGCGAAGGCCTTCGCGCCGCAAGTCAGTCAGCGTTGCGAAGGCTCAAATCTCTGCGGCCGTGGTGGAAACGGTAGACACACGCGCTTGAGGGGCGCGCGCCTCGTGCATCCGAGTTCAAGTCTCGGCGGCCGCACCAAATTGCCTCCGGACCCAGCTGGTGACGGGACTCGACTGTCGATCGAGCATTGGCGGGTTCGATTCCCGTCGGAGGCGCCACACACACACACACGTTCGCAGGACGATGACGCAATCAAATTGATGGAGGTCGACGATGTTCGCCGCAAATCCGGCGCTGGTGTTGAATGCCGACTTCCAGCCGCTGTGCTATTTCCCGCTGTCCTTGTCTGGCTGGGAAGACGCCGTCAGGGCGGTGGTGCGTGGATCGCACGTCGTCGTCGCGGAATACGACCAGGTCATCCGCAGCCCGTCGACGGTGATGCGGTTGCCGTCGGTGATCGCGTTGCGCGCGTACGTGAAGCCGCAGACGCGGGTTGCGTTCACGCGCTTCAACGTCTTCCTCCGCGATCGCTTTCGCTGCCAGTATTGCGGCGTGCAGCACCTCCGCGGAGAGCTCACCTTCGACCACGTTGTGCCTCGGGCCGATGGCGGGCAGACGTCCTGGACCAACATCGTCGCAGCGTGCAGTCCCTGCAACATGCGGAAGGACCGGTTTCGTCAGAAGCCGTTGCGAGAGCCGTTCGAGCCGACGCAGCATGACCTCGTGGCGGCGCAGCGTCTGTTTCCGCCGAACTTCCTACACGAGTCCTGGACGGACTATCTGTACTGGGACGTCGAACTCGAAAAGTGACGGCCGGCGGCGAGTTGCCGCCGGCTGGCTGTTGCCCCGTAGCTCAGTGGATGAGAGCGCCGCCGTGCGGAGGCGGAGGTCGCACGTTCGAGTCGTGCCGGGGCAGCCATATTTTGGGGTAACGCCGAGTTTTGGGTAACGCCAAGTCTGGGGACTGAGCGGGCCTGTAAAGCCCGCGCCTGTGCGCCTGCCTGGTTCGATTCCAGGGTTACCCACCAAATCCGCGGACAAGAGATTGCGGTCGTCGGCGGGAGTGCCACTCTTGCAGCCCGAGTTCGACTCCCGGTGTCCGCACCATCAACTTGTGCAACCTCCCAAACCTCGCCCGGATAGCTCAGCGGTAGAGCGGCACGTTGAAGGCGTGCGCGTCAGTGGTTCGATTCCATTTCCGGGCACCATCCCAAATCGGCAGCGAGCGGAGCTGCCGCGCGCCTTCAAACCGAACATGCTGCCATCGTCTAGCGGTCAGGATAACCGGTTTTCAGCCGGTTGACGCGGGTTCGAGTCCCGCTGGCAGTGCCACCGTTATCCTTGTCGTCGTCAGGAGCATCGAGGCGCTTGAATACGCAGGGCGAGACTGCCATCAGATGCTTCATCCCGGTGGCAGGGAGCCGTCGGCTGGCGACAACAACAGGTGTTGCGATGTTCGCGCTGACTTTTCTGGGAACGTCGGCAAGCGTGCCGTCTTCCGAGCGCAATCACCCGGGCCTCCTCGTCGAGGCGGGCGGCACGCGGATTCTGGTCGATTGCGGCGAGGGGACGCAGCGCCAGTTGCTGCGGAGTGGCGCCGGCTTTCGGCGGCTTGACCACCTGTTGCTGACCCACGGGCATTTCGATCATGTGCTCGGCATTCCCGGGCTGTTTTCGACTCTCAGGTTGCGGCAAAGTCCGGATGCCATGACCGTTCATGGCGGGCCCGGCACGCTCGATGTCGTGGTGCGCATGCTGGCAGGGCTGTGGGGCGAAGGCAGAGCGCCGATCCCGCTCGATCTGGTGCCGTTGACCGAGGGCCGCGTCATCGACGCCGGCGAATTCACCATCGATTGTTTCCCGGTCCGTCACCGGGACACCGACAGTTTCGCGTTCTCCTTCCAGAGCGCGATACGCCGGCACCTCCTCTCCAACCGGCTGCTGGCGCTGCGCGTGCCGGATGGGCCCATTCGGAAGGAGCTCGCGGAGGGACGGCAGGTGAGGTTGGACGACGGCCGCACCATCGATCCGGAGCAGGTGCTTGGTCCCGCCGAAGGACGAAAGAAGCTCGTCATTGTCGGTGATACCGAAACCACCGAGGGGCTCGCCGAACACGTTGGAGATGCCGACGTGCTGGTGATCGAGGCGACGTTCCTCGCGCGTGACGCAGCCACCGCGCGTGAGTACGGACATTTGACGGTAAGCGAAGCAGCCGCGCTTGCGGCAACGAGCGGGGTCAAGCAACTCGTCCTCACGCACATCTCGGGCCGCTACGCCGACGAGGACATTCTGGCGGAGGCGACGAGCGTCTTCCGGAACACCCGGGTCGCCATCGACTTCGACCGCATCACGATCTGAGTGTTGGCGGCCTGCATGTTCCCGGAAGCGTAACGCTGTCGAGAGTTCCTCGACATCACCCGTTGATCGTGTCGACCTCGCCACGATGTTGAACAGGTGTTCAGGAAAGTTCCGAACTTGTTCCTGCAACATGCGCGGACGCCAGTCGTTATCACCCGTACTGGAAGGAGGATGTCATGACGAAGCTTACTTACGCACTTGCCGCCGTTGCGGCACTCTCGATCGCGGCACCAACCATTGCCAGCGCACAGGGGGTGGGCGTCTATATCGGCGGCGACCGCGACTACTACGGCCATCGCTATGACGGTCCGCGCGTGTACCGGGACTACGACCGTGGCTGGCACCATGGCTGGTACAACCATCATCGCGACTACTATCGCGACCGCGGCTTCGTGGTCCGTGGTCATGACTGGGACGACTAGCAAGTCCTGAGCGCCAAATCCTGAGCACATGGTGCTGCATTACGAAAAGGGCCTCGCTTCGGCGGGGCCCTTCCTTGTGGGCGGGCGCCACGAAGCGGCGACGCCGCGCCAACAACGCTTCGTTAACCCGACTCACGCAACCTCGTTCTTGGCCGTCTGGATGGGCCGCTAGCAGAAGGCCGCCACGGGAAGTTACGTGGCGGCTTTTTGCGTCTGACAGAGCTGAAGGAGACGACCGATGGACTACGGCGCCTTCACCGACGCCAGCCTGAAGATGATGTACGAAGCCGTCCGCGGCGCGCTCAGGGCCGACGATGAATTCGAGGCCAACGGCGAAGATCCGAAATTCCGGGTCCGCGCCACGCCCGAATGGAAACGCCACGCCGGCAGTCTCGAGTCGGAGATGCTGAAGCGCGGGCTTCAGGTCGAGATCATCGACTGGACAGGCGGTCAGGGCGAGCTGCCGCTGACGGTCGATCCGTGACCGTGCAGCGGTGCCGGCATTTGCGATGATGGAGCACCGGCACGGCTGCAACTTTGTCATCCCCAGCGGCGTGAAGTTCGGTTGACGCTGATCTAGTCGCGGTGCTGAAGCACGCCCGATTGATTCCGCAGCTCTCAGGCTATCCTTTGGGAATCGGTTTCCCTCCCGCAGGGCCTATCGGCTTGGGACCGGCCAGGGGCGGCGGGCTGATGGATGGGAAAGGGATCTGATCGGCTTCGTTGGTCGATTTTTCCGGTCGTTTCCTGGGACGAACCTCATCGTCCAATGACGGGCAAATCTTCTCCCAGCCTGGACCATAGGTCGTGTTGAGAAAATCGATCTGATCTGTCTCGAAGGTCTGCACAATCCGCTGTCTGCTGCAGGCAGAGACGGTTGCGCTTCTTGGCTCTTTGCCCAGGGGACCTGTCAGCGAATAGCGCAGTGTCACCGGTGCGCCGCAGCGATTGACGACGGTCCACGTCTGCAAGGAGCCGTCCTTGGTTTTGATGGGGCCCGTGAGGCAGCTCTGTGCGTTGGCAGTTGCGGCAAGTACGCAAGGCACGAGCCAAACTGCGACTGCCCCGGCAAATTTCATGTGCTGGCTCCTGACATCGCACCGAAATCAAAGGCTGGAGCACTGTTCACGCACGGAGAACCACGGAAACAATCCGTGTGCTCATATTTGCGCGGATTGCCGGCGCTGTTGCCGCGACGATACAGAGCTACCCGCGCAACGGTGCTAACCAGCCTGCATCTGAACCAAGATGAGGTTGCGTCGTGTCGGGATCTGATCGTTGGAACGGTACGAATAGTCCTTACCCGTCTGCCCAAGAGCCGCAGCTGCGCGTCGAGCAGCAGCAGTTCGACCATTATCACAGGTTCGACGACGCCATCTCGCGATCGGCGCAGAGTGTCTCGAGAACCGTGATCTGGGACCGCTACAACCCGCCGGTTCGTTAATTTTGGTCAGCGGCCGGGCATCTGTCGGCGGCGGCATGCTGTTCTGACTGTCCCGAAAAAGTACGCCGCCGGGCCCGAAATGGTTTGTCCCGGCGGCGCCCTGTTTCAATCTGGGGACTGCAATCCCAGCACAGAACGAAATCGCAAGTTCAGTGCCAGTCGGATCAGCCTGGCTCAGGTTTGCCGGCCAGCGTTCATCACATCGGCTACTATCGCGGCAGCGAAGTAGGCCATGCCGAGCACGCCCAGTGTGCATGGTGTGTGCGCGATCCGAACCGACTTCCGGCTGGCTTGGGTCTGTTTCTGTCTTAAGTGATTGATTTAATTTGGTGAGCGCGGAGGGACTCGAACCCTCGACCCCATGATTAAAAGTCAAACTGGCGCGTTCTGGCTAAGTCTTTGGCGGAGAGTCGGTTTTCGCCGAGGCCGCAAAAATCCCCCATAATTTCAGTATCTTTCGGCGAAATCTGTTGACGCCGAATTGAACGTCGCAGAATCTCGCACCTGTTTCGAGGCGCCCACACAGTGCCCACACGGGGCGGGATGCAGCAGATCAGCTAGAAGGCCGTGGCCGGACTGCCAGCGCCGGCGAAAGGCAACAAGGTCCATTTCTTCAGCGGCGCGACGTTGCAGGGCAAGAAGGCCCCGGCCGGGTTCGGCGTCCGCGTCACCGCCGGCGGGACCAAATCTTTCGTGCTGTTCCACCGGGTCGACGGGCGCAAATACCTCGAAACGCTCGGCCGATGGGACGAGAACCCGCAGGGCGGGACGCTGACGGTCCGGGACGCGATCATCAAGGCGGACAAGGTTGCCAAGGACCTGAAGAACGGCCGACGCGAGGATCCGCGGCCGGAGCGCACCCGGCGCCTCGAGGATGGCGACAACCCCGAGGGGCTGAAGATCGGCGGCGCGTTCGATCCTGACGCCGAGGAGGCGGATCGGGAGCAGAAGCATCCCGGCCTGCTGGACATGTTCGTCGAGCGCTACTGCCACAAGGAAAAGGACCTCAAGAGCGCGGATCAGTATGCCAGCACATTCCGGCGCCTGGTCGCGCCTGACATTGGCGATTTGCCCGTGTTCGGTGAGGGCCGGCTGCGCCGTTCGCGGAGGCCAGCGTCCGGTCGGCCATCACCGGCCCGTTCTCGTCCTCGATCTCGTCCAGCATGTCGACGATGTGCGCGTGCGGAAGGCGTTTAACTGGTTCCAGGCCCGGAACGAGGATTTCACCAACCCCATCGTGAAGGGCATCCTGGCCGTCGGCAACAACGCGCGCGATCGCGTGCTGTCCGACGAAGAGCTGCGCGACGTGTGGGCGGCGCTGGACGTCGTCGAGGACGTGCCGGCCTGCTATCCGCGGTTTGTCAAATCGCTGCTGCTGACGACCACGCGTCGCAACGAGGCAGCGCTGATGCATTCCAGCGAGCTCGATGGCGACGACTGGACGATCCCGGCTGACCGCTACAAGACCGGCATCGACCAGATCATCCCGTTGAGCGCTGCCGCGCGCGACCTCGTCGGTGCCAAGCCCGAAGGCGCCAAGGGCAATTCGTGGTTCGTGTTCACGACCACCGGCGGCGCGAAGGGCTTCACCGGTTTCAGCAAGGCCAAGCGCGAGCTCGACAAGGCGATCGGCACGAATCCGCGCGGAGAGCGAGCGCGGACCAATGCCGCATTGGGTTTTGCACGACCTGCGGCGCACCGGCCGCTCGCTGATGTCCCGCGCCGGCGTGCCGGCCGACCGTGCCGAGCGGTGTTTGGGACACGTGATCGGCGGCGTCCGCGGGGTCTATGATCGGTACGCATATCTCGACGAGAAGCGGGAAGCCTTCAAGAAGCTTGCGGGCCTGGTTGCGCTGATCCTGAAACCGCAGCCCGCCGGCGCGGCCGCGGAGGTTTGACACGGGCGCTGCTGACGATCTTGGTCTGACGCCGGCCGCGCGTGCAGAATACCAGCGGCGTCTCTCCGCGCTGTTTGCCGAGTGTTGCGTCATCGTCGGTGAGAAGGAGGCGGCTAGGCTCTTTCGAGCGATAGCGCGAGCGCGCCCAGCGGCGCCACAAAGCAAGCCGCGGCGAGCCCCGCCGCAGAAGTTGTTCCAGCACGCTCGTCACCGGCCGTTCGGTCTCGAACACCTCATCCAACCTCGTGAACAATGGCACCGGTACCGTCAGCACCGGGCTGCTAACGGTCTGAGCCAATGGGCGGCTCGCTGTCAGCGGTCGCCCTTGTCGAACATGTCCCGAAACCCGCGCGGAAGCCGCGGCACGTCGTCACCGGGTTTGTTGCATTTGGGGCAGGGGATGCCGCACCAGTCAGCCTCACGCTGCCCGCAAGCGCTGAGAAAAGGCAAGGATTATTTAGGCCAGTAGACGTCCGAGATGCGCCAGTTCTCGGCGTGAGCGAGCATCCGGCGGTCCTTGGTGATGATCCCGAGCTGGGCCGCCCATCGCTTCATCGGAACCAGATAGTCGTCGGTCGTGATCAGCCACTGGTAGCGAGCATTGATGATGCGGCCGTCCGCGCTCGTGCACTGGTCTGCCTTGTTCACCAGGCTATAGGCGAGCTGCGCGGCAAATCGCATCATCTGCGCGTCGTCGAGTAGCACCGCTGTGTTGTAGACTGCGATGGCGGCCACCATTTCGCCGTCCAGCACCCCGATGTTCGGGTCCACTGGAACATCTGATGGATATTCAGCGACGAATATCCCGGCACCGTCGTGGTAAAGGGCGCCGCCTTGGTCAGCTGGCAATCTCATCCACGCGACCGCAGCACGCGCGATTTCGGCGTAGCGCTCCTCGCCGGTCAGGCGAAACATGATCGCAGCAGAGTTTGCGATCGTGCCGTTGCTATAGCCGGAGAACCATGGCGCTTTCAGCTTACCGCCCCAGGCAAGCGTGAAATCGTAGGTATTGGGCCATGCGGCGACACCGGGTTTGATCTCCACCTTGGCCGGAAACACGTATTCATCGAACACGCGTTGGGCTGCAGCTACGGTGGTCCCGCGGACGCTCTCGTCAACGCCGGCCACGGCCAGTCCGAGCAACATCGCAACAAGATGATTGCCTGCGGTGACGGGGTGAATTGAAGTTTTCGAGATTGGCGCGCTATAGACGTCGGCCAGCGCCTTGCCATCGATCTCTTTCGCACCAGCCGCAGCCGCATTGCCATTGTTCCCGAAAACGAGCATGACGGAATGGCCGTCGATTGATCCCATCACTTCGCCGAGCGGCCGCTCAGCCGGGACCGTCTCAGTGATGAACGCTCGCAGCGGCATGTATCCGACAAGCTGATCCCATGCGCGGCGGACTTTCACGAACGTGGTTCCGGCCCGCATGTCGTGGAATTGATCATCCATGACATCGAGCTCGTCGCCCGATTTGAGCGGATATCCCTCGGACCACATGACGGGGTGATCGGCCGGACTCAGTTGCTCGGCGCGCAGCATCTCGCCGCGTTCCGCCACGAAGCGCACGCGCCGAACAAGCTGCGGCTGGTAGCCATGGTCGGGCGCGACGACATTGGAAAGGCCGAGATAGGGATCGCGCGCGAGCATCGGCGAGGCGTTGGATACAGGCGCTGGAACCGACATCGATTTTTGCAGGGCGGCCACAGTCTGCCCCAGCGCAATATTCTGCTGCCTGAGATGGTAAACTCCAACCGCAAGCGCGCACAGCGCGACCCCACCGAAAATTCTATCCAGATACCGCATGCCGGGCAGTTACCACCGCAGCGGGCAGGTGCAAATGCGCCGAATTGCGGATGCGTTGTCCCCAGCGAAGGGGCAAGTCTCGCTGGCCGCTTCTTTGGCCGTGGCTCGCCAACTCAGGCAAGCGGGCTTGCGGCGCCAAGGCATGCCCGACTGATTCCGCACCAGCGGAGTGGACGCAAATTATCAATCCCTTGGGGCAAGGAACAGCGGCGACCTACTGCGCGTCGCAGGTGTGCAAAAAAGGACGGCCCGGCCGTGGGGTAGTCTATGGGTGGCCGAGCCGTCTAAAGCCGAAGTGTTTCCGGCCGCCACCATGAGCGCTTCAGATTCGGGCGGCACGAGGGCGCGCAATTCGAGGTCGGCTGGGGTGATCACTTTGCCAGCTCCGCCAGCTTTAGTATTTCGACGACGATCTCACGCCGCTCCGATGTGTCGTTTGATCGATTGAACTTATCTTCCAGCACTTGGAAGGTTGTTCTGATCAGCGCGTCATCGAGCACGACCGGCAATTTATCCACAGCGTGGAATCCGGCAGCCGCGGCCTCCTCAAACCCAGCCGAGAATGCCTTCTTAAAGGCCTCGCGATCGGGCAGAAGACGCGTGATCTTCGGCTCAATGGACGCGCTGAAGGCATGTCCGAAAACAAGAAACATACTCATACCGCACCGCCGTTACGAGGGCGCGGCCTCGGCCATGGGCTCGTTGAGGGTCAACTCAGCCGAGACCGCGCTTGCCTCGCCGCCGCAGGCATATCGATCGTGGTTTGCCATCATGACCGCGCTCGGGCCGGACAATGGCGCGACCATGGTTCTCCACGATGATCACCGTTATCGACTAGGTGTGCGCGAGATAGTGAATGACAAAGATCGTTCCGGCGATCACCAGGACGGTGCCGGTGATCGAAAATAGAACCCGTAGCGCGTTGTTCACTTCCTTGTCCCCAGCCCGATCTCGACCAGCCGGCGGATGGCTTCGGAGCGAACGGCATCGTTGTCAGTGCCCCAAGCGTCGATTTGCTCAATCAAGGCAGAAGGCATCCGGACAACCACTTGGGGATCTTTCCCCGTGGCTGGGCGCCCCCGACGTTTTTTAGGTATTACCCTTATTGACTTCTTCATGTTTTAGGCATTACCCTAAAAGCGAGCCGAGTGGAAGGTGACGCTTCCGACCTCGGCTCTAACCTCAACCGTGAAGGACACTTATCAACATGATCGAAGCTGACAGCGTGCATAGCACGCCACCCATAAACTCGTCCTCAAGCAACGTCCTCAAATTCCCCTATGACGCCTCCCGCCGCGTCTATTCCCGGCGCTCTCGCCGATCCAAGAACGGCACTCCGGAGGAACGAGCGGCAGCGAATCCGAAATGATCGTGCAGCGGCGGCCGCAAGAACCTCAAACCGAGACCGCCAAGAATGCCAGGCTGCGCGAGCAGCGCAGGGATGCGTGGAAAGCCGCGGAAGCGCGAACGGCATATTGGCGGGCCCGGATGGACATGCACAGCGCTATCGATCGCGCGGAGGCGTGGAAAGGCTACTCCAAGGCAAAACTCTTGGAGATGCATCCCGATCATGATGATGAGATAGAACACTGGATGTTGCTGGTGGCCTGTTACAGGAAGGCCTTGGGGGTGCAGCTTTTGACCCCAGCCCATCGTGCCGCCGACATCGAGTGGAAGCGGAAGGTACTGGCGGCCGGCGGACGCAAATACACCGACGTCACGGACCGTGACATCGAGAACTCGATCCGGCGAAAGAGGCTCGGTCAGGAGCGGAGACCGCAGCAATGACCATCATTGAAATGCGGCTACCCGATCGTTTCGAGAACGAGGCGGACATCACGGACATCGTTCTGCCGATTGATTTGCTCGTCGTGTTGTTGGCGCAGCCTGACGCGGAGACGGCCATCGACGGGATGCACCGCGTCACGCAGATCATCTCGGATCGTGCTCACGCGCTTCGGGAGCGGCTCCTGAAATGAAGCGCCGTCGGCGATCGCACCGGAAGCGCAACCGGCAGCGGCTGGCGGCACACCGCAGACGGAGGCGGTAGTTGTCCACAACCTCGGCGCTAGCCGGCCTTGCGCTGCCAGCGCCGAGGTTCACCATCCTAGACATGAAGCAGCAGCCGAACAAAAAGGTGCCAAATGCCTTCCACGTGTTTCAGCACGCTTGTCGATTCCTAAGCACTGAACAATATCTCAGCAATGGCCCGGGCGATAACGATTGGAGGGGGAACATCGCACTTCCCACGCTCGTGCTGTCTGCGTTCGCCGCGGAACTCTTCCTAAAGTGCCTTCTTATTCTGGAGACCGAAAAGGCGCCCGCGAATACGCACCAACTTCACGTGCTTTTCCGTCAGATCAGTCACCAGCGGCAACGCCGCATCATCGAACTCTGGGACGTAGAGGGGCGTCCCAAGATCTTGGGTATCGCCCTAATACACAATCTCCCGTTGGACCTTCCGAATGCCATCGACAGGTGCAGCCGCGCGTTTGAGCGCATCCGTTATGGATATGAAGCCGATTGGGACGACGTGGTGTATTACATCGATCTGCCGAGGATCACCTACAAGGTCATTCTTGAAATCCGATCGGACTGGCGTCCGACGATCACGCCACCGTCGCCGGCCCCGCCACAACCGCTGAGCCAGGGCTGAGGGAACGGGTCAACAACGAGAGCGCGGGGCTAGGGCCCCCCGCTACTTGGCGCCCGCAACGCGAGGACGTTCGCCCCCGTGATTAAGTTTGCCCAGTCCCGCATGAGGGCGCGCCGCTTCTCGAGCTCTTGCCCGCGCTGGTACGCCGCGGTGGTCTCGTTCTTGTACTTGTGGGCGAGGGCTGCTTCGCGGACCTGAGCGAAGCCGTGTGCGTGCGCTGATGATGAGGATCCGGCTCAGGATCGCGCGGCGGCGATTGTCCGGGCGGTAGGCTGGCGCGGCAAGGTTGTTCGGGCTCGTGCCCTGGCGGTGAGTGTTCCGGCCGCGCAAATCTTGCGGCCCACCGCTGCGCGATCTTTCGTTCAACGTCCAAAGGGACAGTGCTCATGGCTCGATCTCGGTCTTGGACCTGCCCCGGTACTGCGCCTCAACTTACAGCTAGTGCAAAAGCTCCTATTTGATCTGCAACAAACTCCACGAAAAAGACGCCCCCGGTCTTCACCCCCGGCGGCGGTTTCTTCCTGAATTGCAGGCTCATGATCGCGCGCTGTTCGCGAGCTGGCAGCGATCGGCAGCGGCATGATGTTCTAAAAATTGAGGGCCCGGCGGTTCACGCCCGGCGGGCTTTCTCTCAAGGCGTGAGATGACACGTCGTTACGAAGACAGCCTTGCTGCACTGCCATTCGCTGCCGAGCGCGGCACTTGAGACGGAGCGCGGTGCGCTCATCGCCAGCCCAGCAACGATCCCGGCCAGCGCAGTTGCGACTACCAGCATGCGCACTTTATGATTCCACAGTGAGCCCGTCATAGCCATCGCTCCTTCTGGAGGCGGTTACGTTAAGCTTGGTTTATTTCTGGACGGTTTCGTGCAATCGGAAAATGGTTTCGTGCCGAGCCGAGTTAGGTCTTGCCGGTCTTTTGGACCTTGACCGCGAATCCCCGCGGGAGTCTGATCCGCCGCCATGGGATCCGAGATCGACGACTATCGGCGCCTTGAGCGCATCTGCCGACAGGACGCGGAGAGGCGGTGCTGCCCGAGAGCCGGGCGGCGCTGCTAGTCATGGCCGGCCGGTATCGGGTCGCGGTCGCGCGCCTGGAGCAGCGCAACGCGTTTGCCAACACGATGGATTTCGGCGCTGATCAGATTTTCATCTAAGCTATTGAATTTGCTTGGTGAGCGCGGAGGGACTCGAACCCTCGACCCCATGATTAAAAGTCACGTGCTCTACCGCCTGAGCTACGCGCTCACTCACCTGAACATCCGATCCGGACCGAGCGGTGAAACCGCTCCGGATCATGCTTCAGCCCGCGCTGTGTAGGGGGCGGGGCCCATCGGGTCAATAGCCGAGGGACGGTCAATTGTGCACCGTTGCGGCGGATTTGCTGTTCCGGCCCGTGAGGTTAGGGCCGTTTCTTGAAGTCGGCTCAGCTGTCGTGGCGGATTTCCGAGCCGACCGGCTGCTGCGGGGCGGCGACCGAGGGCAGGCTGACCGGGCGCAACCCGATCAGTTCCGCGGTGCGGATGGCGCTGTTGCGCCAGAACGCGAACTCGTTGATCCGCGAATTCTCCAGGATTGCGATCGCGACCGCCGCCAGGAATGGCAGGCTCTGCAACACCAGGACGCCGGCGAAGATGTAGATCTCGCGCACCTGCTTGTAGCCGTTGGTCACGACCAGCACGGTCGCGCCGATCAGCAGCAGCACGCCGATCACAGCTTCCCAGAACGCCTGGAATTCGATCGACATCCGCGACAGGCCGCCCTTGGAGGTGCGGGCGAAGGCGAGATGTTCGGTGATCAGGCCCTGCGCCACCGCGCGCGACACCGTCCACTGCACGCTCATCGCCGCGATCATGGCGCCTAGCATCTGGCCGGCCTTGATGTTCACGCGCAGCCGGTAGAGCGCGACGAAATGCACCAGCGAGACGGCGAAGGAAGCGATGATCGGCAGCGTCAAAATCTTGTCGGGGATCGCGATGTCGGCGAAGGCGACGATCGGCACCCAGATCAGATTGAGGATCGCGACCACGACGCCGAGGCTTTCGGCGCCCA
>NZ_VKHP01000192.1 GCF_010811875.1 Bradyrhizobium uaiense
TGATAGCGTTGGACGGTCGCTTCCTTGATGGTCCGGTTCATGCGCTCGACCTGGCCATTGGTCCAGGGATGCTTGATCTTGGTCAGCCGATGTTCGATCCCGTTCTCTTGGCAGCGCATATCGAACAGCCGTGTAGAACCTGTCCCATAGCGCATCCTTCGAATCGTGCGATAAGAATGCACCATCAAAGTCCGGGACCAAACACCTAGTGTCCACACCACCCTAGAGGCCGACGCGCGGCAGGTCGCCATTGCGGTTGGAGATCTCCGCGCTCTTCATCAGCAGGCGGTCGATCGAGGCCAGCAGGCGGCCGAGCAGGGTGGAGGAGGGCGCGAGCGCGAATTCGGTGGTCTTGGACATTGGTGTCCCCTTTCACTGGAGGGCCAGCAATGGGCCGGCTCATTATCTATAGCCAAAATATGTATACCAGATGCCAGATACAACGAGTTTGTTTGCATAGCAGCATAGGCGGCTGTGCAATGCAGCAAAGTGGGCGGATTGGTATCCCAGATCACGGGTAAGGCCCTGAATCCGGGTCCCGGACCGGTCGCGGGCCTCCGGTCGATCGGCGCGTTCACCAGGCCCGGGAATCCCTGTGCTCAGACGGGGAGGGCGGCCGGGTCGGCAGGGCACGGCCGTCATAAAGAAGGCCGCCCAACTGGGGCGGCCTTGAGTTAACGGGTTTGCTTTTCTTCTTGGCCGGAGAAGGGTCGGGGCCAGATCCCTTCACCGCGTCCAGTCTTCCCCCGCGCACAGCGTTCCCATGCAGCCGCGCACGTTCAGCGTGCCGGCCGAAACCAGCGTCACCGAGCTCTCATAGGTCTTGCCGTCATCGGCGTTGTAGATCCGGCCGGCCCATTTGTTGGGGCCCGCGGGTTGCATGTTGATGAAGAGCGAGATGCCCATCACCGGCCGCGTCCGCTGCGCGGGATCGGCGTTCTTGTCGTCGCGCTGCGGCTTGCCGGTGGTCTTGTCGGTCGGCTCCTTCAGCCAGACGACGCGGCCGCACAGCGCGTTGCCGCAGCGGTTGACCTTGATCCTGGCGTCGCCGGATTGGGTCAGCCAGACGCCGGCCGGATCGCTGGCCTTGTCGGTGGCTTTGGCGGCATCCGCGGCGCTGCCAAGCAGCGGGACGTGGAACGCTGCTACGATCAAGCGGCGCGTCAGGTGAGCGCGGATCAACTGCTTCAGGGCCCTACGAAGGCCGTCTTGGTCTGGGAGTACCGTCATCATCCACCTTCTTCATGAAAAATTTCATGATAAACATGAAATAAATCACGTTTAAGGTTGAGTCAACAACATTACCGCAGCATGATGCGGCGCGGCCGTAACGGCCTGGTTCGGCAAAAAATTTTTGGATGGATGTGATGGTGAGATCGGTTCGTGAGCAGCGCCAGCTTTGGTTTCGCCGGCTCGATCGGGCGTTCTGGGTGATCTGGGCCGCATTGCCGGTCGTGCTGTGGCTGGCCTATTACCGAACCACCACCGCCTCGGCCGCGATCGCTGAAAGTCTGATCGGCGAGCAGGCCAAGTGCGCCAGCATCGTCGCCAACCCGCTCACGATGTCGACCTTGGGCAAGATGCTGTTCTGGTCGCTGTTCGCGCTTGGGGTATCGTTTTACGCCGTGCTGATCGGCATCCTTCATCGCATGGTCAACCGATTCGCCAACGGGCGGATCTTCGTGTCCGAGACGTTACAGGGTGTCTGGTGGATGGGGATCTTTCTGGTGGTCTGGCCGTTCGTCGATACGATCACGACCAATGCGGTGCTCTATGTCTTGTATCGAACCGGCGACATCAAATTCTTTCTGCCGAGCTACAACGTCGACGTCGGCACCATCGCAGGCGGCGTTTTCCTGATGGCACTGAAATTCGTGCTCGATCACGCCATCCTGTTGCAGTCCGAAAACGACCTGACGATCTGAGGGTGATGCTCGTGCCCATCGTGGTGAACCTCGATGTCATGCTCGCAAAGCGCAAGCGCCGCCTCGGAGACCTCGCGGACGCGATCGGCATTTCGATCCAGAACCTGTCGATCCTGAAGACCGGCAAGGCGAAGGCGATGCGCTTCTCGACGCTGTCGGCGATCTGCCGCGAGCTGGACTGCCGGCCGGGGGACATTCTGGAGTACGTCCCGGGCGACGAAGGCGGCGAAACCGAGAGCGGCGAGGGCGGTTGATCAGAGGCGCGATCCAGTAACGCAGACCGCTTGGCTCAATTCATCCAGCGCGGCAGCGGCAGATTTTTCTTGCGCAGGAAATCTGCATTGAAGAGCTTGGACTGGTAGCGTTGGCCGCCGTCGGCGAGGATGGTGACAATGGTCTTGCCGGGACCGAGGTCGCGTGCAAGCCGCATGGCTCCCACGATGTTGATCGCGCTCGAGCCGCCGAGCACCAATCCCTCATGTTCGATCAGGTCGAACAGGACGGGGAGCGCCTCCTGATCCGTGATCCGGTAGGCGATGTCGATCGGCGCGCCCTCGAGGTTCTTCGTGATGCGGACTTGACCGATGCCTTCGGTGATCGAGTCGCCTTCGGTCGTCAGCTCGCCCTTCGTGAACCAGTTGTAGAGGGCAGCGCCCATGGGATCGCTGAGCGCGATCTTCACATCGGGATTGCGTTCTTTAAGGGCACGCGCAACGCCACCCAAAGTCCCGCCGCTGCCGACGGCGCAGGTGAAGCCGTCGATCTTGCCATCGGTCTGCCGCCAGATCTCAGGACCGGTGGTGCGATAATGGCCGTCGCTGTTCGCGACATTGTCGAACTGGTTGGCCCAGAATGCGCCGAGCTCCGCGGCGAGACGGCCGGAATAGCGCGCATAATGGCGGGGGTCGGAATAGGGCACCGCGGGTATCAGGCGCAGATCGGCGCCGTAGAGCCGCAGCATGTCCTGCTTCTCCTGACTTTGCGTGTCAGGCATCACGATCACGGAACGATAACCGCGCGCATTGGCCACGAGCGCGATGCCGATGCCGACATTGCCGGCGGTGCCTTCCACGATGGTGCCGCCCGGCTTCAGCTCGCCACGCTGCTCGGCGTCGTTGATGATGGCGAGGGCCGCGCGATCCTTGATCGAGCCGCCCGGATTGAGGAATTCGGCCTTGCCGTAGATGTTGCAACCGGTGGCTTCCGACGGTCCGCGGAGCTTGATCAGCGGCGTATTGCCGATCGCTTCCAGAAGACCCGAGCGAACGTTCATGGTGCCCCACCCTTCGTTTTCACGGCTATCTTACGTCGGGCCGGTCAGCATGTTGGTGCTGTTCTCGCGGTGATTTGGGAAGCATCCCTATCGATTGCGCGGCGACGCCGGCGATTTCCTTCTTTTTGGAGAGGCGGGAGCCGCGCGAGCTTTCGCTTCGCAGAGGGCAGGCCAGGCGCCATAGCTCCAGACGGAATGCCGCCGTTCAAGCGGCGGCATTCCGCTGCTCGCGTGCTATTTCAGCTTATAGGTGCCGGTCTGGTGATTGCAGTCCTGAAATGTTCCGGCCTTGATGACCGGAAAGGGCCCGAGCGGCTGGACCGTGCCGCTTGCAACCATGCCTTCGTATTTTCCAGTGCCGACGACATTCTCGCGGGTGACCTTGCCGTCGCTCCCGATAGTAAAGGATGACAAGCGCTTGTCGCCATCCGCATCGACGGCCTCGCACACCGTGGATCCGGTGGTCTTGCCGTCGAGCGAAGCAGTCATTCCAACGCAGCGGAAGGTATGCTTGTCAAACATGCCGCCGGGCGTCGTGCTTCGGATGGCACCCGTCATTTCGTAGCTTGCTGCGGTGTGGGTCTTGGAGAAGTTGATCATGTTGTTCGTGCCGGACCAGCACGCGGTGTAGTCGTAGTTGCCCTCCTTTGGCACTTCGGCTGCAAACGCAGACGGCACAGAGATGACGATCAATAGGGGTAATACGTAAGTTCGCATGGCATTCCCCTCCTGAAAAATGGATTAAAAATACATCTGTCCCACGGGAGCGGGACAGTGAAGGGTAGCACAGTGATCGGACGTTTATGAGGGGGCAATTGTTGCAACGCGCCAGCGCCGTCGATCGGCCGGCTGTCGCGTCGGTTGATTGTGCCCCTTAAAAGCAGCTTCCGCGCGTGCACGTGCCGTCGTACGAGTGTTGAAATGCCTAACAACGAGATCGATTTATCGCCTTCATCGCACGACCTGGCCCGTACCATCCGAGAAACTCGAGCTCCTTCTTTTTGAGTGCATCCGTCGCGGTGAAGAACTTCTCCAATTCGTCAATGGCTCTCGCTGGAAGGCTACGGATGTCCGGCAAGTTGCCAACAAACGGCGAGCGTCCGGGGACTGCGAAAATCCGGTCGTTTCTTTTCCTCTTGCGCCCGGTGACCTGCACGACTTCGAGAATACCGATGGGCTTACAGCGAAGCACCGTGCCGGGATACGTTGCGGCATCGTGGATCATCAGCACATCCAGGGGGTCTCCGTCATCGGCCTTCGTCGAAGGAATGAACCCCCAGTCGTAGGGATAGGCCAGTCCGGTCATCAAGGGCTTTGAGAGTATGAATGCGCGCAGCTTGCCATCGAACTCTAATTTGCAGCAACTCCCGCGAGGGGTCTCGACGACGGCGTGGATGTGCCTTTTGTCGGCCCAGGTCGGCAGCTTGAAAAGATTGGTCATCGTCCTTCGCGCTCGCAACGGTTTCTTCGCTCGACGTCTTTAGAACCCGGACGCTGTTGCGAATGTTCCAACTCGAGGCGGGACGATAGACCGCAGAGTCTCCGACCGCTGCTTCCGGTCCCTGGCGGACGTGGCCGTTCATCGATGTCCGCAGCCAACGGCGAAATCGGGTGTCCGGTCCCCGCGGCGTTTCCTTCAAGCAAACAAAAATGGCCGCGGTTGCCCGCGGCCATTTTGTCGTGTTGCTTGAGCGCTGCCCTTTACTCCGCCGCCTGCTTGCGCGGCGGATCGAGGGCGCCGGAATCGTGGATCTCGGCGACCTGGTGATCTGAGAAGCCGAGCACCTCGCGCAGGATCTCGTCGGTGTGCTCGCCGAGCAGCGGCGAACGGGCGACCTCGCTCGGCGAGTCCGACAGCTTGATCGGGTTGCCGACCGAGATGTACTTGCCGCGGGTCGGGTGATCGACCTCGACCACGGTGCCGGTCGCGCGCAGCGACTGGTCTTCCGCGATCTCCTTCATCGACAGGATCGGGCCGCAGGGGATGTCGTCCTTGTTGAGGATCTCCATCGCCTCGAACTTGGTCTTGGTCATCGTCCACTGCTCGATGCGGGCGAAGATCTCGTTGAGGCGCGGCAGGCGGGCCGGCGGCTTGGCGTAGTTCGGATCGGTCTTCCAGGTCGGCTCGCCGATCACATCGCAGATCTTCTCCCAGACCGGCGCCTGGGTGATGAAGTAGATGTAGGCGTTCGGGTCGGTCTCCCAGCCCTTGCACTTCAGGATGCGGCCGGGCTGGCCGCCGCCAGAATCGTTGCCGGCGCGCGGCACGGCATCGCCGAACGGAATGCCTTCGCCGAACTGGCTGTATTCCTTCAACGGGCCGTGGGCGAGGCGCTGCTGGTCGCGCAGCTTGACGCGGGCGAGGTTGAGCACGCCGTCCTGCATCGCCGCGGTGACGCGCTGACCTTTGCCGGAATGGGTGCGCTGATAGAGCGCGGTGACGATGCCGAGCGCGAGATGCAGACCGGTGCCGCTGTCGCCGATCTGCGCGCCGGTGACCAGCGGCAGGCCGTCGCGGAAGCCGGTGGTCGAGGCGGCGCCGCCGGTGCACTGCGCGACGTTCTCGTAGACCTTGCAATCCTCATACGGGCCGGGGCCGAAGCCCTTGATCGAGGCGACGATCATCTTCGGGTTGATGCTGTGGATCTTCTCCCAGGGGAAGCCCATGCGATCCAGCACGCCGGGACCGAAATTCTCGACCAGCACGTCGCACTGCTTGATCAGCGCCGTGAGCACTTCCTTGCCCTTCGGGTTCTTGGTGTCGAGCGTGATCGAGCGCTTGTTGTGGTTCAGCATGGTGAAATACAGGCTGTCCACGTTCGGGATGTCCTGCAGCTGGCCACGCGTAATGTCGCCAACGCCGGGGCGCTCGACCTTGATCACGTCGGCGCCGAACCAGGCCAGCAATTGCGTGCAGGTCGGACCCGACTGGACGTGGGTGAAATCGAGAATGCGAACGCCCTTGAGCGCCTTGGTCATATCTTTTGCTCCGTACTCTGTCTGCCCCTGCACCCGCAGGGAGTGATGGGGTTTAAGGGGTTACTTCTTCTTCTGCAGAATGCTCTGCGGATTGAGGTTGCCGATGCGGCCGCTCTCGGAGCCCGCCGCAGGATCGATCACCGCGTTGATCAGCGTCGGCTTGCCGGAATCCAGCGCCGCATTGACCGCACGCTTCAGCTCGTCCGGCGAGGTGGCGTTGACGCCGACGCCGCCGAAGGCTTCCATCATCTTGTCGTAGCGCGAGCCCTTGACGAACACGGTGGTCGCAGGATCGTCGCCTGCGCTGTTGACGTCGGTGCCGCGATAGATGCCGTCATTGTTGAAGATCACGACGCAGATCGGCAGCTTGTACCGGCAGATGGTCTCGACCTCCATGCCGGAGAAGCCAAAGGCGCTGTCGCCTTCGACGGCAAGCACGGGCAGGCCGGTCTCGACCGCGGCCGCGATCGAATAGCCCATGCCGATGCCCATCACGCCCCAGGTGCCGACGTCGAGCCGCTTGCGCGGCTTGTGCATGTCGACGACGCCGCGGGCGAGATCGAGCGTGTTGGCGCCTTCGTTGACGAAGATGGTGTCCGGACGTTCCGCGATGATCGTGCGCAGTGCGCCGAGCGCGCCGTGATAATCCATCGGCGAGGCGTTGCTCATCAGCTTCGGCGCCATCTTGGCGACGTTGTCATCACGCTTCTTGGCGACGGTCGCGAGCCAGTCGCTCGGTGCGGCCGACCAGTTCGCGCCCATCGCGTCGAGGAACGCGGAGACGCAGGAGCCGATATCGCCGACCACGGGGGCGACGATCTCGACGTTGGAATCCATTTCCTTCGGCTCGATATCGACCTGGATGAACTTCTTCGGGGCCTCGCCCCAGGTCTTGCCCTTGCCATGCGAGAGCAACCAGTTGAGGCGGGCGCCGATCAGCATCACGACGTCGGCTTCCTTCAGCACGGTCGAGCGCGCCGCGCCCGCGCATTGCGGATGCAAATCGGGCAACAGGCCCTTGGCCATGCTCATCGGCAGGAACGGTACGCCGCTCTTCTCGACGAAAGTCTTGATCGCCTCGTCGGCCTGCGCATAGGCGGCGCCCTTGCCGAGGATGATCAGCGGGCGTTTTGCGCTCTTCAGCACATCCAGCGCGCGCTTGACCGACGACGGGGAGGGGATCTGCTCGGGTGCCGCGTCGATCACCTTGACCAGCGACTTCGCCCCGGCGTCGGCGTTCATCACCTGCGAGAACAGCTTTGCGGGCAGGTCGAGATAGACGCCGCCTGGACGGCCGGACACAGCGGCGCGGATCGCGCGCGCCAGACCGATGCCGATGTCCTGGGCGTGCAGCACGCGGAACGCCGCCTTGCACAGCGGCTTGGCGATCGCGAGCTGGTCCATCTCCTCATAGTCGCCCTGCTGCAGGTCGACGATCTCGCGCTCGGACGAGCCCGAAACCAGGATCATCGGGAAGCAGTTGGTGGTGGCGTGGGCGAGCGCCGTGAGGCCGTTGAGGAAGCCGGGTGCCGACACCGTGAGGCAGACGCCGGGCTTCTTGGTGAGGAAGCCGGCGATCGATGCCGCATAGCCGGCATTCTGCTCGTGGCGGAACGAGAGCACGCGAATGCCCGCCGCCTGGGCCATACGGCCCAGGTCCGTGATCGGGATGCCCGGCACACCGTAGACGGTGTCGATGCCGTTGAGCTTGAGCGCATCGATGACGAGATGGAAGCCATCGGTCAGTTCCTGCTCGGTGCCCGGTGCCTCGGACTTCGTAGCGGTATTCAGCATCGGCATCGTCTCCCTGATCGTTCTTGTTCGGACGATCTGATCGTCGTCTGAAGCGTGAGTGGACTCTAAGACCTAAGTAAACAGTTCTTGACCGTGCGCCTCGACATAGGCGGCAAGGCCAAGCGTGTGATCGCGCGCGCGCTTTTCGGCGAGCTCGGTGTCGCGCGCTTCCAGTGCCTCGATGATTCCAAGATGCTCGGGCAGGGAGGTCGCGGTGCGGTCCTTGCGGCCGATCGTGAGCTGGCGATAGCCGCGCACATGCAGCAGCAGGTCGTTGGTGAGATCGACCAGCACAGGCGATTCCGACAGCGAGATCAGCGCCTGGTGGAAGGCGATGTTGGCCTTGGAATACTCCTCGACGTGATCCTGCGGCAGGCGATCGTCGCTGAAGTCCTTGAAGAAGTCGCGCAGCGCCGAGATGTCCTTCTTGCGCGCGGTGGTCGTGATCAGTCGCGCGGCCATGCTCTCGAGCGCGGCCCAGGCGCGAATCATGTCGACGATCTCCGACTTGGTGCGGCGGACCACGATGATGCCGCGGCGCGGCACGGTCTTCACGAAGCCGTCCTGCTCGAGCATCGCGATGGCTTCGCGGATCGGCGTGCGGCTGACGCCGAGACGCTCGGACAGTGCGCGTTCGTCGAGCATCACGGGCTCGGGCGTCGCGTAGATGTCCATCTTCAGGATGGCTTCCTTCAAGGCCTCATAGGCCTTGTTCTTGAAGCTTGTCTCCGGCGCGATCCGGACGATGGCGATATCTGTGTCAGCCATGGTGGGCGACGCCTTGGTCTGTTTCGGGTCAGGCACGACTCGTCTCCTCCTCTTGGAGACGTCTTCTTAGCAGAAGAAATTACCTTAGATTTTTGGCATGCCAAATACCAGAATGTCAAGCGACCTATATTTTTCGGTATTTTTGAGCACCCGGTGAGCCTGCGAGCTTGACAATTGCGTTTCTGGCATACCAAATGCCATAAAATTTGTCCCAGGAGGAAGCCGATGTCAAATTCAAAGGATGCGGTCCGCAAAGTTCTCGATGCGGTCAAGGCCGACAAGCGCACGAGCCTCACCGCGCCCGAAGGCAAGGTGGTTTGCGACGCCTACGGCATCCCGGTGCCGAAGGAAGGCGTTGCCAAGTCGGCCGCCGAGGCCGCCCGGATCGCCTCCGACATGGGCTTCCCGGTCGTGATGAAGATCGTCTCGCCCGATATTCTCCACAAGACCGAGGCGGGCGGCGTGGTGGTCGGGGTCAAGAGCGCAGCCGACGCCGAGAAGAGCTACGAGGCCATTCTCGCCAACGCCAGGAAGTACAAGGCCGATGCCAAGATCGACGGCATCCAGGTCCAGCAGATGCTGGGCGGCGGCACCGAGGTGATCGTCGGTTCGATCACCGACGGCTCGTTCGGCAAGCTGGTCGCCTTCGGCCTCGGCGGCGTGCTGGTCGAGATTCTCAAGGACATCACCTTCCGCCTCGCGCCGGCGACCAAGGAAGACGCGCTGTCGATGCTCGACGGCATCCAGGCGCATGAGATGCTGAAGGGCGTGCGCGGCGGCGAGCCCGTCAATCGCGAGGCGCTCGCCGACGTCATCGTCAAGGTGTCGCAGCTGGTCAGCGATTTCCCCGAGATCGTCGAGCTCGACCTCAATCCGGTGTTCGCCACCAGCAAGAATGCGATCGCCGCCGACGTCCGCATCGTCGTCGACTTCGACTACAAGCCGCGCCCGGCGCCGCGTCCGACCGAGGAGATCGTCGCGGCGATGAGCCGCATCATGCAGCCGAAGGGCGTTGCCGTGATCGGCGCCTCCGCCGAGGACGGCAAGATCGGCAACTCCGTGATGAAGAACCTCATCAACGGCGGCTACAAGGGCGAGATCTATCCGATCCACCCGAAGGCCGAGGAGATCCTCGGCTACAAGGCCTATAAGAGCGTCAAGGACGTGCCCGGCGTGATCGACACTGCGGTGTTCGCGATCCCCGCGAAGTTCGTCGCCGGCGCGCTCGCCGAATGCGGCGAGAAGAAAATCCCCGGCGCGGTGCTGATTCCCTCGGGCTTTGCCGAAGCAGGCGCGCCGGAATTGCAGGCCGAGATCGTCGAGGTCGGCAAGAAGTACAACATCCGCCTGATGGGGCCGAACATTTACGGCTTCTACTACACGCCGGCCAATCTCTGCGCCACGTTCTGCACCGCCTACGACGTCAAGGGCCACGCCGCCCTGTCGTCGCAGTCGGGCGGCATCGGCATGGCGATCATCGGCTTCTCGCGCTCGGCCAAGATGGGCGTGTCGGCGATCGTCGGCCTCGGCAACAAGTCCGACATCGACGAGGACGATCTGCTCGCCTTCTTCGAGCAGGATCCCAACACCAACCTGATCGCGCAGCACTGCGAGGATCTGAAGGATGGACGCGCCTTCGCGGAAGCCGCCAAGCGCGTCTCCAAGAAGAAGCCGGTGGTCGTGCTCAAGGCCGGCCGCACCTCTGCGGGTGCGAAAGCCGCGTCGTCGCACACCGGCGCGCTCGCCGGCAACGACAAGATCTACGAGGACGTGTTCAAGCAGTCCGGCGTGATCCGCGCCCGCTCGCTCCGGCAATTGCTGGAATTCGCCCGCGGCGTGCCGGTGCTGCCGACGCCGAAGGGCGAGAACGTCCTGATCATCACCGGTGCCGGCGGCTCCGGCGTGCTGCTGTCGGACTCCGTGGTCGACAACGGCCTGTCGCTGATGCAGATGCCGCCGGATCTCGATGCGGCGTTCCGCAAGTTCATCCCGCCGTTCGGCGCGGCCGGAAATCCTGTGGATATCACCGGCGGCGAGCCGCCGATCACTTACGTCAACACCGTGAAGCTCGGCCTGTCGGATGAGCGCATCCACGCGCTGATCCTCGGCTACTGGCACACCATCGTGACGCCGCCGATGGTGTTTGCGCGCAACATGGTCGAGGTGAAGAAGGAGATGGAGGCCAAGGGCTTCGTCAAGCCGATCGTCGCCTCGCTCGCCGGCGACGTCGAGGTCGAGGAGGCCGCCGAATATCTCTACCAGAACGGCATTCCGGCCTACGCCTATTCGACCGAACTGCCGGTCGAGGTGCTGGGCGCCAAGTACAAGTGGGCCCGCGGCGCGGGCCTGCTGTGATCTGATCCAGCCTTGATCTGAGCCAACAAACGATGCCGCTTCGGATACCTCCCGAAGCGGCATCAAGACCCGGTTAACGGCATCCGAGAAATCGGGGCCTAACGGATAATCCGGCTTTAACGGGGGGCCGATTAAACGTCTCGTGGCTGCACGGAGGCGTTTTCCCCATATGTCAATTCAGGTCGATTCCGAATTTGCGAGCGACGATCGCGCCAGGGCGCAGATCGGCGCGGCGGTGAGCTTTTTGCTCAGGAACACGAGCGGCGTCGGCCGCGAGCACGCCGTCGAGCTGATTGTCGAGATGGTGCGCGATGTCGCAAGCCGGCCGGCCGGTCCGGAAGCGCCATCGATCCAGCCGCTGATGAGCGGCGTCACCTATCGGGACTTTGTCATCGATGCCTATCGGCGCGATGTCGATCGCTGGCGCGCCACCATCCGCCGATCGAACGGCAAGAAGATCCGGATCGCGTCTCCGCCATCGGTGCGCGATGAGGCGACAACGACAGCGGACGCGATCAACGCCGAGAAGGCCATCGAGTTCGCAAGGCGGGCGATCGACCTCGGCGAGGTGATCTGACCCCGCGCAGCCGGAGGGCTGCCGCAGCGGCGAACGTCCGTCCGACCGCTGCCGAGTCTATGCCTGGGACGCGCGATGTGCTCCGATGCGGCGGCCGTGCCGGTTCCGGAGCCGTCTGCCGGAATCTTGTTCCATCGTGTCCCAGCCGAGAAATGCCATGCCTTCCGAACTCCGTTCGCCCCGTCTGGCCGTCCTGATCGACGCCGATAATGCATCGGCGAAGATCGCTGATGGGCTGTTCGAGGAGATCGCCAAGATCGGCGAAGCCAGCGTGCGCCGCATCTATGGCGACTTCTCCAACCCGCGATCCAGGGCCTGGGCCGACATCCTGTCGAAGCATGCCATCATCCCGCAGCAGCAGTTTGCCTACACGACCGGAAAGAACGCATCGGACATCACGCTGGTGATCGACGCCATGGACCTGCTGCACAGCGGCCGGTTCGACGGCTTCTGCCTGGTGTCGTCGGACAGCGATTTCACCAGGCTTGCCGCCCGCATTCGTGAGCATGGCATCGACGTGTTCGGGTTTGGCGAGCAGAAGACGCCGGAGAGTTTTCGGCAGGCCTGCCGCAGGTTCGTCTATACCGAGAATTTGCGCGGCGGCGTAACCAGTAATCAGGACACGACCGTGCGCCCCCAGCCGTTGCAGCCGCCCGAGGCGGCCGCGCCCATCATCAAGAAGGTGACCAGCCAGATCGCAAGCGAGGATGGCTGGGTCACTCTTGGTGAGGTCGGGCGCCAGCTTGCCAATGTCGCCTCGGACTTCGATCAGAGGACCTACGGCTTCCGCACGCTGGGCGAACTGGTCCGCAGGACAAACGCCTTCGAGATCGATAATCCGAAGGGCGGCGCGATGCGGATCCGCATCAAGCCGGAGGCTGCATCGCCGCCGAGCCGGCCAGCTTCACGACGGCGCGCGCCGAGACGGCGAACCGATCAAAAGGCGCCGGATTGAGCGGCGCGCGGCGCGGGCCTGCTCTGAGCCAACCCTGAATCTGAACGAAGCATGAATGCCGCCTCGGGCATCATCCGAAGCGGCATTTTCATTTTGTGCGGGAACTCAGGCGAGTTGCGGCGGAACTGGAATTTGCGCGCAAGTTGCCGTGCTGGAACTGGAACGTCTCGTTTCCTGCGATGTTGAAGGGGCGTCTTGCAACTCGGAGGAGGAGGACAATCATGAACAAGCGTTTTGCCGTTTCCCTTGTCGCTGCTGCGTCGCTGCTCGCGTCCGGTTCGGCCTTCGCGCAATCGACGACTGCAGCGGGCGCCGCAAACGGTGCGCGGACCGGTGGCGAGATCGCGGGCCCGGTCGGCGAGATCGTCGGCGGCACGGTTGGTGCTGCGGTCGGCGCCGGCCTCGAGATTCCGAATGCGGTGATCACGTCGATCCCGCGCGACGAACCCTCGGTGGTGGTGCGTGAGCGCGTCGTGGTCGGCGAGCCGCTGCCCGACACCGTCGTGCTGCGCCCGGTGCCGCGCTACACCGAATATCGCTACGCCGTCGTCAATGATCGCCGCGTGATCGTGGAGCCGCGCACCCGCCGGGTCGTCAAGATCATCGACTGATCGCGCCGATATTTCAGACTGCGAAGATCCTCGCGGGCACGCCGCCTGCGGGGATTTTCGCATGGCACGGGCCCGCTTTTTTCATGCGGTGGCCGGTTGGCCTGACGGTCCGATCCCCTAGACTGGCCGGCAACGGACGCAGCAAGCGTCTGCCTTGAAGGCAGGGGTTGGAAACATGGCTCGGAAGATCGCGATCGTCGGGGCGGGTGCGGTCGGCGGCTACGCCGGCGCGCACATGGCGCAGGCGGGTGAGGACGTCACCTTCATCGATCCCTGGCCTGAGCATGTCGCGCACATGCGCAAGCACGGTCTGCGCGTCACCCACGCGATGGACGTTGCGGAATTCTCGGTGCCGGTGCGGGCGCTGCACGTCACCGACGCGCAGCAACTGGCGAAAGAGAACCCGGTCGACATCGCCTTCGTCTGCATGAAGTCCTACGACACGGCCTGGGCCACGATGCTGATCCGGCAATATCTGGCGGCCGACGGTTATGTCGTCTCGCTGCAGAACTGTATGAACGAGGAGACCGTCGCCGGCATCGTCGGCTGGGGCAAGACGCTCGGCTGCATCGCCAGCAGCATCACCGTCAATCTGCCGGAGCCTGGCCATATCCATCGCGGCGCCGGCAAGGGCGGGGCTGATCACACCGTGTTTCGCGCCGGCGAGGTGCATGGCCGCATCACCGCGCGGGCGGAGGAAGTGTGCCGGCTGGTCGGCTATTCCGACAGCGCCAAGGTCACCTCGAATCTCTGGGGCGAGCGCTGGTCCAAGCTCGTCGCCAACGTGATGGGCAACGGGCTCTCGGCCTGCACGGGTCTAGCGGGCGGCGAGGTGCTGCAAAGCGAGCTGCTGCGCCGCTTCTCGACTCGGCTCGGCAGCGAGGCGATCCGCGTCGGGCAGGCACAGGGCTATCAGCTGGAGGAGATCCTGCATCTGCCGCCGGAGACGATCGCCCGGGCCGGCGAGGGCGACGAGGCCGCGACCCGCGCCTGCGACGAGCAGCGCTTCAAGGATGCGAAGCGCACCTCATCGGCACAGCGCCCCTCGATGGGCCAGGACATGCAGAAGGGCCGCCGCACCGAGATCGAATTCCTCAACGGGTTCGTGGCGCGCGAGGGCGAGAAGGTCGGCTTGGCGTGCAACGCCAACGCCGCGCTGACCGACATCGTCAAGCGCGTCGAACGCGGTGAGCTGAAGCCGGATCCAAGGCACATCACAGAATTGCGGATGAATTGAGCGGGACTCAACGAGCGCCGGACTGCCGTCATTGCGAGGAGCGAAGCGACGAAGCAATCCATGCATCCGCATGTGCGGTTCGATGGATTGCTTCGCTCCGCTCGCAATGACGAATGAAAATTAGCGGCAGATCGCCTACAGCAGCTGCCTCACCCCCATGCCATGCATGAACCGCTCGCGGATCTGCACGGGATCGCGCCTTGTCGTGCCGGTGCTGGGCTTGTCGTCGATGCGGACGCCGATCAGCGTTGGGCCGGCCGCCTGTTCCGACTGCGCGATCAGCCGCTCGAAATCGTCCTCGTCGGCGGCCCATGAGCTGTTGGCGAGGCCGCTGGCGATTGCGACCGCGACGATGTCGGTATGGCCGGCGGCCGGGGTTGGCTGGCTGCCGGTGATCTGGTAGATGCCGTTGTCCATCACCACCATGGTCAGGTTCTTCGGCGCCAGCGTTGCGATGGTCGAGAGGCAGCCGAGCTGCATCAAGAGCGAGCCGTCGCCTTCGAGCGCGAACACGCGGCGCTTCGGCTGCGCAAGCGCGACGCCGAGCGCGATCGGAAACGCCAGTCCCATGCTGCCCAGCATGTAGAAATTCTGCGGGCGGTGGCCGGCGGCCCAGAGGTCGAAATTGGTGTTGCCGATGCCGCCGATCACGGCTTCGTCCTTCAGCCCGGCGACGAGGCGCTGGGTGAGATCGAAGCGGTTCATCACCTTGGTATTGCGCGCGGGAGTGTTGGTCATGGCTGATCTCACTTGTCGAAGGTCTTGCCGCCGGTCAAAAGCGGCGAGAGGATCAGCGCCACCGGCGCCTGGGTGGTGACGGCCTGCTTGATCGAGCGGTCGGCGATGAATTCGAGCTCGTCGAGCCTTGTGATGGTGTGATGTTCCATCGCCAGCGAATCCAAGACCGGCCGCATGGTGCGACAGACCAGCGCCTGGCCGTAATTGAACTCGCCCAGCGTGCCGCGCTCGGAGACGAACATGATCAGCGGGATCTGGTAGGGCACCGCGAGCGAGGCCAGCACGTTGGCGAGCGTGGCAAAGCCCGAGGTCTGCATCAGCACCGCGCCGCGCATGCCGGCCATCCAGGCGCCCGAGACGATGCCGACGGCCTCTTCCTCGCGCGCGGTCGGAAACGTCGTGAAATAGGGATCGGTGTGCAGATCCTTGATCAGCGTGGTCAGCACCCGGTCGGGCACATAGGGCACAAGCTTGATCTCGTTCCGCTTCAGCGTCTGCAGCACGATGCCATGCCAGGTGGTCGCCGCATCCTGGGACTTATCCTTGGCTTTATCTTTGGACGAGGCGTGTTCCGCGGCCGCCATGCTGTTCTCCCTGCTCGCGCGACGCTGACGGTCGCTTGCGGCACAAAACTTGACGCGGCGCAGGTGATTGTCAACATGCCGCGGTCGCAACGCGACCTGCGGAATTCGGCCATCGCAGCGCCGAACCGTCGTGCGATACAGGCGGTAACGATAGAACGATCAAGGGACGGAGGCGTCGATGGCCGGATGGGTCTGGCGGACCGCCATTGCGGCAGCGGCCATGGTCGTGGCCGGGCTCGCGTCCGCGCAGCCGTACCCGGCCAAGGCCGTTCACATTCTCGTTCCATATCCGCCAGGTGGCGGCGTCGACGTGCTGACGCGAACGCTCGCCGAAGCGGTGTCGAAGACCTGGACGCAATCGATCGTGGTCGAGAACCGGCCTGGCGCCGGCGGCGTGATCGCCTCGCAGGCGATCGCGAGCTCGGCGCCCGATGGTTACAATCTGATCATGGTGGCGAGCGGCCACGCCACCAATCCGTTCCTCTATCCAAAGCTGCCCTACGACACCTTCAAGGATTTCTCACCGATCTCGCTCTTGGCATCGTCGCCGAACGTGCTGCTGGTGCGCGCGGACTCTCCGTTCAAGTCGGTCGGCGACGTCATTGCGGCGGCGAAGGCAAAGCCTGGCACTCTCTCGTTTGCCCATGCCGGCAACGGCACCTCGACCCATCTGGCCGGCGAGTTGCTCAACAATCTCGCAAGAATTGATCTCAACGCGATCCCCTACAAGGGCGGCGCGTCGGCGATCAATGACCTGCTCGGCGGGCAGATTCCGATGTCGTTCAACAACGGGCCGGAATCGGTCGGGCAGTTGCAGGCCGGTACGGTCCGCGCGCTGGCAGTGACGACAGCGTCGCGCGCGCCGTTCCTGCCTGATGTGCCCAGCATGTCGGAGACCGCGCCAGGCTACGACACCGAGGTGTGGTGGGGGCTGCTTGGTCCCGGTAACATGCCCCCCGATCTCGTCGCGAAGATCTCGCAGGATTTCGTCGCGGCGGTGAACGCCGATGCCGTGAAGGAGCGTCTCGGCAAGCTCGGCGCGATCTCGATCGGGAGTACGCCGGAGATATTCGCCACCAAGATCAAGGCCGACTACGACAAATGGGGGCCGATCATCAAGGCCCCCGGCATGAAGGCGGAGTAAGCCAATGGCTGCATCAGAGATTCCCGCCTGCCTGCCGCCGCGTCCGGTGACGCCGCCGCGAGAGAAGCTGCCGCCAAAGGCCTGCGATACCCATGCCCATGTGTTCGGCCCGGCCGACCGCTTTCCCTATGCCGGCGATCGCAGCTACACGCCGCCCGACGCGCCGCTGCAAAAGTATCTCGATATGCTCGATGCGCTCGGTTTCGCCCGCGGCGTGCTGGTGCAGGGCAGTGCGCATGGCCACGACAATTCGGCAATGCTGGACGCGTTGCAGCGCGAGCCGGCGCGGCTGCGCGGCGTTGCGGTGGCCGATGCTGATGTCGCGGCGGGCACGCTGCGGCAATGGCACGTGATCGGCGTCCGCGCGTTGCGCTTCAACCATTTCTTCCGCGGCGGGCAGTTGCACTATCGCGGTGGCATTCCGCTCGGCGTCGCCGAGACGCATGCGCCCGTCATGGCCGAGCTCGGTTGGCATCTGCAGCTCTGGATCGACGTGAAGGATCTGCCCGACACGATCCCGACGCTGAGAGCGCTCGGTCTGCCTGTCGTGGTCGATCACATGGGCCGCACCGATGCCGGCGCCGGGATCAACACCGCGGGTTTCCAGAGCCTGCTGCGCGCGGTCGGCGAGGGCTGGTGCTGGGCCAAGCTGTCAGGCGCGCATCGCCTGAGCGGGCGGGCGCCGGATTATCCGGATGCGCGGCCGTTCCACGAGGCGCTGGTTGCGGCCAACCCTGAGCGGCTGGTGTGGGGCGGCGACTGGCCGCATCCGCGCGTCGAAGGCGAGATGCCCGACGCCGGCCATCTGCTGACGCTGTTCCAGGCGTGGACGCCGGATGCCGCGACCCGGCACCGCATCCTGGTCGACAATCCCGCACGACTCTATGGCTTCCCAAACTGAAGGCTTCTCGAAGACATGACCGTCAACAACAAGCGCGTGTTCTACGTCAAATACCTCGCCCACGAGATCTATGTCGACATCCTGAAGAAGCGGCCGGATGTCCGGCTCGATCGCCTGGAGAACGAGACGCCGGAGGCGACGTTCGCGCCGGTGCTCGCCGACGCGCATGCCTACCAGATCGGCGCCGCCCGCGACGAGCTGGCGCCGCATTTCCATGCCCATGCCGAGCTGTTGAAGCGCGCGCCGAATCTCCTGATCGTCTCGTCGAACGGCGCCGGCTTCGATCCCGTCGACGTCGACGCCTGCACCAAGGCCGGCGTACTGGTAGTCAACCAGTCCGGCGGCAACGCCAACTCAGTCGCCGAGCACGCGCTCGGCATGATGCTGACGCTGTCGAAGCGCATCATCCAGTCCGACCGCCGGCTGCGGCGCGAGGCCAATGTCAACCGCAACGACCTGATCGGCAACGAGCTGAACGAGAAGACCGTCGGCATCGTCGGCCTCGGCAATGTCGGCCGCCGCATTGCCGAGCTGTGCAAGGGCCTGCTGCACATGAAGGTGATCGCCTACGATCCGTACCTCACGGCGGAGGAGATGGCGAAGCGGGGCGGCGAGAAAGTCGAGCTCGACGATCTCCTGCGCCGCGCGGACTTCGTCTCGATCTCCTGTCCGCTGGACAGCAAGAGCCGGGGCATGATCGGCGCGCGCGAATTCGCGCTGATGCAGCCGCATGCCTATTTCGTTACGACAGCGCGCGGCTTCATCCATGACGAGAAGGCGCTGGAGGATGCGCTGCGCGAAAAACGCATCACCGGCGCCGGTCTGGATGTCTGGGCCAAGGAGCCGCCGCCGCCGGATCATCCGCTCTTGCAGTTCGACAATGTGCTCGCGAGCCCGCACACCGCCGGCGTCACCCGCGAGGCGCGCATCAACATGGGCCGGATCGCCGCAGAGCAGATCCTCGACGCCCTCGACGGCAAGCGCCCGCCGCGCATCATCAATCCCGAGGTCTGGCCGGTGTATGCGAAGCGGTTCGAGAAGACGTTCGGGTACATGCCGGGGTAGGTGGCGCGGCCTCTTGTTAGGTGAGCACGCTGGCCAGGCTCCCTCTCCCCTTGCGGGAGAGGGT
>NZ_VKHP01000193.1 GCF_010811875.1 Bradyrhizobium uaiense
GGACTTTGAATAGCCGTTGGCCTCGATCGGTTGGGGCGGCTGGATCGGCTCCGGCTCGCTCGGCTCCGGTTCGTCCACTTCCGGTTCGACCGCTTCCAGCTCCGGCTCGTTGAGCTCGGCCTGTTCGGTCTCCGGCTCGCCGAAGACCGGTGGTGCGGACCCCGCGAGCAACGCGCAGCTCAGGACGACGTGACGGTTCGCCTCCCCGACCTGCTGGCGAAGGCTGTACATGTTCGGGGACAGCCGCATTCCAAGCAGCACGTCGGGTTCGATCTTGCGCGCCCTGGCGTGGGCTTCCGCGTGATCGAGCAGCGCGGAGAGATTGCGCAGATACGGCACATAGACGCCGACGGATGCTTCGTGGAGCGAGATGGTCACTTTTGCGCCCGCTGTGCTGGCTCGATCGTCTCAACTGGTCTAAATGCTCCGCAACGACATGTCATCGGAATTGACGGAGAAATCGGATGTTTCGCGCGCTGGCCGGCCTTGCCCTCACCTTGCTTCTGTCTGCCGCGCACGCGCAACAGGCGCCATCCCGGCTCGATGAGATCGTCAAGCGTGGCACGCTGCGCGTCGGCATGACCGGCGACTATTTGCCCTTCACGGCGCTCGACAAGGAGACCAAGGCATTCCGCGGCTTCGACGTCGACATGGCGCAATCGCTCGGCAAGGCGCTCGGCGTCAAGGTCGAGTTCGTGCCGACATCGTGGCCGCAGATGATGAAGGATTTCGAGGCCGACGATTTCGACATCGCGATGGGCGGCATCTCCATCACCTTCGACCGGCAGAAGAAGGGTTTGTTCTCGACCCCGATCATGCGCGAGGGCAAGACGCCGATCGCACGCTGCGCCGACAACGGCAAGTTCGACACGCTCGCCGAGATCGACAGGCCCGGCACCCGCGTCATCGTCAATCCCGGCGGCACCAATGAGCGTTTTGCGCGCGCCAATGTGAAGGCCGCCGACATCCGCGTCTTCAACGACAACACCAGGATCTTCGACGAGATCGCCAAGGGCGACGCGGACCTGATGATGACCGACGCGTCCGAGACGCGCTATCAGCAGAAGATGCATCCCGGCGTGCTCTGCGCCGTGCATCCCGACAAGCCGTTCGACTTCGCCGAGAAGGCCTACTGGATGCAGCGCGACGTCGGATTGAAGGCGTTCGTCGACCAGTGGCTTCACATCGCGCACGAGGATGGCAGCTACGCGAAGATCTACGCGGCATGGTTCGAATAGCCCGGGTCAAACACGCGTGCGCATAAATTGATGCGCGCGGCCTGAAACCAGACCGCGATCCAGTGATTTGAACCTAAGCCGCGGGGACCCAGACTCATGCTCTGACCGTGATCTGGGGCACATTCAGCGGGGCCGTCACCACATAGCCTTGCGAACGGGGTTCCCTGCACTGGAGGTCGAGATGAAGAAGCTTCTGGCGATCGCCTCGCTTGTGCTGGCGAGCACGGCCGCAGCGCAGGCGCAATACACGTTCGATTACGGCGGCCGCACCATTCGCATCGATCCCGACCGCGGAACGGTTTCGATCCCCGGTGTCTACGACAATACCGGTCGCCACACCAAGCGCGCCAAGAGCAAGGACGCCGCGCAGAAGTTCGAGACGGCTCCGAAGGAAGCGAAGACCAATTCCCAGGCAACGCCCGCTCCAGCGGCCGTTGATCAGGCCACTGCCCCGGCAGCGCCGGCGCCGCCACCAACTCCGACAGAGCCGGCCAACACGAGCGTCGCGGCGCCACCATCGGCAGCGACCGCGCCGCCACCACCACCACCACCACCACCGGCGCCACCAGCTGTGCAGCAAAGCGCCGCGCCGGCGGCTGTGCCCGCGGCAGCGCCGACTGTTGGTGCCGCCCCGCCGAACGCTGCTGCACCCAAGCCGGTTGCGGTCGCCGTGCAAGCTGCCAATTCGCCGCTGGGCGTCTGGCTCACCGAAGAGAAGGAAGGCAAGGTCCGCATCGAGCAATGCGGCGCTAATCTCTGCGGCTACTCGGTCGACAAGAAATCGAACGCCAACGGCGAGCAGGTTCTGATCAACATGAAGCCCGGCAAGGACAAATGGAGCGGCCGCATCTTCGATCCGAACAGCGGCAGCACCTACGACTCAACAATCGCGATGAAGAGCCCGGACACGCTGCGCGTTCAGGGCTGTGCGTTCGGCGGCATGTTCTGCGGCGGCCAGACCTGGACGCGGGTGAATTGATCGTCGCCGCGAAAAGTAAAAGCCCCGCTCTAGAGCGGGGCTTTTCTTCGTTAGGCTCGCAGCGGCGGCTCAACCGAGCTTGCCGTTGTATTCCTCGTCGGTGACGTGCTCCATCCAGGTCGAATAGACGCCGTCGAGTGCTTCCTGCATGGCGATGTGGGTCATGCTGTTATCCGGCGAGGCGCCGTGCCAGTGCTTCTCGTTCGGCGGAATCCAGACGACGTCGCCGGGGCGGATTTCCCGGATCGGCCCGCCCTTGGCCTGCACGCGGCCGATCCCGGAGATCACGTAGAGCGTCTGCCCGAGCGGATGGGTGTGCCAGGCGGTGCGCGCGCCGGGCTCGAACGACACGCGCGAGGCGTTCAGCCGCGCCGGCGCCGGCGCCATGTTGATCGGGTCCTGCAGCACGCTGCCGGTGAAGTTCTCCTTCGGCGCGCGACGGGTCGGCCGCGAGCCGGAAACGTGGATATCCATGGGGTTACCTCGCTCTCTTGACGTTATTTCTTGGTTGCGGCGTAACGCGCCTTGGTCTCGGCGTTCATCGGATAGAGGCCGGGTAGCTGGGCGCCATTGTTCACCTCGTTGACGATCCAGGCTTCCATCCGCTCCTGCTCGGGTCCCTCGGCCAGCACGTGGTCGAGGAAGGCCTGCGGGATCAGCACCGCGCCGTCCTGGTCGGCCACGACAACGTCATTCGGAAACACGGCAACGCCGCCGCATCCGATCGGTTCGCCCCAGCCGACGAAGGTCAGGCCGGCGACCGACGGCGGCGCCGCGTAGCCGTCGCACCAGACCGGCAGGCCGGTGCCGAGCACACCCTCGAGGTCACGCACCACGCCATCGGTGATCAGCGCCGTCACCCCGCGCTTGACCATGCGCGCGCAGAGGATGTCGCCGAAAATGCCTGCATCGGTGATGCCCATGGCATCGACCACGGCGATGCAGCCCGCCGGCATCGCCTCGATCGCGGTACGGGTCGAGATCGGCGACGACCAGGATTCCGGCGTCGCCAGGTCCTCGCGGGCCGGCACGAAGCGCAACGTGAAGGCGGGTCCGACCAGCCGCTTCTGCCCAGGCTTCAGCGGCTTGGTGCCGCGCATCCAGATGTTGCGCAGGCCCTTCTTGAGCAGGACGGTGGTGATGGTGGCGGTGGACACGTGCGACAGCGTCGCGATCGCCTCGGTGGACAGTGACATCTGGAAAGCTTGCTCCGATGGGAGGAAAAGACCGGCGCATGTTGCCGGGCGAAGGCGCTGCGTCAAGGGCTGCGCGAAAATGCTGCGATCATCTAAATTTATCGCCGGCATGCCGATTAATTTATTGAAGTTACTGCATCATTTTGCACGAAGCGAATTCCGTTTTGGATCGAAACACGCTAGCTTGATGGCCGACGAAGCCCGCTTGATCCAATGGCCGAACCCTTAAGTCCTCCCCGCCTTTTGCCGAGTGGCGACAGCGCCATCACGGTGGAATTCAGCCGCACCATCGACGACGCCGCCAACCGGCGCGTGCTGGCACTCGACCTCGTGATTGCGGCCGAGCCGATCGCCGGCATCACCGAGACCGTGCCAACCTACCGCTCGCTGCTGGTGCATTACGATCCCGTGCAGATCGGCTTCGATGCGCTCGGCGAGCAACTGCTCGCGCGCGCCGCCAAGGCGCCGCCGACCGAGACCGGAACGCGGCGCTGGCGCATTCCCGTCGCCTATGGCGGCGAGCACGGCATCGATCTCGAGGACGTCGCGAAGGCGCTCGGAACCACTCCGGATGAGATCGTGGCACGCCACGTCGCCGGCGACTATCGCGTCGCCATGATCGGCTTCACGCCGGGCTGGTCCTATCTCAGCGGGCTGGAGACGTTCCTGCACATGCCCCGGCGCAAGGACCCGCGGCTCCTGACCCCCGCCGGCACGATCTCGATCGGCGGCATCCAGACCGGCGTGCAATGCCTGGCCGGCCCGAGCGGCTGGCACCTGCTCGGCCGCACCCCGGTGAGAACCTACCAATTGCATCGCGATCCGACCTTCCTGCTGGAGCCGGGCGACGCCATCACCTTCACGGCGGTCGATGCCAAGACCTTTGCGGAACAGGACCGCGCCGCCGATGCCGGCGAGTTCGTCGCAGAACTGGTGCGACCATGAGCAAGCTCGTCGTCACCTCGATCGGCCCGGCAAGCTCGGTGCAGGACGGCGGGCGTCCGGGCTCGCAGCGCTATGGCCTGGTGCCGAGCGGCGCGATGGATCGGCTGTCGCTGGCGGCGGCCAACACGCTGGTCGGCAATGAGCTGCTTGCCGCCGCAGTCGAGATCGGCCCGTTCGGCGCCAGCTTCACCGCGCGTGGCGGCGCGGTGCGGGTCGGGCTCGCCGGCGCCTCACGGAATGCGGATATCGGCGGCCGGCCGGTCGCCTTCGATAGTTCGGCGACGCTCTCCGAAGGCGAGACGCTCAATCTCGGCTTTGCCCGCGGCGGCTCGTTCAGCTATCTCGCGATCGAGCACGGCATCGAGGGCGAACCGATGTTCGGAAGCCTCGCGGTCAACGCCCGCGCCGGGCTCGGCAGCCCCTACCCGCGGCCGCTGCAAAGCGGCGACGAGTTGAAGACGCAGGCCGCGAGCGGCATAGCCGAGCGCTGCATCGAATTGCCGGCCTCAACCGATGCGCCGATCCGGATCGTGTTCGGCCCGCAGGACGACGAGTTCGCCGATGAAAGCAAGAGGCTGCTCACCGACAGCGAGTGGAAGATCTCGGCCACCAGCGACCGCATGGGCTACCGCCTCGAAGGTTCTGTCATCAAGCACCTCGACGGCCACAACATCGTCTCCGACGGCACCGTGAACGGCAGCATCCAGGTGCCGGGCAACGGCCAGCCGATCGTGCTGATGCCGGACCGCGGCACCAGCGGCGGCTATCCGAAGATCGCGACCGTGATCACGGCGGATTTCGGCCGCTTCGCGCAGATCTCCGCCGGCCGGCCGTTCCGTTTCAAGGCGGTGACGATCGCCGAAGCGCAAGCCGAGGCGATCAAGTTTCACGCGCTGCTGCGTTCCTTGCCCGATCGTCTCCGCGGCATCGAGGATTTTGGCCTCAACATCGAAGCGCTGAGGGATGCTAACGTTGCAGGCCAGGCCGTCAGCGCCATCGACGCCGTGACCTGGCAGGTCGCGGTACCCTAGAGCATGATCCGGAAAAGTGTGAAGCGGTTTTCCGAAAAGATCATGCTCAAACAAAAGAGCCAACAGCAACAAACGGATCGATCGTCATGACCTCAACCATCGACCTCAATTGCGATCTCGGCGAAAGTTTTGGGCCCTGGGAAATGGGCAATGACGCCGCGATGATCGAGCTTGCGACTTCGGTCAACGTCGCCTGCGGTTACCATGCCGGCGACGCCGACATCATGCGCAAGACGGTCGAGCTCGCGAAGGCGCGCGGCGTCAGCGTCGGCGCCCATCCCGGCTACCGCGATCTGCACGGCTTTGGCCGCCGCCCGGTGCCCGGGCTGACCTCGTCGGAGATCGAGAATCTCGTCGCCTACCAGATCGGCGCACTGCAGGCGATCGCGACTGCGGCCGGCCACAAGGTGACCCATGTGAAGGCGCATGGCGCGCTGTCCAACGTCGCCTGCCAGGACGACATGACGGCCAAGGCGATCGCCAATGCGATCAAGGCCGTCGATCGCAATCTCATCTTCGTGGTGCTCGCCAACTCGAAACTGGTCCGCGCGGGTGAGGCCGCCAATCTGCGGATGGCGCATGAAGTGTTTGCCGACCGTGCCTACGAGGACGACGGCAATCTGGTGTCGCGCAAGAAGCCCGGCGCGGTGCTGCACGATCCCAAGGCGATCGCCGAGCGCGTGGTGCGGATGGTGCAGGACGGCGCGGTCGTCTCGGTCACGGGCAAGGTGATCAAGATGCAGACCGATACCGTCTGCATCCATGGCGACACACATGGCGCCGTCGAGATCGCGCGCGGCCTGCGCGAGGCGCTGAAGCAGGCTGGCATTACGGTTGCGCCGTTCAAGACTGCGCACTGAGCAGCGAACGCATCTCATCAGCAAGGGCCGGCCGCCGCGCCGGCCCTTTAGATTCCGTTAAGAACCTTCTTAAACCCAAACTTGCCGTTTGATTGCTAGGTGCAGCTTCCGAGCCTTTGATTGTCCTCTCAGGAAATTGGGTACGAAAGCATGTTCCGCACCAGCCTCTCCCTTGCCATTGCCGCGGTTGCTACGGCCGCCTTCACCAGCGCAGCGTCCGCTGGCTGCTACAGCTGCTATACGCCGCCGCCCCAGCCCTGCACGACCTGCTATCAGGTGCAGACCGTGCCGCCGCAATATCGCACGGTGCAGGAAACCGTGATGGTGTCGCCGGGCCGCGTCATCGCGCATCGCACGCCGGCGCAGTATCGTACCGTGATGGTGCCGAAGACCGTGATGGTCGCGCCCGAAGGCGTCGACTATGAGCGCATCCCGCCGCAATACGCCACCCAGGAGCGCACCCAGATGGTCTCGCCGGGCTATTCCTACTACGCACCTGTTCAGCAGACCTGCAGCACCTGCGGCGGCGGTTACGGCTACGGTTACGGCTACGGGTATGGTCGCGGCTACGGCTATTGATCTATCAGGATCCATCCAACACAAAGCCGCCGCCTGGGGACATCAGGCGGCGGCTTTGCAGTTCTCTCAGGGCCTCAGAACGGGTGGACGGACAGCGTGCCGAACACGATGGCCGCAATCACCGCAAACGCGCTGTACAGCGCCGCAGTCTGAATTCCGGTCCCGGACTTCCTTGAAACTTGTCGCGCGTAAAAGTGCAGGCGGGCTTCCGCCGATAGCTCGCGCATGGTCGATCTCCAACGCCCCATTCTCGGGCATATGGAATATCGTTCGCGGCGCAATTCAAGCGGGTGGCAAAAATAGCGACGCCACGCCCTCGGGGAACCCGGTTCCCAGAGGAATTTTCTTCCTCGCGGGTTCGTCCGAGAATCTTATTCGTCGCAATTCGAGGCGTCGGGAACTTGTACCAATCCCACAACAACCGAAAATCTCGAAAACAACCCCATGCAAAGTAGCCCGAGGTGGATATCAGGCGCGTGGCCGCTGCCGCATTCAGGGCTTCCAGCGCCGGATCTTGAACGCCGCCAGATGGCCCGGAACGTCGGCCGGATCGAACGGGGGGCCTGCGAACGCGCCGATGGCGTGGGAGGTGCCTGCCGGGTGGCCTGACGCGGCGTCGTAGAGGTCTGGCCGGAACACGGCCATGGCAGCCTTCAACGCCTCCGGCCGGTATGGCGTCTGGCCCCAGCGAACCATCTGCGCGTAGAGCCAGGCCGCCTGCCCCGGGTCCGGCCGCGCGGCTGCCTCGCGCCCGACCAGCAAATAGCGATTGCTCTCGCGCATCGTGCCGTCGGGCGAGATCTTCAGCCGGCCATCGAGCGTGCGCTGGATGACGCTGGCATCGACGCCGAGCCGCTCCGGCTGCGCCAGCATCCGCGCCACCTCGGGCCGGTTCTCCGGCTGCTCGATGAAGTCAGCGGCGCGCAGATGCGCACGGACCAGCGCCGCGACGACATCGGGATGCTTCTCCGACCAGCTCTGGCGTACCGCCAGCACCTTCTCGACCGCGCTGAGCAGGATGTCGGAGACGAAGTGCAGGATGTGGCCGATGCCGAGATCGACCGCGATCGAATTCCAGGGCGCGCCGACGCAGAACGCGTCGACATGACCGTTGGCGAGACTGTCCACCATGTAGGGCGGCGGCAGCACCACGAGCTGCACATCCTCGTCCGGATCGACGCCGCCGGCAGCCATCCAGAACCGCAATTGATAATTGTGGGTCGAGAACGGGAAGGTCATGCCGAAGGTCAACGGCTCCGCCCCGCTCTTGCGCCGCTTCGCCACCACGCGGGCCAGCGCCTGCGAGGTCGCCATCGGATCGAACCGGTCGCCGTCGATCTCCGTCATCAGCGCTGTGTGCAGCGCCGGCGATACCGTGATGGCGTTGCCGTTGAGCCCGAGATTGAAGGGTGCTGCGATCGGCACCTTGACGTGGCCGAGCCCGAGGTGTGATGCGATCGCCACCGGCGCCAGCAGATGCGCGGCGTCGAACAGGCCGATGTTGAGCTTGTCGCGTACATTCGACCACGACACCTCGCGCACCAGCGTGATGTCGAGGCCCTCAGTCGCTGCAAATCCCTTGTCGACGGCGACGATCAATGCGGCGGCGTCGACCAGCGGAATGAACCCAACGTGCAAGGGTGTGGTCATTTCAACAACTCCGACGCCGTCAGGATCGATTGCGCGATCTCGCCGATCTTCTTCTTCTCGCGCATCGCGGTCGAGCGCATCAGCACGTAGGCCTCCTCCTCGGTCAGCCCCTTCACCTTCATCAGGATGCCCTTGGCGCGGTCGATCACCTTGCGCTCCTCCAGCGCATGCTTGGTGCGGTCGAGCTCGTCCTGCAATTTGGAAAAGGCGTTGAAGCGCGAGACGCAGAGATCGAGGATCGGCTTCATCCGTTCCTTCTTGAGCCCATCGACGATGTAGGCGGAGACGCCGGCCTCCACCGAAGCCTGGATCGAGGCGGCGTCGCTCTGGTCGACGAACATCGCGATCGGCCGGCGCACGGCACGGCTGACCTGGAACATCTGTTCCAGCACGTCGCGGCTGGGGTTCTCGAGGTCGATGACGATGATCTCGGGGTCGAGCGCATAGATCCGCGAGAGCAGGCTCTGCATCTCGCTGATATGGACGACGTCCGTGTACCCGGCCTCCCGCAGTCCCTCCTCCAGGATGGCCGCGCGGATCGGGCTCTCGTCGACGATGACGATCTTGGGAGACGATTCTGCGCTCATCGACAACTCTTAAGCCCCGGCAACCGCATCCATATCATGCCGGAAGGCCCGGGAAAGGGTTGTAATTCTCGGCAATTGGGACTAGCTCCTGCCCATCAATCAGGCAGATTTGGGACGATATGCAAGAGGCCGCCGCGCCGAAAGTGAGCTTCGTGTCCTTGGGTTGCCCCAAGGCGCTGGTCGATTCCGAGCGCATCATCACCCGGTTGCGTGCGGAGGGCTATGAGCTGGCGCGCAAGCATGATGGTGCCGACATCGTCATCGTCAACACCTGCGGCTTCCTCGACAGCGCCAAGCAGGAATCGCTCGCCGCGATCGGCGAGGCGATGGCCGAGAACGGCAAGGTCATCGTCACCGGCTGCATGGGCGCCGAACCGGAGCAGATCGAGAGCGCCTATCCCGGCGTGCTCTCGATCACGGGCCCGCAGCAATATGAGAGCGTGCTGGATGCCGTGCATCGCGCGCTGCCGCCGGCGCACAACCCGCATCTCGACCTGGTGCCGCCGCAGGGCGTCAAGCTGACGCCGCGCCACTACGCTTATTTGAAGATTTCCGAAGGCTGCAACAACCGCTGCAGCTTCTGCATCATTCCGAAGCTGCGCGGCGACCTGGTGTCGCGGCCGGCCAACGACGTGCTGCGCGAAGCCGAGAAGCTGGTGAAGGCCGGCGTCAAGGAACTGCTCGTCATCTCGCAGGACACGTCGGCCTACGGCGTCGACCTGAAATACGCCGAGAGCCCCTGGCAGGATCGCAGCGTGCGCGCGAAATTCTTCGACCTCGCCAAGGAGCTCGGCGAGCTCGGCGCCTGGGTGCGGCTGCAATATGTCTACCCCTACCCGCATGTCGACGAGGTCATCGGCCTGATGACCGAGGGCAAGGTGCTGCCCTATCTCGACATCCCGTTCCAGCACGCGAGCCCCGACGTGCTGCGCGCGATGAAGCGGCCGGCCGCACAGGAGAAGACGCTGGCGCGGATCCAGAAGTGGCGCGAGCAGTGCCCCGAGCTGACGCTGCGCTCGACCTTCATCGTCGGCTTCCCCGGCGAGACCGATGCCGACTTCGCCTACCTGCTCGACTGGCTGGATGAAGCCGGGATCGATCGCCTCGGCTGCTTCAAATACGAGCCGGTCGCCGGCGCCACGTCGAACGCGATTGCCAATGCCGTGCCCGACGAGGTCAAGCAGGAGCGCTGGAACGCGCTTATGGCGCGGCAGCAGAAGATCTCGGCCCGGCGCCTGAAGCGCAAGGTCGGCACCCGCCAGCAGGTCATCATCGACGAGGTCGGTCCGACGGTGGCGAAGGGCCGGTCGAAGGCCGATGCGCCCGAGATCGACGGCGCCGTCTATCTCACCAGCCGCCGCCCGCTCAAGGTCGGCGAGATCGTCACCGCCAAGATCGAGCGCTCCGACGAATACGACCTGCACGGCAGCGTCGCGGGATTCTGACGCGAATACGCTGCTGCACTCGGCCGTGTACTCATAAACCGGCGGCGAAGTCCGCTTCGCTCCGATACCGACCTCTTTGCGCAAGCGCAGCAAATGTCGCGATGGGCCAACAACAGACATGGATGTCGATAGCGGAATCATCGCGGGGAGGACGCGGCCCACGACGGTTATTTTCTTGAAACCGCGAAACCGGGCTCGCGTAGCTGGACAGTTTGAGGGATAGCAGAAAACCCTGGCTTTGGCGTCAATCTTCGTTTCCAACCAGAATCGCCAACGTGATCTCGCCATCGGTAATGTAGTGATTGACGCGTTCAGCGAGAAGATTTTCCCCGGCCTGATAGACTTTCACCGCTTGGATGGTTCGAATCCTCTTCAACTCACCGATAATATGATCGCGCTCTGCATTCGTATCCGAATCTGTGGCGTGGGTGATTTGAAATGAAAGACGAGTGAGGGATAGGCCGGTGTCCCTGGTGCCAGCTCCTATCCAAAGAACGCATTCGTTTTCCGGCGGGCGTTCGGTGTTTAGCCAGAAATCTGCTGTTCCCCAAGTTGCCTGGGCACGCGTTTGACTCAAGGCCCAGAACCTTACGTGGTGGCGCTTCCGCGGGCTGTTATCGATCGCCTTTTGAAAACCGATGTCCTGGCCCCGCCCGAAAAGATAGAGGGTGCTGAACGGGGCGGTGGGGTATGGAGTATTGAGCACAAAGGCTCGGACCATGCCCCATGAACTGGCTAGACTAAGCCGATCTGCCTCCGACCAGCCGAGCGCTGCGAAGGCCCCGCGAAGCTGCTGGAGCGTACCGACGAGCACGACGTTCACGGGATCTCCAGGCAGTCCGTCGCCCGTAATCGTGTAACTCGGCACACGTTTGCTTTGCAGAATCTTCAAGCCCATCCGAATCGCACGTGGCAGAACGAGATATGCGGCGATTCCGTAGGTGGCACTGACTGCCAGGATCCAAGGTAGCCTGCGGTCCGCAGTTTCAAAAACAACGAAGACAATCAACCAAACACAGAAGATTCCCAATCCAAAGATGAGCAAACGCTGCACAAGAAGCTTGAGCAATCTCATCTTGCACGGCCTCGTTGAAATCCCGTCGGTCCAACAGTTGAGGATTTGGCAGGTCTTCGACGCCAGTGGTTAGGCTCCGTCAATAAGATTGCGGATATAGGCTGTCAGCGCCGAACTTGGCTCGCACCGCCAATCAGGAAAGCGGATTGAGCCGATCAGGTCACGCAACGGCCAGGCTGCAGGAGCCTTGCGACTTCCGTGAGCGTGCTGACCATGGGCTCGCAGGCGACTGTCGGCTTACGGCTCTGATTCCACAGCGGCGTCTTGGTGATACGGGCTTGCGCAGACGGAACACGGATCAGGACCGATGTATCGGCTTGATCGTTCAAGCGCACAGAAACCGTTTTCGTCTGGACTGCGAACGGCTTAGGGGCAGCAAGGTGATCTGCCTTGCCGGCTCGGTTGACGATCTGACCTGGCTGCTCAGAGCCCGCGTGCCAGCGGTCGCCGAGGTCGTGACCTGAAGCGAATTGCACGGCGCCGATCGTCAATGCAGTCGCGAGAGCGACTAAAAAACCTTTGCGAATCTGTGACATGCCCTTGTTCCGCGCCCCACGGCGATCGTTGTTCTTTTTGCAGTTCCCCTTTGCCCATCGCTTCCAAGGCTGTTTTTAACCGCCCGATTGTTTCACCATGCCTTCGTGAAGGCCGGAAAATGGTTTCATCCCGGCAGATTTTGTTTCGTCGCCCCTCGAACACTACTCGGCGGCGGGTATTCCAGAGGAAGCGGCGACTGTTGGCTGAGGGCCGCAATGGTCGCGCGTGACGCGCCGCCTGCACGTCATCGGTCACGTCGAAATTGGCCGGAAGGTCTCTTTCGATCAGCAGCTTGATCACGGCGCCACCTCCAGGATTGCCTCGTCGCAGCCTAGAGTACTTTCAGTTCTGATTGAATCAGAACCGAAGGCTCTAGATTCTTGTGTTGACACGTTTTCTTCACGCGAACCGGCGTCCACTTCGCTCGAAAACGCTCTCGCACGCTCCGCGAGCCGATTGCGTGCGGTATCACCTCCCGCTTGACACCGCCGCCCCTTCGGCTGTATGGGCCTGCGCCATGAAGCTGAACCGGACCCACCGCCGCGCCATCTGCCGTCGTCGCACCCGCGACGATGCTGGGCTGCGCCGTGTCCGACGCCATCGCTGATTAGCTAAATCAGCCAGGGTTTTCGAGAAGGCCGCGCCCCCAAAGCGCGGCCTTCTCGCTTTTCGGCCTGTCCCCCATTCCCCACACCGACCCCAGAGGAGATCGACATGATAGACGCTACCCAACCGTTCGACGCGCTGATGGACATCACCGCCCGCCCGCAGGTTGTGTTCGTGCGCGGCGCGGGCTCGTACCTCTGGGACGCCAACCGCAACCGCTATCTCGATTTCGTGCAGGGCTGGGCCGTCAACGCCCTCGGCCATTCGCCGCCGGCCGTGGCCGACGCGCTGGCCGCGCAGGCCAGACGGCTGCTGACGCCAAGCCCTGCGTTCTACAACGAGCCGAGCCTGAAGCTGGCAAAGGCGCTGGTCGACAAGAGCTGCTTCGACCAGGTGTTCTTCGCCAACTCCGGCGCGGAGGCCAACGAAGGCGCGATCAAGCTCGCACGGAAATACGGAGCCAAGTACAAGAACGGTGCGCACGAGATCATCACCTTCGAGGGCGGCTTCCACGGACGCACGCTCGCGACCATGTCGGCCTCGGGCAAGAAGGCGTTCGAGCCGTTGTTCGAGCCGAAGGTCTCGGGCTTCCGGAAAGCGCGGCTGAACGACATCGAGTCGGTGCGGAAGTTGATCTCGCCATCGACGGTCGCGGTGATGCTGGAGCCGATCCAGGGCGAAGCCGGCGTCTGGCCCGCGACCGATGAATTCCTGAGGGAGTTGCGGGCGCTGACCCAGCAGCGCGGCCTACTGCTGATCGTCGACGAGATCCAGACCGGCATGGGCCGGACCGGAAAGCTGTTCGGCTATGAGCATGCCGGAATCGAGCCCGACATCATGACGCTCGGCAAGGGCATCGGCGGCGGCGTGCCGCTGGCGGCGCTGCTCGCGACCGAGCATGCCTCGTGCTTCGATCACGGCGATCAGGGCGGCACCTTCAACGGCAATCCGTTGATGTGCGCCGCGGGCCTCGCCGTGCTCGATCAGATCGGCCAGCCCGATTTCCTGAAATCGGTCGCCGACACCGGGCAGCTGCTCGAGCGCGAATTGCAGCGGCTGTCGGCGCGGCATGGGCTCGGCGAGATCAGGGGCCGCGGCCTGTTGCTCGCGCTCGACCTCAAGATGCCGATCGGCGCTGCTGTGGTTGCCGAGGCGTTTGCGGCCGGCGTGCTGGTCAACTCGCCGCGGCCGGACACGCTACGCTTCATGCCGGCGCTCAACGTCACGCGGGAGGAAATCTCGGCGATGATCGATTGCCTGGATACGGTGCTGACGAAGGTCGGCGCGGCCAGGCGGGTGGCGTAACGGCCACCGCAACGTCATTGCGAGGAGCTCGCGACAAAATTGCAAAGCAATTTTGCGCTGAAGCGACGAAGCAATCCATCGGTCCGCATATGCGGAGGCAATGGATTGCTTCGCTTCGCTCGCAATGACGTTGCATTACGGCCTGAGAATCGCCGCGCCTGTCGTCGCCCGGCTCTCCAGATCGATATGCGCCTTCGCCACGTCCTTCAGCGCATAGGCGTGGTTGATCGGCACGTGCAGCTTGCCGTTGATCACGGCCGCGAACAGCGTGTCGGCGCCTTCGAGCAATTCCTTGCGGGTGCCGACATAGTCGTTGAGCTTGGGCCGTGTCGCGAACAGCGAGCCGTGGTTGTTGAGCTCGGCGAGCGGGAACGGCGGCACCGGGCCCGACGCATTGCCAAACGAGACGAACAGGCCGCGCGGCCGCAGGCAGGACAGCGATCCCGGGAACGTGGTCTTGCCGACGCCGTCATAAACCACATCGCAGAGTTCGCCGCGGCTGATCTGCTTGACGCGTTCGACGAAGTTTTCCTCATTGTAGAGGATAACGTGGTCGCAGCCGTTGGCGAGCGCGAGATCGGCCTTCGCCTTCGAGCCGACGGTGCCGATGACATGCGCGCCGAGCGCCCGCGCCCATTGGCAGGCCAGCAGCCCGATGCCGCCGGCCGCAGCATGGATCAGCACGCGATGGCCCTGCTCGACCTTGAAGGTCTTGTGCAAGAGGTACCAGACCGTGAGCCCCTTGAGCATCAGCACGGCGCCCTGCTCGTAGGTGATGTGGTCGGGTAGCTTGACGAGCTTGTCGGCCGGGATGACGCGCTCGGACGCATATCCGCCGAGGTTGTAGTAGTAGGCGACGCGATCGCCGGGGTGGAAATTGGTCACCCCCGGACCGACAGCCAGAACCTCGCCCGCGGCCTCGTTGCCGGCGATGAACGGCAGGCCCGGCGCCTTGTAGAGGCCGGTGCGGAAATAGACGTCGATGAAGTTCAGCCCGACCGCGTGCTGGCGGATACGAACCTCGCCGTTCCCCGGCGGGCCGACCTCGACGTCCTCATAGGTCAGGACTTCCGGGCCCCCAACCTTGTGCACGCGCACAGCCTTGGTCATGTCGTCGCTCCCCTCAAATATCAGCGCCAGCCAAGCGAATGCCAACGGCGCTGGCTTGTCAACCAAGCGGGCCGGAACCGTAGACTAGATGCATGATCTTTTCGGAAAACCGCTTCGCACTTTTCCGGATCATGCCTACCGCGCCGGCTTCCTGCGGTTGCGCTTGGCCATGACGTTGAATGCCTCGACGGCGGCCGAGAACGCGATGGCGAAGTAGATGTAGCCGCGCGGAATGTGGAATTTGAAGCCGTCGGCCACCAGCGCCACGCCGATCAGCACCAGGAAGGCCAGCGCCAGCATCTTGGTGGTCGGATGCTCCGCCACGAACCGCGCCACCGGCCCCGACGAGATGTACATGATCGCGCAGGCGATCACGACCGCTGCGATCATGATCTCGATGTCCTGCGCCATGCCGATCGCGGTGATGATCGAATCCAGCGAGAACACCAGGTCGATGATGATGATCTGCACGATCACCCAGAAGAACGCGCTGGCGTTCGGCTTGTCGGCGGCCTCCCCCTCACGCGCCTCGACCTCGCCGTGGATCTCATGGGTCGCCTTGGCGATCAGGAACAGGCCGCCGCCGATCAGGATGATGTCGCGCCAGGACAGTGAGATGTCCTGAACAACGATCACCGGCTGGGTCAGCCCGATCAGCCAGACCAGGATCGACAGCAACAGGATGCGGAACACCAGCGCCAGCAGCAGGCCGATCTGCCGCGCGCGGTTGGCCTGCGGTTGCGGGATCCGCGAGACGATCACCGAGAGGAAGATGACGTTGTCGATGCCGAGCACGATCTCGAGCGCAGTCAGGGTCAACAGCGCAGCCCAGGCTTCCGGGCTGGTGATCAATTGCATCATGCTCTGAAGGCTTTCATCCGGCGGATCACGGTGTCGCTGCCGACGATGTAGACGGCGATGGCGCAGAGACCGAAGGTGATCGAGGGAGCGACCACGAAATCATTGGCGAGCGTGTACGCGCCGAGCACCGCCCAGGCGAAAAGCAGCCACAGCGTCAGCCAGCGCAGCCGCACCACGCGGAACGGGTGCAGCACGTGGAACGGCGCGAAGGTCAGCACGATCAGGGCCGCGACCACGATGGTCGACAGCACCGGCGGCAGATGCAGCAGGAACAGATAGAACGCCGCCGCATTCCACAGCGCCGGAAAGCCGCGGAAATGGTTGTCGTCGGCCTTCATGCGGCGGTCGGCGAAATACAGGGCGCTGGAGACCACGATGCCGATGCCGAGGATCGGCGCAGCCAGCGGCAGCAACATGCCGCTCGCGGTGATCGCATAGGCCGGCACGAATACGTAGGTGACGAAATCGACCACCAGGTCGAGCACCTCGCCCGACCAGTTCGGCTGCAACCGCACCACGTCGAGCCGGCGCGCCAGCGGGCCGTCGATCCCGTCGATGATCAGCGCGACCCCGAGCCAGGCGAACATGTTGGCCCAGTGCTCGCGCACGGCTTCGAGCATTGCCAGCAGCGCGACGCCGGCGCCGAGTGCCGTGAAAATATGAACGGAGAATGCGGCGGTCCGCATCCGTTCTGGCAACGCATCCGGCTGGCTCGAGTGCTCCATCGGCCGAAGTGCTATCAGGAATCGGCCCCCTTTGCATATGCAGTCTTGCGGCGTTCCGCCGCGCAAGGCGTTGGAAACTCTTGGTGGTTACCGATGGCTTGAAAATCGGGCCAGGCATGTCAAATGTCCTGATATGACCGACAGCTCGCAGGATTATGACGTTATCGTAATAGGCGGCGGCCCGGCCGGATTGACGGCTGCCATTGCGCTTGCCGACGCCGGCGCGCGGACCGCGCTGCTGGCGCGCCGCGCGCCCTATGCCGACAACCGGACCACCGCGCTGCTCGGCGCCTCGACCGATATCCTGGAGCGGCTCGACGTCTGGCGGCGCTGCAGCGACAAGGCGGCGGCGCTCAAGACCATGCGCCTCGTCGATGACACTGGCCGCCTGATCCGCGCACCCGAGGTGCGGTTCACGTCGGACGAAATCGGGCGCGAGCAGTTCGGCTTCAACATCGACAATCGCTCGCTGGTCGCAGCGCTCGAGGACCGTGCGGGCGAGATGGCCGCGCTGACGCGGTTCGACGACGAGGCCGCCTCGGTGCAGCCTGATGATGCCGATGTCACGGTGGTGACGCGGCAAGGCCAGTCGCTCAAGGCCCGGCTCGTGGTCGGCGCCGACGGGCGTAATTCACTGTCCCGCGAGGCCGCCGGCATCGAGGTGACAAGCCGCGCGCTCGGGCAATCCGCCCTCACCTTCAACATCACCCACAGCCGCCCGCACAACAACATCTCGACCGAGTTTCACACCGAGCACGGCCCTTGCGTGTTCGTGCCGCTCGCCGGCAACAGGAGCAGTGTGGTCTGGGTCTCCTCGCCCAAGGAGGCCGAGCGGCTCAAGGCACTCAGCGACGAGGAATTGTCCGTCGCGGCCGAACGGCAGTCGCATTCGATCGTCGGCCGCGTCGAGGTCCAGGGCGGCCGTCACGTGTTTCCGCTGGCGATCGAGCGGCCCCGGCAGTTTGCAAAAGACCGGATCGCGCTGGTCGGGGAATCCGCCCATGTGCTGCCGCCGATCGGCGCGCAGGGCCTCAATATGGGGCTGCGCGACGCCGCCGATATCGCCGAGATCACGGGCCAGGCGATCGGCCGCGGCGAGGATCCCGGCGCGCCAAGCGTGCTGTCGCGCTACCAGGCGGCGCGGCGTCCCGACGTTGCCAGCAGGACCTGGGCGATCGACATCGCCAACCGCTCGCTGCTCAGCGATTTCCTGGGCGTGCAGACCGCGCGTGCCGCCGGCCTGCACCTGCTCGGCGCATTCGGCCCGCTGCGGCGGCTGGCGATGCGCGAGGGCCTTGCGCCGTCATGGCGGCGCTGAGCCTGATGCTCACTTAGGGAAACACCAGCCGTCCGCTCTGGATGAACCACATCACGCTGGTCAGCGTGACCACCGAGGCGAAGGTGCCGATCAGCACCGCGACCGAGGCCGGCTCGATCCAGGTGTCGTTCTGCCGGGCGATCACGAACACGTTGAGCGCCGGCGGCAGCGAGGCCATCAGCACCGCGGTCGCGGCCCAGGGCTGCGCGAACGGCCCGAACAGCAGCATCAGTCCGAACGCCAGCAGCGGGTGGATCAGGAGCTTGATCGCAACCACGCCCGGCACCTCCCACGGCACCCGCTCGAACGGCCGCAGCGCCACGGTGACGCCGAGCGCGAACAGTGCCATCGGCGCGGCGGCGTTCTGCAGGAACTGGATGGTGCGGTCGAGCGCGACCGGCAACGGGATGTGAAACGCGGCGACCAGCGCGCCGAACACCGCCGACATGATCAGCGGGTTCTGCACGATCTGCCGCAGCACCACGCCGAATGCGTGCAGCAGCGAGGGATGGTCGCGGTCGGTGAGCTCGATCAGCAGCGGCACGATCGAGAACAGGAAGATGCTGTCGCAGCAGAAGATCAGCGCGGTCGGCGCCGCGGCCTTGGTGCCGAGCACGGCGAGCGCCAGCCCAGGCCCCATATAGCCGATATTGCCGTAGGCACCCGACAGGCCCGCCAGCGTTGCCTCGCGCAGCGTCAAGCCCCCCATCAGCTTGCCCGCGACCATCGCCAGGAAGAATGCGATCACGGTTCCGAGCGTGGTGGCGATCAGGAATGGCGGGTTGTTCAGCTCCGCAAACGGGGTCTTGGACATGATCCCGAACAGCAGCGCCGGCAACGAAAC
>NZ_VKHP01000194.1 GCF_010811875.1 Bradyrhizobium uaiense
TGGATAAGGGACAGGGGCCGGGGTGGGGTCTCGCCGCGAAGAGATTCTTTCCGGTGGAGAAAGCCCCCACCCGGATCGCATCTGACGATGCGATCCGACCTCCCCCGCAAGCGAGAGAAGGAGCGCAGCTCGCTCGCGGTTGCTCGTCGGCGAAGGTTCATCGCGGGCTAGTCCGCTTGATCGCTATAGGCGAGCTTGATCGTGTGATCGCGGATATCGGCCGGCCAGTCCGCGATCAGCGTCGCGAAGCGGCGCCGGTCGTGCGCGAACAGGGCGCGGATCGCGTCCTCGTAGTTCGGCCGGTTGCCGGCCATCGTGGTCATGAAGCGATAGGCGGCATCCTGTGCCGCGCGCGTCCGATCCTTGTCGCCGCTGGAGCGCCGCGCCTCGTCGACCAGCTTGCGGATCGCAACCGATGCGCCGCCTTTCTGCTGCGCCAGCCAGTCCCAGTGTCGCGGCAACAGCGTGATCTCGCGCGCGACGACGCCGAGCTTCGGGCGTCCCGGCCCGCGCGGTGCGGCAGCCGCCGCCGGCTCCTCGTCGGGCGCAGGTGTGGGCTTCGGCAGCCGGGCCAGCACGTCATCGACCGAGCCGCGAAAATCGATGTCGACCAGCGCCGAGGTGCGGCCGTTGAACACCAGGATCGCGGCGTCCTTGCGCTGGTCGAGCAACTGCTTGGCGGTGCGGGCGACCTCGGCGAGGTCACCGGCGCCGATGCGATGTTCGCCTTCGAACGCGACATAGGCTGGATTCATGGTAGACCTCTCCGATTGCGCGACATATTGCCCGGGTAATTCTTAGCAATCGCGACGCGTCGGTCTCGACTTTCCTGTTCCCGGCTGGCACCAAGCGCCGCCCGATTGCGCCGATATTTCAGAGGACGCTCATGCTGACGGTTCATCATCTCAACAATTCCCGCTCGCAGCGCGTGCTGTGGCTGCTGGAGGAATTGGGCGTTCCCTACGAGATCGTGCGCTATCAGCGGCAGCCCGACATGCGGGCACCGAAGGAGCTGCGCGCGATCCATCCGCTCGGCAAGTCGCCGGTCGTCACCGACAACGGCAACACGATCGCGGAATCCGGCGCGATCCTCGAATACATCATTGCGACCTACGGCAACGGCCGCCTGATCCCGCCGGCCGATACGCCGGAGCGGCTGCGCTACACCTATTGGCTGCATTACGCCGAGGGTTCGGCGATGACGCCGCTGCTCCTCAAGCTGTTGTTCACGCTGATGCCGAAGCGCGCGCCGGCGCTGCTGCGGCCGCTGGTGCGCAAGGTGTCCAACACGGCGCTGTCCACGCTGGTCAATCCGCAGCTCAAGCAGCACATGGCCTATTGGGAAGGCGAACTCCGCAAGAGCGAGTGGTTCGCCGGCGGCGAGTTCTCCGGCGCCGACATCCAGATGAGCTTTCCGCTCGAAGCGGCCGCCGCGCGCGGCGGGCTCGAGGACGGTCATCCCAAATGCGTCGCCTTCCTTGAGCGCATTCACGCCCGACCGGCCTATGCGCGGGCGTTGGAGAAGGGCGGGCCGTACGAGGTCGGCCGATAGATTCGCATTCATAGCCGGCGGCTCGGGTTTCGATGCCATCATTTATATCCGGGTATTATTGTCATGTCAATAATGCCCGGGTATAAATGGCGTGTCGAACCGACAGGAGCCGCCATGAAGACCGAGGACCGCAAGCAAGCCATCGCCGACTACAAGAAGCGCGCGAGCGTCGCCGGCGTGTTCGCGATCCGCTGCCGCGCGACCGGTGCGGTCTGGGTCGGGCAGGCGCTCGATCTCGACAAGATCCAGAACCGCATCTGGTTCACGCTGCGGATGGGCAGTCACCGCAGTGCCGAGCTGCAACGCGCCTGGGCGGCGCATGGCGCAGACAATCTCTCGTTCGAAACGCTGGAGCGGATCGAGGACGAGGAGCTTGCTTATGTGCGCGATACGCAGCTCAAGGAGCGTGTGCAGCACTGGCGCACGCAGCTCAACGCGGCCGCGGTGTAGCTTAGCGCGCCGGCAGCGCCTGCACGGTGACGCCGGGCGGCGGCACGTCGTCGTCGGGCACGAAGAAGTCCGACATCAGCGGCACCGAGGGATCGACGCGATAGCGCTCGAAGTCGCGTACGCCATTGGCATAGAGCACCTTGTCGTCGATGCAGAAATGCCCGCTGAATTCACGCGAGGGTCGCGTGATGATTGCGTAGGCCGCATCGCCCATGATCTCGGGCGTGCGGCTCGCACGCATCATGGCGTCGCCACCGAGCAGGTTGCCGACCGCGGCGGTCGCGATCGTGGTGCGCGGCCACAGCGCGTTGACGGCAATGCCGGCCGCTTTCAGCTCGCCGGCCAGCCCGAGCACGCACATGCTCATGCCGAACTTCGCCATTGTGTAGGCGGTCGAGTGCTCGAACCATTTGGTCTTCATGTCGAGCGGCGGCGACAGCATCAGGATGTGCGGGTTCTCCGCTTTCTTCAGATGCGGAATGCAATATTTCGACACCATGAAGGTGCCGCGGGTGTTGATTCCCATCATCAGATCGTAGCGCTTCATGTCGGTCGCCTGCGAATTGGTCAGGCTGATGGCGCTGGCATTGTTGACGCAGACGTCGATGCCGCCGAACTCGGCGACGGTCTGCTCGATCGCCGCCATCACCTGCGCCTCGTCCCTGATGTCGCAGATGACAGGCAGTGCCTTGCCGCCGGCCGCGCGGACCTCGTCGGCGGCGGTATAGATCGTGCCTTTCAGCTTCGGATGCGGCTCGGCAGTCTTCGCCGCGATCGCGACATTGGCGCCGTCACGCGCCGCGCGCAGCGCAATCGCCAGCCCGATGCCGCGGCTCGCGCCCGAGATGAACAGCGTCTTGCCTTTGAGGGATGTCATGAGAATGGCCTCCAGTTAGGAACGCACACTATCAGGCTCCCTCCCCCCTTGCGGGGGAGGGCTAGGGAGAGGGGTAAGCCACATACACCGTCTTTGCGGCCACCCCTCTCCCCAACCCTCCCCCGCAAGGGGGGAGGGAACGACGGAGCAAGCGGCACGTTCTGCATGCTATCTCACTCTTCAGCCACCCGCATGCAACACCCGCCCGCGCGTTTCCGGTAGCGCGTAGGCGGCGATGAAGAACACGCCATAGGCAGCCACCGCGAAGATCGCGATCGCGTTGGCAAGCGTGGTCGTGGTCGAGAGCGCACCGACCAGGAACGGAAACAGCGCGCCGACGCCGCGGCCGAAATTATAGCAGAAGCCCTGGCCGGAGCCGCGCAGCCGGGTCGGATACAACTCGGTCAGGAACGCGCCCATGCCGGAGAAATAGCCCGAGGCGAAGAAGCCGAGCGGGAACCCCAGCACCCACAGCACCTCGTTGGACAGCGGCAGCTGGGTGTAGAGCAGCACGACGGCGATGGCGCCGATCGAGAAGATCAGGAACAGGTTGCGCCGGCCGATCCGGTCGGCGAGCCAGGCGCCGACCAGATAGCCGATGAAGGAGCCGATGATCAGCGTCGCGAGATAGCCGGTCGAGCCGACCACGGAGAGCTTGCGCTCGGTGGTGAGGAAGCGCGGCACCCAGAAGGTGATGGCGTAATAGCCGCCCTGCATGCCGGTGCCGACCAGCGAAGCCAGCAGTGTGGTCTTCAGGATCGGTCCGTGGAAGATTTCCCACAATGCCGCGGGTCCGCTGCCGGATGCCTGCGCTTGCGCCATCGTCGCGGCAGAGATCTCCGGCTCGGTGACGTAGCGGCGCAGATAGAACACCAGCAACGCCGGCAGCGCCCCGATCACGAACATCCAGCGCCAGGCGTTCTCCGCCGGCAGTACCGAGAACAACACCGCCTGCGCCAGCACCGCAAGGCCCCAGCCGATCGCCCAGCCCGACTGCACCGAGCCGACCGCGCGGCCGCGGTATTGCGGCCGGATCGTCTCGCCGATCAGCACCGCGCCGGCCGCCCATTCGCCGCCGAAGCCTAAGCCCAGCAGCGCGCGGGCGATCAGCAGCTGGTCGAAATTCTGCACCACGGCGCAGACCAGCGAGAAGAACGAGAACCAGATGATGGTGAGCTGCAGCGTCTTCACCCGCCCGATGCGGTCGGAGAGATAGCCGCCGAGCCAGCCGCCGACGGCGGAGGCCAGCAGCGTCACGGTGCCTGCGAGGCCGGCGGTGCCGGCGTCGACCTTCCACAGCGTGATGATGGTGCCGATGACGAGCGGATAGATCATGAAATCCATGCCGTCGAGCGTCCAGCCCGACGCGCAGGCCCAGAACGTGCGCCGCTCCTGCAAGTTCATGTCGCGATAGAAGGCGAGGAGGCTGGTGTCCTCGATCTCTGCGACTTCCATCGATTTGGATTCGGCCGTGCTCATGCGCGTTCCCCGGAGAAATCTTTCACCGGCTGTTTGCGATCCGCGGCCGGAGTTGCGCGGACCGCCAATCTATCGCGATGTTGCAGGCTGGGCAAAGGTGCGGTTACCCTGGCTTTCTTGTTTTGACGCGTTTTCTTCGCGCGAACCGGGGGCCACTTCGCTTGAAAACGCTCTTTAGTATCCCGCGGCCTCCGAGCCGCGCGTGCGCGGATCGGGCGCGCCGAGCAGACCGCTGGTCGTGACGACGATCGAGTTCGCGGAGGAGTAGCCGAGCGGCTCGACCGGCTTGTGGCCATTGGCGCGCAGCTCGGTCAGCACCTCGTCGGGAAAGCCCTTCTCGATCCGGACCTCGTCGGGCAGCCATTGATGGTGCATGCGGGGCGCCGCGACCGCGGCCGCGATGTCCATCTTGTAGTCGATCACGTCGACGATGATCTGCGTCACCGCCGAGATGATGCGGCTGCCGCCGGGCGATCCCGTCACCAGCACGGGCTTGCCGTCCTTCAGCACGATGGTCGGCGACATCGACGACAGCGGGCGCTTGCCGGGTCCCGGCAGATTGGCCTCGAAGCCGACCAGGCCGAAGGCGTTGGAGGCACCGGGCGCCGCGGTGAAATCGTCGAGCTCGTTGTTGAGCAGCACGCCGGTGCCGTCGGCGACGAGGCCGACCCCATAGGGGAAGTTCAGCGTGTAGGTGTTGCTGACGGCGTTGCCGGCGGCATCGACCACCGAATAATGGGTGGTGTTGTCGCCCTCGTGCGGCTGCTTGGCGTTGCGCACATCGGCCCAGGGCGTGGCGCGGGCAAGGTCGATGGTCGCGCGCTGCCGGGCCGCATAGTCCTTGTCAACAAGCAATTGCGTCGGCGCGTCGACGAAGGCGGGATCGCCGAGATAGCGGGCGCGATCGGCATAGGCCCGCTTCATCGCTTCGATCATGACATGCAGCGAGGCGGCCGAGCCCTGCTTCATGTCGGACATTTGAAAGCCCTCGAGGATGTTGAGGATCTCCAGCAGCACGACGCCTCCGGAGGAAGGTTGCGGCATCGAGATGATGTTGTAGCCGCGATAGGTGCCACGGATCGGCGTCCGGATCACCGCCTGGTAGGATTTCAGATCCTCGAGTGTAAAGATGCCGCCGGCATTTTTGATGCCGCTGACAAGCTTCTCGGCGACGGCGCCTTCGTAGAAGCCACGCGGCCCCTGTTCGGCAATCGCGGTCAGCACGCCGGCGAGATCACCCTGGATCAGGCGGTCGCCCTCACGCAGCGGCGTGCCGTCGGCGTGCGAGAACGTCTTGGCCGAATTCGGCCAGCGCGACATGCGGCGATACATGTCCGACAACGTGTCCGATGTATCGTCGGTGACGATGAAACCGTCGCGCGCGAGATCGATCGCAGGCTTGAGGATTTGCGCCAGCGTGAACTTGCCGGAGCCGTATTTCTCCAGCGCCAGCGCAAGGCCGGCGACCGTGCCGGGCACGCCGATCGCGAGCGCGTAGTTGCGCGACTTGTCGGGATCGGGCTTGCCGTCGGCATTCAGGAACATGTCGCGGGTTGCGGCCTGCGGCGCGGTCTCGCGATAGTCGATCGCGACATCTTCATTGCGTCCGGCAAGATGGATCACCATGAACCCGCCGCCGCCGATATTGCCGGCGCGTGGATAGGTCACCGCCATCGCAAACCCGGTGGCAACCGCGGCATCGACCGCATTGCCGCCCTGCCGCAGGATGTCGGCGCCGACCCGCGCCGCAAGCTTCTCCTGCGCCACCACCATGCCGTGTTCGGCGCGGATGCTGCGGGCAGTATCGGTGGCTGGCGGCTCATAGGCGCGGCGCTGGACCTGGCCGAGGGCCGGTGTCGCGATGCCGATCACCAGGAGAGCGGCAAACAGCCGTCGTGACATGGTTGCTGTCAGCGCCATCGAAATGTCCTGCCCTGTTCGTCGCCGTATCAGCAAAACCGGCTCATGCTATATGGGAGCGGATTGAAGCGGCAAAAGCCTGCCTGTGGTTCGAGTTGGGGAATATCTATCGCGATGACGGCAACACTACAGACGGGCGCCGGTGACGCGAAGGCCGCCACCAAGGTCTATCCCGGCCGCGCCGCCGTCATCAGCTGGATCTTCTTCGACTGGGCTGCGCAGCCCTATTTCACGCTGATCACGACCTTCGTGTTCGCGCCCTATTTCGCGAGCTTCGTCGCGCCCGATGCCGCGAGCGGGCAGGCGCTATGGGGCTTTGCGACCGCCGCGGCGGGACTTGCGATCGCGTTGCTGTCGCCGGTGTTGGGGGCCATCGCCGACGCCAGCGGCCGGCGCAAGCCGTGGATCGCGGTGTTCGGCGCGCTGCTCGTGATCGGCTCGAGCGCGATGTGGATAGGTGTGCCCGGCAATCCCGACATCATCCCCGCGCTGCTGCTCGCCTATGCCATCGCGAGCGTCGGCGTCGAGTTCGCGACCGTGTTCAACAATGCGATGATGCCGACGCTCGTGCCGCCGGACCGGATCGGGCGGCTCTCGGGCACCGGCTGGGCCACGGGCTATGTCGGCGGCATCCTGAGCCTCGTGCTGGTGCTCGGCTTCCTCGCCGCAAATGCCGAGACCGGCAAGACGCTGTTCGGCTTCACGCCGCTGTTCGGGCTCGATCCGGTCATGCACGAGGGCGATCGCATCACCGGGCCGCTGACCGGGCTGTGGTTCATCATCTTCGTGACGCCGATGTTCCTGTTCACGCCGGATTATCCGGCGAAACGCCCGATGCGCGAGGCGCTCGGCGAAGGCCTGCGCGAGCTCAGGGAATCATTCGCTGGTCTGCCGAAGCAGAAATCATTGGCGCGATTCCTGCTGGCGAACATGATCTATACCGACGGGCTGGTCTCGCTGTTCGCGTTCGGCGGCATCTATGCCGCCGGCACGTTCGGCTGGGACACGATCCGCGTCGGCACCTTCGGCATCATTCTCGCAGTCGCCGGCACGTTCGGTGGCTGGATCGGCGGCAAGCTCGACGATCGGTTCGGGCCGAAGCGCGTGATCACGGGCAGCCTCGTGATCCTGCTGTTTGCGATCGTCGTGATCCTCACCGTGAACAAGGATTCCATCCTGTTCATCCCGGTCGCGCCGCCGGTGCCGGGTGGTCCGTTGTTCGCGGGTGCTGCCGAGCGCGCGTATATCGTGCTCGGTTGCTTGATCGGCGCCACCGGCGCACCCTTGCAGGCGGCCTCGCGCTCGCTGCTGATCCGCCTCGCGCCGAAGGATCGCATCGCGCAGTATTTCGGCTTGTTCGCGCTGACCGGGAAGGTGACGTCGTTCATCGGCCCGCTGCTGATCGGCGCGATCACGGCCGCCACCGCGAGCCAGAAGGCCGGCATGGCGGTGCTGGTGGCGTTCTTCGTGGTGGGGCTGATGCTGCTGGCGAAGGTGCGAGAGTAAACCACCGCCGTCATTCCGGGCGCGCGAAGCGCGAACCCGGAATCCATTCATCCGCGGCACGATGGATTCCGGGTTCATCGCTGCGCGATGCCCCGGAATGACGCTAGTGCCGGAAATGCCGCACGCCGGTGAACACCATGGCGATGCCGTGCTCGTCGGCGGCCTTGATCACCTCGTCGTCGCGCATCGAGCCGCCGGGCTGGATCACTGCGGTGGCGCCGGCCTCGATGCAGGCCAGCATGCCGTCGGCGAACGGGAAGAATGCATCGGAGGCGACCACCGAACCCTTGGTCAGGGGCTCGGCGAGCTTCAGCTCGGCCGCCGCATCCAGCGCCTTGCGCGCGGCGATGCGCGCGGAATCGACCCGGCTCATCTGGCCGGCGCCGATGCCGACGGTGGCGAGATCCTTGGCGTAGATGATGGTGTTCGACTTCACGTGCTTTGCAACACGGAAGGCGAATTTGAGATCGCGCAGCTCGGCGTCGGTCGGCGCGCGCTTGGTCGCGACCTTCAGGTTCATGTCCTCGATCACGGCATTGTCGCGGCTCTGCACCAAGAGGCCGCCGGCAACCGTCTTGGCGGTGAGGCCTGTCGCGCGCGCGTTCGGCAGGCCGCCGGCGAGCAAGAGGCGCAGATTGCGCCGGCCGGCGATGATCGAGATCGCCTCTTCGGTCGCATCGGGCGCGATGATCACCTCGGTGAAGATGCCGATGATGGCGCGCGCGGCGTCCGCATCGAGCGTGCGGTTGACCGCGATGATGCCGCCATAGGCCGAGGTGGAATCGCAGGCGAGCGCGCGGGCATAAGCCGTCGCGAGATCGGGACCCTCGGCAACGCCGCAGGGATTGGCGTGCTTGACGATAACGCAGGCCGCGGTGCGCTGCGGATCGAACTCGCCGACGCACTCATAGGCGGCGTCGGTGTCGTTGATGTTGTTGTAGGACAGTTCCTTGCCCTGCAGCTGGCGCGAGGTCGCAACGCCCGGCCGCTTCTCCGGCGTGGCATAGAACGCCGCGGTCTGGTGCGGGTTCTCGCCATAGCGCAGCGACTGGATCAGTTTGCCGCCGAAGGCACGGAAGTCCGGCGCCTTGGTGTCGAGCTGCACGGCAAACCAGTTCGAGATCGCGGCGTCATAGGCCGCGGTGCGGGCATAGGCCTTGGCGGCGAGCCGCCGGCGCAGGCCGAGCGAGGTCGCGCCCTTGTGCGCGGCGAGCTCGTCGAGCACGGCCTGATAATCGTTCGCCTCGACCACCACGGCGACGTCGTCATGGTTCTTGGCTGCGGCGCGGATCATCGCGGGGCCGCCGATGTCGATATTCTCGATGCACTCCTCGAAGCCGGCGCCTTTGTCGACGGTGGCCTCGAACGGATAGAGATTGACGACCAGGAGGTCGATCGGCGCGATGCCGTGCGAGGCCATCGCCGAGGCATGTTCCTTGTTGTCGCGGATCGCGAGCAGGCCGCCATGGACCTTCGGATGCAGCGTCTTGACCCGGCCGTCCATCATCTCGGGGAAGCCGGTGAGCTCGGAGACGTCCCGGACCTTGAGCCCGGCCGCCGCGATCGCCTTGGCGGTGCCGCCGGTCGAGACCAGCTCGACGCCCTGGTCGGCCAGCGCTCTGGCGAATTCGATCAGTCCGCTCTTGTCGGAAACGGACAACAGAGCGCGGGTCACGCGGCGAAGCTGCTCGGTCATATCGGAAAATCCCTGGCTGTTAAGGCAGCCGGGTAGCATGGTTTTGGGCCATACGAAACCGGTCCGTGGGACCGAATCCCCGCAAATTGGCGATGATCTGATGCCCTTTCCCCGTCATCCCCGCGCAAAGGCTTCGCCTTTGTCGCTGGAGGTGCGAGCGGAGCGAGCCTCGAAGGATGCACGGCCCGGCTGGTGGCCGATTCATCCTTCGAGGCTCGCCGAAGAGGCTCGCACCTCAGGATGACGGGGATGATTCCGGCAGCGTTGCAGGCAGCGTTTTCCGCCGCCTACAGCGGCAGTTCCGGCTCGCGGCGGGCGTTGCGGCGCGCGTTGGTGGCGGTGGCCGAGGTCGAGGAGCGCACGAAGCTCCAGCGGATGCTGCCGGCCTGCCTGGCGTCCTGCCGGATCACGATCTGGGAGGTGCGGCGCGGGCCGTCATTGCCGGCCAGGAACACGCTGTCCTCGAGGTCGACCTTGTCGTCCATCGCCTCGAAGGTCCAGACGTCGCGGTTGGGCAGCACCAGCATCACGCCGCGGGCATCCGACAGCCGGCTTGCCTTCACCGAGGGGTGCAGATGGAAGCGCAGCGCGAAATCGGCCTCGCTGCCCTTGATGCGGCCGCCCGGCGCCGGCGTCAGCTGGTCCTCGCCTTCGAGCCGGGTGCCGTCCTGAGCGACCATCAGCACGCGGCGATGGACCACGCCGAAGCGGGAGAGATAGCCGTCATGCGAGGCGGTCAGCACGTCGCCGTCGGGAATGGCCTCGCGGTAGCTCTCGACATTGCTCGGGCCGCTGGTGATCGGCGCGCCGCGCAGCAGCCGCTTCATCGCCGACAGCTCGACGAACTGGCACGACGACGTGTCGCGATAGGTCAGCGTCGAATGTGCCGCGGTGGAGCGCGCGAACGGCCGCCAATTGTCGCGGCCGGTGTTGGGCATGCCGCAATTGACGACGATGCGGCTCACGCCGGAGGACAGCTCGAACGACAGGCAGCCGGCATGCGCGTCCTGGCTGACGCTGGCCGGCGGCGGCGGACCGGTGTCGATGATCAGGGTCATGTTGCCGGCGTCGAGGCGCTGGAAGCCGGTATGCGGCATGCTCGCCATCGGCACGCCGCGGGTGTCGTCATAGGCGAGCAGCGTCGCGACCAGGTCGGACGGCGCGGTCGACATGCCGTTGAACAGCGCGAAGCTGCCGTCGCCGTGCCGGAAGAAGCGCAGCATCGGCATCATGCGGTCGATCGCGTTGAGCAGCGCCGGCGGCGGCGCGATGTTGCGGGCGGCAAAGGTTTGCCGCAGCGGCAGGAGATCGCTGAGCAGCTCGACCAGCGCGCCGGGGTTGCGCGAGATGTGGCCGCCATCGGGCAGGATCTGGCGCTGCAATTCGTCGGACAGCCTGCGCGTGGCGGATTTGATGTTGCGCGCCTGGTTGGCGAGGCAGAGCGAGGCGTAGCACAGCGCGATCAGCACCTGCAGCCGCGGAACGCCGTCATTGTCGAGCGTGGAGTGGCGCAGGTAACGGATCTCGCGCGCCAGCCCGCGCAGATATTTGCGGTAGAATTTTCCGTCGGTGTCGCCGAGCACCAATGGCGCCTGCGACAGCAGCGAGATCACGCGCCGTGCGCGCACGTCGGCGCGCCGCTCCAGCGGCCGCCTGCGGGCCTGGTTCGAGATCCAGTCGTCGACCAGCGAGCGGGCGTTGGCGCGGGTCAGCGCGGTGTCGGCGGCGCGCAGATGGCGCAGCCAGCCGAAGCCGAGCAGGGCAGCTTCCCAATCCTCCGACGGCGGCTCGAGGTCGAAGATCGAGCGGCCGTGACAGGTGACGATCTTGCCGGCGAAAACGAATCGCCCGGCATAGATCTCGGCGGCGCGGGTGGCGTCGGCGGTCCGCAGATCGTGCGGGGCGATGATCAGCCGGTCGGTGCGGCCGGGCCAGAGCCGCGACAGCGCAACCGTGCTCCCGCTGGCGCGTGCGAGCATGCTGCGGGCAAAGCGGCCAGCAATCAGCGTCGAGATGCGTCTGCTTTGAGCGACCGACACGCCTAACCTTGCGGGGAGGGAATTTTCAACGAATCCTTATTTAATCCGGAAACGCGGCCAAGACACCTTCTTGATGTGCAAGACACCCTCTTGATACCGCACGAATCACTTCACGAAGCATCTGGAGCTTAGAAGACTGAAGTTTAAAATCAGGATTTTACCAGCCGGGCGGCATAAAAGCCGTCCAGCCCGCCCAGCCGCGGGTCGGCATTGGGCAAATGGCTGGGCAAGGTGCGCAGATCGCCGTCGGCGGTAATGATGTCGTCGAGGCCGGCGACCTCGTCCTTCTCGACCGGCGCACGGCGCAGGCCCGATTCGCTCGCCAGCAGCGCAGCAATCGCGTGCTCGCCTTCTTCCGGCTCCAGCGAACAGGTGCAGTAGACCAGCGTGCCGCCGGGCTTCAGCAGATGGGTGGCCTTCTGCAATAGCCGCTTCTGCAGCGCGGACAGCGCGGCGATGTCGCCCTCCTGGCGCAGCCAGGCGACGTCGGGATGGCGGCGGATGGTTCCCGTCGAGGTGCAGGGTGCATCGATCAGGATACCGTCGAAGCTCGCGGCTTCCGCCGGCCATTCGGCGGCGTCGGCGACGACGGTCTCGGCTGGCAGCGCCAGCCGCGTGAGGTTGTCGCGCAGCCGCGCGACGCGCGCCGGCGAGCGGTCGACCGCGGTGACATGCGCGCCGGCCAGTGCGAGCTGCGCGGTCTTGCCACCGGGCGCAGCACAGAGATCCGCGACCGCCTTGTCCTTGATGTCGCCGAACAGCCGCACCGGCAGCGCGGCGGCGGCGTCCTGCACCCACCATTGGCCTTCGGCAAAGCCGGGCAGCATGGTGACGGAACCTTGCAGCAGCGTGCGCACGGTTCCCGTCGGCAACGTCTCGCCATGCAGGCGGCTCGCCCATTGCGGCGCGTCCGCCTTCACCGTGAGATCGAGCGACGGCTCGTGGCCGAGCGCCAACGCCATCTCGCGCGTGGTGGCTTCGCCGTAGTGCGCATTCCAGCGCGCCAGCATCCACGGCGGCAGGTCCAGCGTCTGCATGCTGATCTCGTCGATCAGGCCCTGACCCTCGCGCGCGCAGCGGCGCAGCACGGCGTTGACCAGCCCGGCATATTTCGCCGCGCGGCGGTCGGACTGCACCAGCCGCACCGACAGATCGACCGCGGCGTGATCGGGCACATCCATCCAGAGGATCTGCGCGGCGCCGATCAACAGCGCGCTCTGCGCGCGCGGCGCATCGGTCGGAATGCCGCGATCGAGCAGGCGCGACAGCAGATGGCCGAGCGTGCCGAGCTTGCGCAGGATGGTCGAGACCAGCCGGCGCATCAGCGCGCGGTCGCGATCGGCCAGCGATTTCAGGCCGGGATGCGCGCCTGCGCCGTCGAGTTGATCGTCGAGCGTGCGATGCTTGTGCAGCACGCCGTCGAGGATGTCGGCAGCGATACGGCGCGCCGCGAGACCGGGGACTTCAGCAGGAACTGCAAATCTTGAAGGAGGCATGAAGCGGAGATATCTCGAAAGGTGCTGAGGTACATTCGGCTCATGCCCATCAACTCGAAAACACCTCTGGCATGCGAATATGCCAAATGTAAGAATCGCCTTGCGGGATTTCGTGATCGTGATGCCATCACTATCGTGACGTCATCACTGAGCCAAGTCTGAGATACGAAATGCGCAGGCAGAAAGTTTTGCCGAGAAAGCTTGCCATGACTGACAAATCTCCATCACCCCCGGAACCCGCGCCGCGCAGGCCGCTGGCACCGGCCGCGCAGCGCGCGTTGGCCGAAGCCGCGGCGCGGCGCAAGGCTGCCGAGGAAGCCGCCGCGCAGGATGCGGCCGCGCGGCCGAAGGAATTCCAGGGCCCGAAGGGGCCGGAACCGACGCGTTACGGCGATTGGGAGACCAAGGGCATCGCCTCGGACTTCTGAGTTGCCTTGTCTGACGGCCCGACTCGGGTCAGTCTGGGAATATGTCCCCATACGAAAGAATAAATCCTTATCGTGGGACGGGGCGTCCGCCTTTCCGCCGGACCCCTTGGGGCCGCCGCGTCTCCGCGGCGCTGCCATGGGTGTTCGTTCTCGGCATTGCCGTCGGCAGCATGCTGCCGATCCGCCAATATGTGCCTCAATGGATGCCGCTACCGTCGCACTGGTCGCTGAACCGCGCGCGCGACAGCGACCTGATCTGGCAGCGCGCCGGCGCGCCCGACGCGCGGCACGCCGTCGACGTGGTTAGGACGATCGATGGCGACACGTTCGAGGCGCGGGTGCATCTCGCACCGGGCCCTGATCTCTACACCCGCGTGCGGCTGCGCGGCATCGATGCGCCGGAGCTGAAGGCGTCCTGTGCGCGCGAGCTGCAAATGGTGCAAGCAGCGACGGTGGCGCTGCGCGATCTGCTCGGCCAGGGTGATGTCGTGATCTACAATATCGGCCCCGACAAATATCAGGGACGCGTCGTCGCCGACGTCGCGACGAAGAAGACCGACAACGTCTCGGCTGCGCTGCTCGCTGCCGGTCATGCGCGCGCCTACAATGGCGGCCACCGCTTCGGCTGGTGCGGGAATTTCGCGCGCTAGAGTCTGATGAGATTAGGCTGATCTGGAGCGGCGTCGGAAGTGCACCTCTCCCTTGGGAGAGGTCGATTTGCACAGCAAATCGGGTGAGGGGTTACGGTGCATCGAGAGAGCAAGAGCCCTCACCCGGATTGCTGCGCAATCCGACCTCTCCCCAAACGGGGAGAGGTGAACCGAGAGCGAGCCAAGCCGATTCAAGCAAAACTCATCGGCCTTGGACGCCTGGGTCAAACCAGGCTAGCCAAACAAAAAAAGCCGCGCGGCCTGCGCGGCTTTCTTCGGACGCCTTGTTCGCGATCAGCGGGTGACGACAACCGTCGTGCCGACCGAGACGCGCGAATAGAGATCGGTGATGTCGGTGTTCAGCATGCGGATGCAGCCGTAGGAGACGAAGCCGCCGACCGAGCCCGGCACGTTGGTGCCGTGGATCGCGTATTCGCCGCCGGCCAGCGTCATCGCCGCGACGCCCATCGGGTTACGCGGCGAGCCGCCGGCGATCACGTCCGGGATGCTCGGCTTGTCGCGCCTCACCTCGGCGGGCGGCGACCAGGCCGGGTTGCGATACTTGCCGTCGATGCGGGTGGTGCCGGCCCACTGCTTGCCGGACCTGCCGACGCCGACCGGGTAACGCATCGCGTGGCCGGAATCGAGAATGAGATAGAGCCGCCGTTCGTTGGTCCTCACCACGATGGTCCCCGGCTCATAATTGTCGGCGTGTATTCCGACCATTTCCGGCCGCGCTTCGGCCGCCTGCGACATCACAACAACAGCACCAAGGGTGGCAGCCAGCGCCACCGCAAACTTCATCGACATCAACCTCTCCACTTCCCAACAGCTCCCAAAAGGGAGCCAAAAACGAAGGTGCAGAGCCCTGAAAAAAAGGGCCCGCCGGTCTCGCCACGCAATATTAACCGCGTGTCTTAACCGGGTGGTTTCACACCGGCCGCAAGACACGTCCTGATGGCGAGGAGAAAAGGAAAAGTTCGGATTAAAGTAAATGACTTGAAAACAACACTTGGCCACAAACGCGCCGCAATGGCGCCGCGCCTCTGACAATCCCGTGAAATGCTCAATCCCATAGCGTTTTCGAGGGCAGCCGACGCCGGATCGTACGCAGAAAAGCGAAGGGCCGCGGCGGTGATCGCGCGCGGCCCTTGCTTCATGTCTCGGTATTGCTGCTGCCGGATTACTTCTTGTTCTGCCGGTTCTGCACGAGGTCGTCGACCACGGCCGGATCGGCCAGGGTCGAGGTGTCGCCGAGGCTCGACGGCTCGTCCTCGGCGATCTTGCGCAGGATGCGGCGCATGATCTTGCCGGAGCGCGTCTTCGGCAGGCCGGGCGCGAATTGAATGAGGTCCGGCGAGGCGATCGGGCCGATGTCCTTGCGGACCCACGCGACGAGCTCCTTGCGCAGTGCTTCGGTCGGTTCGGTGCCCTTCATCAAGGTCACGTAAGCGTAGATGCCCTGGCCCTTGATGTCGTGCGGGTAGCCGACGACAGCAGCTTCCGAGACGGCCTCGTGTGCGACCAGCGAGCTCTCGACCTCGGCGGTGCCCATGCGGTGGCCGGAGACGTTGATGACGTCGTCGACGCGGCCGGTGATCCAGTAATAGCCATCGGCGTCGCGCCGGCAGCCGTCACCGGTGAAATACTTGTTCTTGTAGGTCGAGAAATAGGTCTGCTCGAACCGCGCATGATCGCCATAGACCGTGCGCATCTGGCCCGGCCAGGATTTGGTCAGGCAGAGATTGCCCGAAGTCTCGCCATCCAGCGTCTTGCCGTCGGCGTCGACGATTTCAGGCACCACGCCGAAGAACGGCCGCGTCGCCGATCCCGGCTTCAGCTTGGTCGCGCCGGGCAGCGGCGTGATCAGGATGCCGCCGGTCTCGGTCTGCCACCAGGTGTCGACGATCGGGCAGCGGTCGTCGCCGACCACGCGGTAATACCACTCCCACGCTTCCGGATTGATCGGCTCGCCGACCGAGCCGAGCAGACGCAGCGATTTGCGCGAGGTCTTCTTCACCGGCTCGTCGCCGCCCTGCATCAGCGCGCGGATCGCGGTCGGTGCGGTGTAGAAGATGTTGACCTTGTGCTTGTCGACCACGTTCCAGAAGCGCGAATTGTCCGGGTAGTTCGGCACGCCTTCGAACATCAGCGTGGTCGCGCCGTTGGCGAGCGGCCCATAGAGGATGTAGCTGTGGCCGGTGACCCAGCCGACGTCGGCGGTGCACCAGTAGATGTCGCCGTCGTGATAGTCGAACACGTATTGATGCGTCATCGACGCGAACACGAGATAGCCGGCAGAGGTGTGCAGCACGCCCTTCGGCGTTCCGGTCGAACCCGAGGTGTAGAGGATGAACAGCGGATCCTCGGCATGCATGTGCTCGGCCGGGCATTCCGTCGTCACCATCTCGGCCGCCTCGTGATACCAGAGGTCGCGCGTCGGGTTCATCTCGATCTTGCCGCCGGTGCGCTTCACCACCACGACCCAGTCGACGCCGCCGGTCTTGGCGATCGCGGCATCGACATTGGCCTTCAGCGGCACCTTCTTGCCGCCGCGCAGGCCTTCATCGGCGGTGATGACCACCTTGGAGTCGCAATCCTTGATGCGCTGGGCGAGGCTGTCCGGCGAGAAGCCGCCGAACACGACAGAGTGGATCGCGCCGATCCGCGCGCAGGCCAGCATGGCGTAGGCCGCTTCCGGAATCATCGGCAAATAGATCGTGACGCGGTCGCCCTTCTTGACGTTCCGCGTGCGCAGGATGTTGGCCATCCTGCAGACTTCGTCGTGCAGCTGGCGGTAGGTGATGTGCTTGGATTCGGAGGGATCGTCGCCCTCCCAGATGATCGCGGTCTGGTCGCCGCGCTTCTCCAGATGGCGGTCGATGCAGTTCCAGGCGACGTTCAGCACGCCGTCCTCGAACCATTTGATCGAGATGTTGCCGGGCGCGAAGGAGACGTTCTCGACCTTGGTGAAGGGCTTGATCCAGTCGATCCGCTTGCCGTGCTCGCCCCAGAAGCCGTTGGGGTCCTTGACCGAGTGCGCGTACATCTCGCGATATTTGGCGTCATCGATATAGGCGCGCTTGGCCCAGTCGGCCGACACGTCATAGATCTTCTCGGACATCGCTTTCCTCCACTCATTGCCGATCGCAAACGACGCGACGACAAGCCGTCCTGATCATTGCCGCGATTATGCGTTGCCGCATTCCGGCCCGGCAAGGAAAAAGGACTGTCACTTTCGTCGCGAGGCTTCCGCTTATGATAGGACGGCTTACCCCAACGCATCGACGAGAGAACCTATGCTCCATCGTCAGCGTCGGGTCACTGGTCTCTTGGTCGTAGTGGTATCGCTCTCTGCGCCGCCCGTCCGAGCCTGACGTCGCCACCGGAGACCATGACTGTCGCAGAAGAATTAATGATTACGGTCCACGTGCTGCCGACGGTGATGAAGGCCTTCAGGGACGATGATGTTGATCGAGAGCACACCCTGCCTCCGCTCGATGGCTTCCAGACGTGGTCGGATGTTCGCGATCATCCGCACCAGGTCCACACCACGACTGCCGGCCCGGCCTGATCGCCCTCGACAGGAGCGTGGTGGTCTGTTGCGGGATCGCGGAGAGCTCCGCCAAGAAACTCCGCAAGAAATGGCACGATCTCTGCCCTTCCGGCTGACCTCTGTCGTGTTGTGCGGCTTGCCCGAAACGGGTTCCCAGCCCTCGCTCCCGCCATTTTGACCGATCCCGGAGGGGCCAAAATCAAGGTTAGCGGGCGAATGGCACCCATGAAAGGTATTTAGAAACCTCCGATAACCGATTCGCGACTCGCAATGTCAGCCCCGACGCCCTAAATCGCCAATCCGAGGCCGAACGGCCCACCGGAACGAAGCCCGAAGCAACGGCATTACCGGGAGAACAGCGGAACAAGGCGTCTTGCGAGAATGATGGATCAGCAGAACATCGCGGCTGTGCGGCCCATGTCCGCCGATCCCGCTGTCGCCTTGGCGAAGGCGCTGGGCCAATGGCCGAAGCCGTCTACGTCCAAGCTCAAGCTCGACGCGCCCGCCGCCATCAAGACCTCTGTCGAAGATCTGGCCCGCGACCTGGGCCTGCGGCTCGGCGACCAGAACGAGCTGACCATCCGCCGCATCAAGCGCGGCAAGAATTATTCATTCGTTCGCGCCAACGGCTCGCGCGTCCGGGATGCCCGCACCATCCGACGCCTGCACGCGATGGCGATGCCGCCGGCCTATCGTCGGGTGCGTTACTCCACCGATCCGAACACGCATCTGCAGGCGGTCGGCCTCGATGCCGCCGGCCGGCTGCAATATCGCTATCATGCCGATTGGGAGAAGGTCCGCGAGCAGCGCAAGGCGCATCGCCTAGGCAAGCTGGTCGCGGCGCTGCCGAAGATCCGCCGCAAGGTCTCGGCGTTCCTGTCCGGCGACGAGCCGACGCGCGAGTTCGCGCTGTCGGCGGTGATCGAGCTGATCGCGCGCACCAGCTTGGCCGCGTCGCATTCCTTGCGCACGGCCTTGCCGCCCTTGGCCTTGAAGGTCAGCACCAGGGAATCGTCTTCCAGCGTGACGTTGGATTTCAACAGCGTGGTGGCGCCGCGGGTGCCGTTGAGGCGGGCATAGGATTCGTTGCCGGGCCGGATCGCGGTGCGCGCGATCAGCTCGATCACCGCCGACCGCGCGCACTCGCGCCCCGGCTCGTCGCCGGACAGGAACGCCGAGACCTTGCGGCGGATCTTCGGCAG
>NZ_VKHP01000195.1 GCF_010811875.1 Bradyrhizobium uaiense
AATCGACGCGCGGCAGGATCAGAAGCGACATCAGCAGGTTCACGCCCACGACCACGAGGAGCGGGATGATCGCCGTGCCGATCGGCGGCGGCACATCGCTACGCTTGCCATGGGCTATTTCGGCCGGGTCGAACTCGTGGGACGATGTGGCGCGTTCGCGAATGAATTGATCGTCAGCGACCGCTCCGGTCCCGAGTTCTGCGTCACCGCCGAAGCCTTCACCGGACTTGCGCGCCGCTCGCTCGGCGCGGCTGAGCCACCAGAGCCCGAATGCGAGCATAATCGCCGAAGCGACGATTCCCAGTCCGGGCGCTGCAAACGGAGTGGTTCCGAAGAACGGCATCGGGATCGAATTTTGAATCGCAGGCGTTCCGGGCATTGCCGACATCGTGAAGGTGGAGGTGCCGAGAGCGATAGCGGCCGGCATGAGCCGATGCGGGATGTTGGCGACGCGAAACATTTCCCGTGCCATCGGCGCCAAAACGAAAAAGGCGACGAAAAGGCTTACCCCGCCATAGGTGACGATCGCGCCTGCAAGCACGACAGCAAGGATCGCGCGATGCTGTCCGAGCTTGATGCTCATGAAATGGGCGATGGCGTGGACCGACCCGCTGTCGTCCATGAGCTTCCCGAACAGCGCACCGAGCAGAAATATCGGAAAGAACTGCGCGATGAACTGCGCAGCGCCGCTCATGAAAGTCTGCGTCCAATGGGCGAGCAAGGGCTCGCCGGCGAAAGCCGCGGCGACGATCGCGACAGCCGGCGCCAGGAGGAGCACGCTCCATCCGCGGAACGAGAGCCAGATCAGCAGGCCAAGGGCAACCAGGATTCCGACGAGGCCCATGGCGTCAAACCTGCTGCAAAAGGATATCCAAATCGATCGAAGAGCGCCTGCCGATGTTCTGGTCGTTCGCGGCAAGGAATGCCTCGGCGGCAGCGCGGCCTTCGTCGCGCAGCATGCAGAGAAAATCCCACTCGGCGTTGAGCTTCGACGACGCGCCGAGCTCGGCCAGAACCTTGCTGGCGATGAGATGAATGCGCATCTCGGCCCATTTGCGTCCCTCGGAGCTCCCGGCGTCCGCGACCTGCCGCAGCAGCGCGATCATACGCAACTCCTTGAGCAGCGTGGCGTTGAATGCAACCTCGTTCAACCGATCGAGGATCTCGCGCGCGGAGCGCGGTGTTCCGGGTCGTTCGACCGGGTTGACCGCGACGAGAAGCGTGTCGCGCGAATTGCACTCGCGCACGAGCGGCGTGATCGTCGGGTTCCCGGAGTACCCGCCATCCCAATAAGGCTCGCCATCGATCTCTATCGCACGGAACAGGGTCGGCAAGCAGGCGGAAGCGAGCAGAACGTCGGGTGTGAGCTCGGCGTTGCGAAACACACGCCCGCGGCCGGTATGAACGTTGGTCGCCGTCACGAACAAACGGATTGGGGAGCTCGCGACCAGTCGAAAATCGACCGACTCGGCGAGGACCTTTTGCAATGGGTTTGTGCCGGCGAGATTCAGATCGTACGGCGAGAACACGCGGCTCACCAGATCGAAGGCGAGATAGAAGGGCGACGTATCAAGCGTCCAGCGGCCGAGCATGACGTCCAGCGGGCTTCGCCGCATGGGGCTGAACCGCGCTGAGTCAGCGACCCGCCGCCAGAACGCGCTCAATGCAGACTTGGCACCCGCCGGGCCGTCGGTCATGAAGCCGCTCGCGAGCACGACGGCGTTCATCGCGCCGGCCGACGTGCCCGATATCGCCTCGATGCGCAACCACGACTCATCCATGAGCCGATCGAGCACCCCCCAGGTAAAAGCGCCATGCGATCCACCGCCCTGCAGCGCGAGATCGACAAGCACAGGATCGCGCGCCTGGCGGGTTTGCGGCTCCTTCAAGGACATGGCGGGCTCCGCCCGGCGTGCGAGCACGTCGCGGCCGGCGACCGAACGACAAAGAAGCCCTCAGCTCCTGCCAGGGAGCGGTTGCGGGAGTGGTTGCGGCCGCTGGATTCCCGGCCGACCAGGTCTCGGAGGCCGAGCAACCGGGTGGTGACCCGGCCGTCGCCACCCGTGCCATCCCGCCGGACCACCCCAGCCCATGCCGCGCCTCGAAGCAAAGCCACACCGATACCAGCCGCCACCGCGCCAACCCCTATTGTACCAACAATAGCGATGGCCCCTCCAGGTGAACTGGACAGTTTCCGCGAGACGAAGCTCGTCGGCGGCCTGACGCACGCCCAGCGGCGCCATAAGACCGGCTTGCGAGCGACCGCTGTTCGCCGTAATCGCCGCTGAAGCAATCCCAAGTGCGAGCCCCCATAGAAGCAATTTGCGCATGATTTTCTCCCGGCTTGGACCGCGCGGAAGGAAACCGGCTGAATGGCCGCGGAGCCGCACGGCTACAGCCGGCCTCCTTCGCGGGCGATCCCGCCCAGCTAGGCAGCCTTGGCCCGCTAGGCAGCCTTGGCCTGAGTTGCGGCTGCGAGCGTGTCGCGCAGGTGCTGCTCCTTCTTTTCATCGAGCGAGGTCGTCAGGACGATCCCTCCTGCATCCTTGATCGCATTGAGAACCTTGTCTGAGGTCATGGACTTGATCAGCAGGAACAGAACGGCATCTCCCGATTTCACCTTCGACGCTAGATCCTTCATGAACTGGTCTCTGATCCCGAAATCGGTCAGTGCACCGCTCAAAGCGCCTGCGCCGGCTCCGAGAGCCACGCCGAGAAGGGGATTCAGGAACACCATCCCCAACAGCAGTCCCCAGAAGCTGCCACTGGCGGCGCCGGTCATGGTGGTGTTCACAAGCTGATTGAGCTTTACAGCGTCCCCGGTTTTGACTGCGATCACGGCATCGCTGATCGTGATCAGATATTCGCTCTGAAGTTTTAGTATTTTTTGCCGAACTTCCTCTGCTTTGACTTCGGATGGATACACGATCGCAACGAGATCTGACATTGAACACTCCCTGATGGCTCGAAGTGCTGCCCCTATTCCGCGCGTGATGCACGGCCGAAACTTAGCACAGACCCGAAAGTCTCTTGCCGCCCAATCATGTACGCAGCTTCACAATCCCGAGATGTTTTTAGCGCTCGGTGCAATTGAGTAAGCGGCATTGTCGCATGTGTCTCGAACAGGGACTCGCCGCAAGCCTGTCTGCCGCGTTCTTCTGAGTTCGCCCCTTGCGACCAAAAGCCGTCGCTTGATCCGCCGGATGACAAATCCTCATCCCGTGCTGACTTCAAGGCGCCGCTGCTTTAGCTTGATTGGTCCAATTGTCAGTGCACCGCGAAGAGAGAACGCATGTCGACCGCGATTTCGGTCCTCGGTGGAGTTGGGCTGTTCCTGCTTGGCATGAGCGTCATGACCGCCGGCCTCAAGGGGCTCGCCGGATCTAAGTTGCGGACGGTCCTGAGCAAGGCAGCGGCGACGCCGTTATCCGGTGCGTTCTGGGGCGCGATCGTGACCTTGATCGTGCAATCGTCCAGCGCAACGACCATGACCACCATCGGTCTGGTCAGCGCGGGCGTGCTGACCTTTCCGCAAGGCCTGGGGCTCGTGTTCGGCGCGAATGTCGGAACCACGGGAACCGGCTGGCTCGTTGCGCTGATCGGCGTTCGCGTCTCCCTCACGGCTGCGGCGCTCCCGATGATTTTCGTCGGCGCATTGATCAAATTGTTGGGCGGTGGCCGTGTCTCGGCAGCGGGAGCAGCCCTTGCGGGGTTCGCGCTGGTGCTGTTCGCGCTCACAACCTTACAGCAGGGCATGGGAGGACTGGCCGAACAGTTGCACCCCGCGGACTTGCCGGCCGTGCTCGGCACCACCTGGTGGGCGGGCTTGTACGGGGTGCTGGCCCTGGCCATCGTCGGACTGGTGATGACCGCCGTGATGCAATCATCGACCGCCGCCATCGCCGTGACGCTCTCGGCATATTATGCGGGAGCCGTCGGCCTGGACCAGGCATGCGCACTGATCATTGGGCAGAACATCGGAACGGCGACCAGTTCGGCCATGGCGGCAATCGGTGCGAGCAGCACTGCCAAGCGCTTGGCCCTCGCGTATATCTTGTTCAAGCTGATCGCGGCGGCTATCGCGCTGGTGCTCTTCCCCGTGACTATTCCCCTTCTGGTGCGCGCCTCCGACAGCATTGGGGGCGTAACGCTGCTTGCCGCCTATCACACCGCTTACAACGTTGTCGGCGTCCTGGTGCTGCTGCCCGTGATCAATGGCTTTACCCGGTTCGTCGAACGTATTCTGCCCGAACGCGGCTCACCGCTGACGAGGTGCCTGGATCCAGCAGCGCTTGTGACTCCGATCGCAACCGTGGAAGCAGTGCGACGCACAGTCGCGCGCACGCTTGAAACGATGTGCGGATCGCTGGCGACAGCACTGTCGGCAGCAAATCAAGACGCCTCCGTCGCAGCGGGACGGACTACAGTGCCGGCGGCGGAAGCCGCCTCTGCCCTGCGCCAGGCGCAGGAGTTCATGTCAAAGGTGAGTGGACCGCCTGAGGCAGAGGATGAGGAACAGAAGCTCACCAGCACACTGCATGCACTCGACCACGCGTCTCGCCTGGCCGAAATCTTTGGCGAGGAAACCGAATTCGGGATGCCGCCCGGCGGCCCTCAGGACATGCGCGCGGCGGAAGTATGCGCGGAAGCCATGCGCACCGCGGCCTCGCTCGCGGCCGAAGTCGCCGTCGTGCCGGACGCGTCCGATTGCGAAGCAGAAATCAAGCTGAGAACGGCGTCGACGCGGTCGCTGAACCCCGAAAAGGAATTCGCGGCGGCCGGAACATCGACCGAGCAGACCCTCGCGCATCTGGAACACTGCACGAAAGCACTTGGCGAAGTGCGAAGACACCACCGCAAGGCAACGCTCGGCTCAGTGGCGAGTGGAGCGGTGAGCGCGGACGAAGCAATCGCTCGCGTCGATGCGGTACGGCGCCTTGAAGCGCTCGCGCATCACGCCTGGCGCTCTGCCGTGCACCTTGTCGGTCGCAGCGCATAGCGCGGGAACGCTCCGCAAGTCGCGCAGGCTACACCACCGCCCTCTGGCCGATGATGGCAAAGCGCAGCTTGCTCGAGATGAAGTCGATCGCGGCGACCGCGATCAGGATCATCAGGATCAGGAACGACACCTTCTGCCATTCCAGTACGCGGATCTGCTCGGCGAGCTGCAGGCCGATGCCGCCTGCGCCGACGATCCCGATGATGGTAGCCGAACGGGTGTTCGATTCGATGAAGTAGAGCACCTGCCCGGCGATCACAGGCAGCACCTGCGGCAACAGGCCGAAGCGGATTTCATGCAGCGCATTACCGCCGGAGGCGCGGATACCTTCGACCTGCTTGCGGTCCGCCGCCTCGATCGCCTCGGAGAACAGTTTTCCGAACGCGCCGAAGTCGGAAACCATGATCGCGAGCACGCCGGCGAACGGGCCGAGCCCGACGACGTTGATCCAGACCAGCGCCCAGATCAGCGTATCGACGCCCCGGATCGAATCCAGGAAACGGCGCACTGGAAAGCGGATCAGATTGGACGGGATGATGTTGCGCGCCGCCAGCAGGCTGACCGGGAGCGCGAACAGCGCCGCAAGCGTGGTGCCGAGCAGCGCGATCGACAGCGTCTCGCCGAGCGCCTGCATGTAGAGCGGGAACGACGAGCCCGGATTCGGCGGGATCATCATCATGGTGATCCAGCCGAGCTGGCTCATCCCGGTGATCAGCTTGGTCGGCGAGAAGTCGAGATCGACCAGGCCGTAGACGAAGATCGCGAGCGCCGCGGCGACCATGGCCGGCAGCGCCAGCCGCGCCGATGCGGGACGTTCGAACACGCCGGGGTATTTCCCGCGCAGTTCCGCGATATCCGGCCTCGGCATCTGGCTCATCGGCTGGTCTCCTTGCCGAACAGCCGGCCGCGCAGCCAGCCGGTCGAGATGTCCATGATGAAGACGGTGACGATGATGGTGACGAGGATGGCGCTGACGTCGGAATAGTAGAACTTGCGGATCGCGACCACGAGCTCCTGGCCGATGCCGCCGGCGCCGACGAAGCCCATCACCGACGCCTCACGAACGTTGATCTCGAAGCGGAGCAGCGCATAGCTGGCGTAGCCCGCCGAGACCTGCGGCAGGATCGCAAAGCGCATGCAGGACAGCCAGCTCGCGCCGGTGGAGCGGATGCCCTCGACCGGCTTCATGTCGGCATTCTCGACGATCTCGGCAAACAGCTTGCCGAGCGCGCCTGTGGTGTGGATCGCGATCGCCAGCACGCCGGCCATCGGCCCGAGGCCGAACGCGATCACGAAGATCAGCGCGAACACGATGCCGGGCACGGTACGGGCGAATTCCAGCAGGCGGCGAATGATAAAGCGCACCCAGGGTCCCGGCGAGGTGTTCTGCGCGGCGAAGAAGTTCAGCGCAAAAGCGAACACGGCGCCGGTCAGCGTGCCGACATAGCTGATCAGCAAGGTCTCGCCGAGCATCTTCAGCCATTTGTGCCAGCCCCAGAACCATTCGGCGGGATCGGTCCAGACCCGCGCGCCGGAGTCGAGCGTAAGGATGCGATCGAAATAGCTGACGAAGTTGCCGAAATAGGTGAACAGCGTGCGCAGGTTCACCTCGGCACCGAACGCGGCGAGGACCAGGACGACGCAGAACACCGCGATCGCCAGCGCGCCCCTGAGCCGCTTGCGTGCAACCGCCTTGCGGTAGGCGTCTTCCAGCGTCGCCAATTGCTGGGCCGGAAGAATGGATACGGCAGTTGCCATCGTGTTGATCAGTCGGGCTGGAGGTTGAACGGAAAGAGCCGGGTTATGAAACCCGGCTCCGCGTGTCTCCGTGGTGCGATCAGCTCGCCTTCTTGCGCAGCCGGTCGACGAACTTGATCAGCTGGATCGTGCTGTCCCAATCCTTGGTCGTGGCGGGATGGAAGCCCTTCTTCTGGCCGTCGGAGAGACGATCGAAAGCGGCCTTGTCCTTGGTCGGCGCGTCGAAGAAGGCCTTGGCGATCGCCGCCTTCAGGTTTTCCGGAAGGTCGGCGTTGTAGGCGTAGGGGCCGTTGATGATCGGCGACGACTTGTTGATGATGCGGAAGTCGTCCTTCTTCATCGCCGAGCCGTCGGCGTTCTTCAGCATGCCCTTGGTCAGCATCTGGGCGAGCGTCGAATCGTCGTCGTTGGTCCACTGATTGGCCGCCATGTCGACGGTGCCCTGCGCCAATGCCAGCACGGCGTTTTCGTGGCTGCCCGTGAATACGACCTTGCCGAAATAGCCTTCGGCATCGGGGATGCCCATCTTGTCAAGCTCGAAGCGCGGCACGTTATTGCCCGATGTCGAATTCGGATCGACCAGGCCGAGGTTCTTGCCCTTCATATCCTCGACCTTCTTGTAGGGGCTCGACGCCTTCACGTAGAACACCGAGTAGTAGCCGGTCGAACCGTCCAGGTTCATGTCGTTGGCGAAGGCGTCGGTCTTGACGCCGGTGAGGCGGGCGCGGGCGAACGACGCCGAACCATAGCTGGCGATCTGGATGTTGCCGGCGCGCTGACCTTCGATGACGGCCGCGTAGTCGTTGGCAATGCGCAGCGTGACCTTCACGCCGAGTTCCTTCGACAGATACGCCACGAAGGGCGTCCAGCGCTCGGTGACGCCGGAGGCGTTCTCGGCCGGCACCACCGCGAAGGTAAGCTCCGGATATTTGGCCTTCCAGTCCTGCGCGGACGCCGAGCCGGCGAATGCCAGCGCGGCGGCGGCGGCCAGAATGATGCGACGAGTGATCATGTTACCCCTCTTTGGTAGTTACGCCTGTTGGCCGGGCGAAATGCCCGGTTGCCCTGATTTTCGGTAATGCGACGCTCAGGCCGCGGCTGCGGTGCCGAGCGCCGGAGCTGTTGCGCCGTCGGGCGCGGGCAGTGGCGCCGCGCCGATGACGTCATTGGCCTCGAGGTCATAGAGCTCGCGGGCGATATGGTCGGTCAGCGCCGCGGGCGCGCCGTCGAACACCACGCGGCCCGCCGCCATCCCGATCAGGCGGTCGCAATAGGTGCGCGCGAGGTCGAGCGAGTGCAGGTTGCAGAGCACGGTGATGCCGAAATGCTTGTTGATGCGCAGCAGCGCATCCATCACGATCTTGGTGTTGCGCGGATCGAGCGAGGCGATCGGCTCGTCGGCGAGAATGATGTCGGGCTCCTGCACCAGCGCACGGGCAATCGCAACGCGCTGCTGCTGACCGCCCGAGAGCTGGTCGGCGCGCTGCGCCGCGAGCTGGGCAATGTCGAACTGCTCGAGCGCCGACAGCGCGAGCGCCCTGTCCTGCTCCGGCCAGACCTGCGCCAGCGAGCGCCAGGACGGGATCTGCGCGAGCCGGCCCATCAGGACGTTGGTCAGCACGTCGAGACGGCCGACCAGATTGAACTGCTGGAAGATCATCGCCGAGCGCGCCCGCCACTGCCGCAGCGCCTTGCCGCGCAGCGCGGTCACGTCGGTGCCTTCATACAGGATGCGGCCGGAGGTCGGACCGGCGAGACGGTTGATCATCCGCAGCAGCGTCGACTTGCCGGCACCGGAGCGGCCGATCACGCCGACAAAGCTGCCCGGCGCGATCGAAAAAGACGCGTTGTCGACTGCGGCTTTCGTGCCGAAACGGCACGTCAAACCTTCCACCACCAGCATGTAATGCTCCAACCGCGCCTCGTTGGGCCATCGCTACCCCCCGCGTTTTACAGTTATGTGACGGCAGCGCTGCGGTGCGTCGATCGTCCACACCCCTCCCTGCCGTCATCGCAACGTCATGATGCTGTCATCGAGCGCCCCGAAGACGAGCGCGCATCTCCCCGGAAGCCAAAGATTTACAAGATTTGCGGAGGCCATGATGGCCGGAAAAACACTCTCGGTTGTGCCGACTGTCGACCCGACTGCGTCGGTTCGCGAGAGCAAGCTCGGCAAATATACCGAGATCGGCGCGCGCACGACCCTGCTTGAAGTGAGCATGGATGACTATTCCTACGTCGTGAACGACAGCCAGATCACTTACACCTCGATCGGCAAGTTCTGCTCGATCGCGGCGATGACCCGGATCAATCCCGGCAACCACCCGATGCATCGCGCGACGCAGGCGCATTTCACCTATCGCGCCAGCGCATATTTTCCCGGAGAGAGCGACGACGCCGACTTCTTCAACTGGCGACGTGCGCATCACGTGCATATCGGCCATGACGTCTGGATCGGTCATGGCGCGATCCTGCTGCCGGGACGGAATGTCGGAACCGGCGCCGTCGTCGCCGCCGGTGCGATCGTGACCAAGGATGTCCCCGCCTACACCATCGTTGCCGGTAATCCGGCACGTCCGGTGAAGCGGCGCTTCTCCGAGACAATAGCGGATCGCCTTGCCGCGCTCGCGTGGTGGGACTGGGATCACGAAACACTTCGCCGTGTCCTGCCCGACTTTCGCAAGCTCGCAGTCGAGGAATTCCTCGACAAGTATGAGACCAAGGTCGTATCCCAATCAGAGGACAAGCAACGGAGCGCCGCATCGTGACGGACATTTTCATCGAGGGCGGACGTACGCTGGTTGACGGCGCATTGGTCGAGACCTCGCTGCGGAGCGCAGGCCGCGACATCGTCGCGCTTGATGCCGAGCCGGGTCGCGCCGCGCTCCACATCAATGCCGGCGGCCTGCTGGTGCTGCCCGGCATCATCGATCTGCACGGCGACGCGTTCGAGCGGCAGATGATGCCGCGCCCGGGCGTCGACTTCCCGACCGACGTCGCGCTTGTTGATAGCGACCGGCAGGCAATCGCCAACGGCATCACCACCGTGTTCCATGGCACGACCTGGTCGTGGGAGCCCGGCCTGCGCAGTGCGGACAATGCGCGCAAGCTGCTCGATACGATCGAGGCGCTGCGGCCGCAGCTCGCCGCCGATACACGCTTCCATCTGCGTCACGAGACCCACAATCTCGAGGCCGAGGCCGAGATCATTCAATGGCTGACCGAGGGCCGCATCGACCTGTTCGCTTTCAACGACCACAGCAACGTCAAGCCGAAGAAGCGTAACCAGCTGGCCGAACGCACCGGACTCTCGCTCGAAGCCGTCAACGACATGCTCGATCGGGTCGTGGCGCGCCGTCCCGAGGTACCCGCCTCGATCGCGCGGCTGGCTTCGGCCGCACGCGCGGCTGATATCCGCATGCTCTCGCACGACGACAACAGTCCGGCGATGCGTCAGGAGTTTCGGGCGCTGGGCGCGACGATCGCGGAATTCCCCGTCAATGAAGAGACCGCGCGCGATGCCGCAGCCGCCGGCGACTTCATCGTGTTCGGCGCGCCCAACGTGGTGCGTGGCGGCAGCCACACCGGCTGGACCAAGGCGTCCGACATGATCGCGCAGGGCCTCTGCTCGGTGCTGGCGTCGGATTACTATTATCCGGCGCAGCTGCTTGCGGCGTTCCGCCTCGCCGCCGACGGCATCCTGCCGCTTGCCAAAGCCTGGGACCTGATCTCATCGGCGCCGGCGCGCGCAGCGGGGCTCGCCGATCGCGGCGCACTCGTCGCGGGCCGCCGCGCCGATATCATCGTCGTCGACGACAAGATGCCGCTGCGCCCGCGCATCGTCGCCGTGATCGCGGCGGGACGGCTAGTGCATCTGGCCGATGCGAGCTGTCTCGTTCATTCGTTCGCGCCGCGCAAGACGGTTGCGGCAGCGTAACCCGGCTATTCTGCCCCCATGCCCAGCCCCCCGCGCTACGCGATCTATTATGCGCCGTCACCCGACAGCGCCCTGCACCGTTTCGGTTCGACGCTGCTCGGCTACGATGCCGTTGATGGCATCGACCTGCCGTTTCCCGATGGCGTTGCGCCCGACTGGCGCGAGGTGACGGAAGATCCGCGCAAATACGGCTTCCACGCCACGTTGAAGGCGCCGACCGCGCTCGCCGACGGCCGGAGCGAGGCCGAGCTTCTCGATGCCTGTGCCGCCTTCGCCGGTCGCGCGCGGCGGATTCCGGCGATCGAACCTGTCGTCGACGCCATCAGCGGCTTCATCGCCGTGATTCCAGCCCGCCGCTCGGATGATCTGCAACAGCTTGCCGCCGACTGCGTGACGGAATTCGACGCGTTCCGCGCGCCACTGACGCCGGAAGATCGCGCGCGGCGCAAGCCAGAACGGCTCACGGAGCGGCAGCGCGACTATCTCGACCGCTGGGGTTATCCTTACGTCATGGAGGAATTCCGCTTCCACATGACGCTGACGGGACGGCTGAGCAACGAGCGGCGCGGCCCGATCATGGCGCGGCTGCGCGAGCGATTCGCGGCGATCGAGCTTGCGACGCTGGCGATCGACCGCATCGCGCTGTTCAAGCAAGCCGATGGTGCGTCACGTTTCCAGATCATCGGAAGCTGGCCACTACGGGCGCAATAACAGGCGCTATTCGTCCACCCGGGTGCGCGCGATGATCTCGGCGGCGCCCTTCTCCAGCAACTCCATGCCGACGGCGCGGCCGAGTTCGCGCGGCCGGTCCGCCGGGCCGCGCCGCGTCACCTCGATGAAGCCTGAGCCGGCCTCATCCAGCACGGAGGCGCGCAGCGCCATCTCGTTTCCGGTCAGCGTGGCGTGGCCGGCGATCGGCGAATTGCAATGGCCGTTGAGCACCCAGAGCACCTCGCGCTCGGCCTCGGCGGCAAGCCGCGACGGCGCGTTGTCGATCGATGCAAGCCGCGCGCGCGTCGCCCAATCGGTCTCGACGCATTCGACCGCGACGATGCCCTGGCCGACCGCCGGCAGCATCTCGCCGACGGAGAAATCATGCGCGATGCGCGCAGTCATGCCGATGCGCTCCAGGCCGGAGCGTGCCATCACCAGCGCATCCGCCGGTCCCACCTCGCCGCCACCGGGCAGCCGCTGCTTGTCGCCACGATCGAGTTTTGCAACGCGCGTGTCGGCGGCGCCGCGATAATGGATCACGGTCGCCTCGGGAAACAGCCGACGCAGATAGGCGGCGCGGCGCACCGCGTTGGTGCCGATCATGAAGCCCTTGCCGCGAGCGGCGCGCAGCGTGTCCAACGACAAGCCCGGCCGCAGCACGAGGCTGTCATTGGCGGCATCGCGCGCCAGCATCGCGGCGAGGACGAGACCCGGCGTCTCTTCATTGCCCGGCACATCCTTCAGCGAATGCATCGCGGCCTGCAAGGTGCCCGCGCGCATGGCCTCGCGGATCTCGGCGACGAAGGCACCGCCCTTGCCGCCATGGCGCAACAGCTTGCTGGTCTGGTCCTGGTCGCCGCGGGTCTCGAACTTGACGATGTCCACGGCAAGGTCCGGTGCCGAGGCACGCAGCAGCCGCGCGACCTCGTCCGTCTGCGCGAGCGCCATCGCGCTCTTGCGCGTCCCTATCCGCAAAACCTGTCCCGACACGAAAGCTCCGCTGCGTGGTCATCAACGGCTGGGGATTAGAACAAAAGGCCAGTTAAAACAATGGTTTTTGCCCCGAATTGGCGACGCTCAGGCGACATCCTCAACAAGCGCCACACCGGCCTCGCGCATTGCGGCGGTGGCCGCGGCGAGCGAGCCGCCGAGGTCGATGGCGCGGCAGCCCGACAGCACGACCGTAGTCTCGAAGCCGAGCCGCCGCGCATCGAGTGCCGAATATTGCACGCAGAAATCCGTCGCCAGCCCCGCCATCACGACGCGCTTGAGGCCGCGCTCGCGCAGATAGCCGGCGAGCCCGGTCGGCGTCTTGCGGTCGTTCTCGAAGAACGCCGAATAGGAATCGATCGCGCCGCGGAATCCCTTGCGGATCACGAGCTCGGCCCGATCGGTTGCGAGGTCGGGATGAAACGCGGCACCGGCTGTACCCTGGATGCAGTGATCCGGCCACAGCGTCTGCGGCCCATAGGGCATGGTGATCGAGGAGAACGCCGCCGTGCCGGGATGCGAGGTCGCAAACGAGCTGTGGCCCGCCGGGTGCCAGTCCTGGGTCAGCACGACATGGTCGAACCGCGCGGCGAGCCGGTTGACGACAGGCACGACGGCGTCGCCGTCAGCGACCGCCAGCGCGCCGCCGGGGCAGAAATCACTCTGCACGTCGATGATCAGCAGGAGATCGTCGGGCGCGATCTTCATCACGTCCCGATCCGCAATGACGCACGCAGCTTGCGCAGGCAGGCGATCACCGACAGCGCGGTGATGCGGCCGGTCTTGGGATTTTCTGACGGGATGTTCTCGATCATCATCGAGAACCGCGCGGAATCGGAATCGACCTCGATCCGGTGGGTGTTGCGCGTTACCGTCGGGTCCGCCCAGATCTCGACCCTGGTGCGATCGGGGCCGATGCCGGCGAGCGACAGCGCCACCGCGACGTTGAGATTGGCGGGAAAGCCCTTGGCGGCGTCGCGCGCGCTACCCTCGAAGATGCGCAGCGGTTCGGTGATGTCATCGATCCGGATGTTGTTCTCGACCAGATGCGGCGCGCCGAGGAGACCCGCGACCGGCTTGCGCGTGACGAGCTTTGCCGAATGAATGGTCCCGATCGCCGCCGCGGTCACCGCGTCGAGCCCGATCAGCGCGCCGGTCGGCACGATGATCTGGCCGCCATGGGCTCGCGCGATGTCGACCAAGTCCTCGTTCTGCAACAGCGCGCCGACGCTGAGCACCACGGCGGTCTTGCCGCGCGCGACCACCGGCGCCACGATCGAGCGCACCACCTTGCTCGGCGCGCACTCGACCACGATGTCGGCGACGTCGGCGAGCTGTTCGATCGGCACCAGCTGCGGCGCAGACTTGAGCCCAGCAACCCAGCCGCGGTGCTTGTCCGGGCTGTTCGCCGACACCGCAACCAGCGTCAGGCCCTCGATGCCCTGGTCGAGCGCCTTGACGACGTCGGTGCCGATTGCGCCGAGGCCGGCAACCGCGACCCGTGTCTTTGTCTTGCTGTCAGCCATCACTTCCCGCCGGCGAGCATCTTGACCAGGCGATAGAGGTAGTCCTGACCTTCGTAGAACGATTTGACGAGCACGCGTTCGTCCTTGCCATGGTTCCGGTTGTCGTCGACATCGGCACCGAGCCCGGAATGACCGTAGGTCGGGATTCCGGCATTGCGCAGATAGCTGCCGTCGGTCGCGCCGGTGCTCATGACCGGGACGATCGCCGCATCCGGCCAGAACTCCTTCGACAGCTTCTCGATCGAACCCATGATCTCCTCGTTTAGCGGTGACGGCGGGCTCAGCACCGCCTTGCCGGTCGGGGTCACCTCGATCTGCTTGTCGGCGAGCACGCGCTCGATCGTTGCCTGGACATCGTCGACCGGCTCGCCGGGCAGGATCCGGCAGTTCACCTTGGCGGTCGCCAGCTGCGGCAATGCGTTGATGGCATGGCCGCCCTCCAGCATGGTCGCGACGCAAGTGGTGCGGAGCTGAGCGTTGTAGCCAGGGCTCTCCGACAATCGCGCCAGCGCCGCCGGGTCAGGCTTCGGCGCCAGAATTGCCCTGATGTCATCGGCGTGCGACTTGTCGACCTCCGCGGTCTTCGTGAAATAGATCCGCGTGGTCTCGTTGAGATTCATCGGAAAGCTATAGTTGGAGAGCCGCACGAGGCCTTCGGCGAGCCGGTAGATCGCATTGTCCTTGCGCGGCAGCGATGAGTGGCCGCCGCTATCCTTCACCGTGAGCTGATAGCCGACCGAGACCTTCTCGCTGGTCTGCACGCTGTTGCGGATCGCCTTGCCGTTCTTCAGGCCGACGCCGCCGCCTTCGTTGAGCGCGAACTCGGCATCGATCAGGTCGCGGTGGTTCTTGATCAGCCACTGCATGCCAAGACCGTTGGAATCGAGGATTTCCTCGTCGGTCTCGAGCGCCACGATGATGTCGCGGTCGGGCGTGTAGCCCTCCTTCTTGTAGCGGATCAGGTTGGTGACGAAGGAGGCCGCCATGTATTTGTCGTCGCTCGAGCCGCGGCCGTAGAAATAGCCGTCTTGCTCGGTGAGCTTGAACGGATCGACCGTCCAGTCCTCGCGGAGGGCGGGAACGACGTCGATATGGGCGACCAGCAGGATCGGCTTGCGCGCGCCGGAGCCGTGCAGCCGCGCCACCAGATTGCCCTTGTGCGGCGCCGGCGAAAACACGTGCACGTCGGCCTCGGGGAAGCCCGCAGCGCGGAGCCGCGCGCCCATCGCTTCCGCCGCTTTCTGGGTATCACCGGTCGCGGTGGTCGTGTTGATCTCGACCAGCTCCTGGTAGATGCCGCGGGCAAATTGCTGCTGCTCGGTCAGCCCCTCCGCCGCGGCGGCGGTTGCCACCAGCATTGCACCGAGCGCCGCCGCGCACTGCAACGATCGGACCATGTCTCCAGCCTTGTGCGACATCGTGCTCTCCCAGAATTCCACGTCTCGGGAGCGAATTCAGACAGGCGACGCGCGCTTTGGCAAGACGGTGAGCCCTTCAATTTCCGCGCGCATGCTCCGCAGTTTCGCGCACGCTATTTGGAGTCCTTATTTCGTATCCTTGACCGCGATCACCTCGATCTCGACCAGGAAGCCCGGATTGGCCAGTGCCGCGACACCGAGCACCGACCGCGCCGGCAGGTTCGGCTGGCTGCCCCCGAAGAACTGGGTGTAGCCCTCCATGAAGGCCTTGAAGTCCATCGGCGCAGACGCGTTGTGCACCAGGAACACCTGCATCTTGACGACGTCGCCCATGCCGAGCCCCTGACCTTCCAAAATGGCCTTGATGCGGTTGAGCACGCCGACGGTCTGGGTCTTGGTGTCGCCATAGGCCTGCGGGCTCGATGGATCGGCATCCTTGTTGACGACCGGCGGCACCTGGCCGCTGATATAGACCGTCGTGGCGTTGCCGGTGACGGTCACGGCCTGCGCGATCGGGAAGGTCGAGTTGGGAATCGGATGCCTGACCACGTCAGCCGAGGCAGCGGTCGCCATCGCCGACAGTGCGGCGCCCAGCGCGATACCGATGAACTTCATTCAAACTCTCCCCGGGTAAATTGTTAGCGGCGGGCGTCCTGAACATCCTTGGTCGTCACCGCATCCTGATAGGCGTTGCCGAAGTGCGTCCGCAAATAATTCACAACGGCAGCGACCTGACCATCGGTCATCATGTCGCCGAACGCCGGCATGCCGCGGCGGCCGTTGACGACAAGGAAGATCGGATAGCTGCCGGATTCGAGATTCTTGTTGCCGGCGAGCGACGGATAGGTGCCGGCGCCGCTCGCCCCCGTCGCGTCCGGCATGTGGCAGCCCTGGCAGACGTTGGCGAACAGCTCCTCGCCGGTCATTTCCACGAAGCGGTAGCCCGAAGAGAAGGTGCGCTTGCTCGCCCCGCTGTCCTGCCCGACGGCCGCGCCGGCTGACAGCAGCGACGACGTGACAAGCGTCACCGTGACGATCGCCGATATGCTGGTCCGCATCATCACGTCTTCACCACGCGTTCATGCAATCGGGTAATGGCGTCGAGCGCAGACAGGATGGCGCCCTCCTGCCAGGCCGGCAGCTGCGACGCGTGCTCGCCCGCGAGCGCGATACGGCCGTCGATCTGGCAGAGATTGCGGTAGTGCTGGGCCCGGCCGGCCTCGGTCCATTCGCCGGCGCAGCCGAGCGTGAACGGCACGCGATGCCAGGCCACCGCGACGCCGTTCTCGAATTCGCTTTTGTATTGCGGGTGGATCGCGGCGCCGAACTCGACCGCGCTGGCGACCCGCTCGGCCGGCGTCATCGCGGTGAACTCGAAGGAATTGGCGCCCTCATACAAATAAGCACCGAGCAGGACGCCGCGGCCGCCGCGGTTGAAGCCATAGTTCGGGTAGCCGATATTCCGGATCGGCAGGTCGGTGTAGCTGATGCCGCCATAGATCGCCTCGTCCTCCTCCCAGAACCGCCGCTTGAACTGCAGCCCGATTTTCACCGAGGCGGCATAGGGCAAGGACTCGATCGCATTTTTCATCGGCGCGCTGACATCGACCTGGAGCTGGCTCAGGATCGACAGCGGAATGGTGCAGATGCACCAGTCGGCGGTCGCCTGCTGCACCGCGGATGGGCTGGTCGTATCGACATAGCTCACGGTGACGCCGGAGCCGTTCTGCTGGATCTGCGTCACCTTGGCGTTATAGCGGATGAGATCGCCGACCTCGCGCGCGAACGCCTTGCCGATCATGTCCATGCCGCCGACCGGCTGGAACATGGTCATCTGGAAATCGTAGCGCGCATAGGACTGCAAATAGCGCCACATCCGCGACCGCAACAGCTCCTGCAGCGAGATCGGGTCGCTGGGCAGCGGATCGCCCATCAAGCCGCCGCCGGGATCGCGGGCATAACCACGGAACTCGGCGGACCCGAGATTGGCATTGTACTTGTAGTCGCGATCCAGCGCGCCCCAGTCGCGCAACGCTTGCAGCAGGATCTCCTGATCTTCCTTGGTGACGAGCTCGTCGAGCTTGCCCTGTTGGCTGACTTTCCCGAGCAGCTCCGACACCTGGCCCTGGAAATCCGCCTTGATGCTGCGGAAGCGCTGCGGCTTGCCACCGAATGCACGCGTCGCGTGCAGATAGGCATTGTGGTTGAGCTGAATGAAGGGTTCCAGCGTCACATTGAGCCGGCGGCAATAATCGAGCAGCGCGCGGTGATGATAGGGAATCCGCCACGGGCCGGGATTGAGGTAGAGCCCCTGCTCGAACTGGCAGGTCTGCTTGAAGCCGCCGAGCTCGGTAAAACTGTCACCGCCCCGGATCGACCAGTTGCGACCGCCGGGGCGGTTGTTGAATTCGAGGATCTGGACCTTGTAACCGGCCTTGCGCAGCTCCAGCGCCGCGGTCATGCCTGCAAGCCCGGCGCCGAGAATCAGCACCGACGCGCCCTTCACATCGCCCGCGAGCTTGAGCGGCCCCTTGTAGGCGGACTCGGACGCGAAGCCGAGGCTCGTCATCGCCTGATACATCGCCGAACTGCCGGCGATGGTCCCGATCAGCGCCAGCAAATCCCGCCGCCTGATCACAGATTCGTTCTGCACCCGCGTTCACCCAGCCACTGACGTCGATGACGAAGGGAAACGGTTGACGCGATCCGTGTCAAGAAAGGGCACACGCTTCCACGTGCACCCACACGCGCTTTTGATGCGTGGCGCGACCGATGCATCACACCACACGCTCGAGATGCACGCGCCGGCAATCCATTTCAAAATCGAGCCCGACCACCGGCGGCCGGTCGAAATGCCAGGTCAGGCCGCTGCGAAGCACGCCACGGCGACCGAATTCGCCTTCGAGCACCGGATAGGCATCGTGCACGGTGTAGAGCTGCACCGCGGTAGTGTCCCGCCAGGAACCGCTGAACGCGCTCATCCGGCGTTCCATCTCGCCAAGGACGAATTTCGCCTTCGCCAGGATGCCGGCCGGACTGGTGTCACCGAGCGCGACAGTATGGTCGCGATAATTGGCCTTGCCTTCGACCGATTCGCCGCTGCCGGCCACGACAAAGCTCGTCGGAGCGTCCTTCGCCGCCGGCACCGTGTAGCAGAAGGCGTGGAAACTCGGCTCGCCTGGCGGATCGAGTTTCGGACAGACGTTGCTGCGCGCCACCGGATTGACGCCGTCGCGCATCACGCCCCAGGCAACCAACGTCTTGACGTAGATCTCGTTGAAGGCCTTGAACCCATCTTCGGTGAACGGTGCCGGCGAGCGCAGTTCGCAGGCCCCGAATGCCGTCAGCGGGCGGCCGGCGTCGCGGATGATATCGGCAATCCGTTCAAAACCCGCGCTCAAGGGTACCGATTCAGAGAACCTGACCCGCTC
>NZ_VKHP01000196.1 GCF_010811875.1 Bradyrhizobium uaiense
AAATTCGATCGCGACGATGCGACGGCGGCTCGAACATGGGCTGGTCCGAATGCTGTCGAGATGTCCTTGTTGTGCGATCAAGTTCGACCACTACACAGATCATCGTTTGTGACGCAGTAAGACTAGGGCTGATCGCTGCGCCGATACGGCACGTAGCTCGGGGTCCAGATCTTGGCCTGGATACGCGCCTCGACCTGGTCGATCGGAATATCCTTGGCCAATCCTTCCTTGTGCGCCTGGAGCGCCACCGCCAGCGCAACCGTCAGCGCGACGTCGCGCAGCGCGCTGACCGGCGGCAGCAGATTGTGCTTCGGGTTGTTGCGCGCCGGCGAGACGCTGGCCAGCGCCTTGGCGGCGGCCATGAACATCCCGTCGCTGACGCGGCTCGCGCCCACCGCGAGCGCGCCGACACCGACGCCCGGGAAGATGTAGGAGTTGTTGGTCTGATCCACCTTGAAGCGCGCGCCGTCGCGCGTGATCGGCGGGAACGGGCTGCCGACGCCGATCAGCGCTCGCCCCTCGGTCCACGCCTCGATATCGCCGGGCGTCGCCTCTTCGCGCGAGGTCGGGTTGGACAACGGGAAGATCACCGGCCGCTTGTTGCACTCGGCCATCGCGCGGACGATCGGCTCGGAGAATGCGCCTGCTTGGCCGGAGACGCCGATCAGCACGGTCGGTTTGGCGTTGCGCACGACGTCGAGCAGCGCGATCTTGTCGGGGTGGTTGAGCTGCCAGCCCGCGATTGCCTGCTTGCTCTGCACGAACGGAAGCTGGAACGGGGCGAGCCCGCTCATGCCCTCGAGCAGCAGCCCGTCGCGGTCGACCATGAAGAAGCGTTTCGCCGCCTCGCTCTCCGACACGCCGGCATCGACCATCGCAGCGCGGATCAGGCTCGCGATGCCGCAGCCGGCGGAGCCTGCCCCGAACACGGCGACGCGCTGTTCGGTGAGCGGCACGCCGGTGACGTTGATCGCCGAGAGCAAGGCGCCGGTGGCGACCGCCGCGGTGCCCTGAATGTCGTCGTTGAAGGTCAGGAGCCGGTCGCGATAGCGCTCGAGCATGCGCGTCGCGTTGCTCTTGGCGAAATCCTCCCATTGCAGCAGGACGCGCGGCCAGCGCTTCACCACCGCCGAGACGAAAGCCTCGATGAAGTCGTCATATTGCTGGCCGCGGACGCGCTCGTTGCGCCAGCCGATATAGAGCGGATCTGCCAGGCAGTCCGGATTGTCGGTGCCGACGTCGAGCATGATCGGCAGCGTCGTCGCCGGATGCAGGCCGCCGCAGCCGGTATAGAGCGCGAGCTTGCCGATCGGAATGCCCATGCCGCCAGCACCCTGGTCGCCGAGGCCGAGGATGCGCTCGCCGTCGGTCACCACAATCGCCTCGACGTGATCGAAGCGCGGATGGGCAAAAATACGGTCGATCCGGTGCTGGTGCGGAATGCTGAGGAACAGCCCGCGCGGCTTGCGAAACAGCCGACTGAATTTTTGGCAACCCTCGCCGACGGTCGGCGTGTAGACGATCGGCAGCAGCTCTTCCAGGTTGCCGACCAGCAGCGCGTAGAACAGCGTCTCGTTGGTGTCCTGCAATTCGCGCAGGAAGGCATAGCGCTCGATGTCGCTCTCGTAGCCGCGCAACGCCTCGAGGCGGCGCGAGACCTGCTCGTCCAGCGTCAGGATATTGGGCGGAAGCAGGCCGTGCAGGTCGAACGCCTCGCGCTCGGCCTCGGAGAACGCCGTGCCCTTGTTCCACTGCGGATCGGCCAATAGCTCGTAGCCGCTCAACGCCGTGGTCGCGAAAGCTCCGGTAGTCTCCGACATGACAAGGTCCCCTTCAATGCGAAATGCGTGAGGGGACTTTATCACGCCCGTGTAACGGATCGGAGCGCGAAGGCGCCGCGCCGCGCAAAGTTGAACGGCGCCCGACGTTGCGGCCGGCGAGATGCATCTCGTGGAAGAGTGAGGCAGCCGGCGGAAGTCTGGCTAAGGAGCCATGAGCGATCGTCCGGACAACGCAGGCTCGCTACGCCGCCGGACAAAAACAACATACCTTGGTATGCCTCTCTCATTCCTTGTGATGCCCCGTGCTTACGCTCGTACGGTTGAACGATGGCGGGAGATTTTTAAACTCGCGGCTGTCCCAACGGGGTGCCCGGCCCACGACTTCTCTGCGGGGCGCGGCCAACCATAGCAATTCTCAGCGGGCGCGAGCTGCGTTCCGAAATCTGTGATCAGGATCACTGCTCCGAGGCGCAAATCGCAAGACTGTCACGAGCGACAAATGGCTACCGGAGCGCGGGTTCTTCGAGGAACACTCAAATGATCGTCAACATTCAGAAGCTCGATGGCCTGTGGCACCTCATCGTCGGGTCGTGCAAGATCCGAACTCCGTTCCTGGAGAGCCAGAACCGGGAGTGGGTCGTCGCGTACGCCAGGCGGGTCTACCCGGGCGCCAAGGTTTTCGAACGCGACTGACGCCGTGACGGCTCACCGCTCACGCCTCCAAAAAAGCCCTGGAACATGCGCCGGGGCTTTTGCTTTCAGCGCGGCAAGACCGTGGGCGCTCAGCGCAGCGCCGACATCACGATCAGGCCGAGGATCAGCGCGGTCGCGGTATATTTGAGCGTGTAATACACGTTCCGATTCCACTCCTTGACCCTGCGGCTGGCGAGATGGACCTCGTAGAGCTTGCCGAATACCTTGTTCAGCGCGCCGACATGCTCGCCGTCGACGTTCTGGGTCGCCGACGCCTTGACGATGTTGTGGCTGATCCAGCGGTTCATCGCCGTCATGAAGCCGTACTTCATCGGGCGCTCGACGTCGCAGAACAGGATGATGCGGTTGACGTCGGTCTTGTTCTCGGCGCTGTGGATGAAGGTCTCGTCGAACATGAAGGCCTCGCCGTCGCGCCAGACGCATTCGACGCCGTCGACGAGAATGCGGCACTCATTCGAATTCGGCGTCACGAGGCCGAGGTGATAGCGCAGCGAGCCGGCAAAAGGATCGCGATGCGCTCCCAATTTGCCGCCGGGCGGCAGCATCGCAAACATCGCGCCATGCACATTCGGGATCGAATTCAACAGCTCGACCGTCTTCGGGCACAGCGTGCGCGCCGACGGCAGGAAATCGTCGTACCATTTCAGATAGAAGCGCTTCCAGCCGCTCTTGAAGAACGAGTAGAAGCCCCAGTCATTGTTCTTGGCCGCGGCGCGGATGAAGCCCTCGTCGAACAGCCGCGTGGCTTCGTCGCGGATCGTCTCCCAATTGTCGGAAAGCTTCTTCAGCTCGGGGAATTGCTCGAGCGGGATCACCGGCGTGTTTGATACCGCGGAGCCCGCATACATCAGCACATTGTAAGGCGCGAGGTAGGTCGAGTGATCGCCAAGCTGGCGGGCGAAGCGCAGCCGCTGCTTGCCGCGGAAGTGCACGTAAAGTGTAGAAGCCGCCAGCACGTAGAGAATGACGAGCTGCGGCGCGAAGAGCTGTCTCAACATGATCCGTCTATGATCGCAGCCCGCCGACGCTCTTGATGCACCGCCCCACAGGAGCCAATACCCGAGACGAGTGGCTCAGCCCGGGCGGCGAAGTGCGTCGCCGTCCGCGAAAACTCCCCTGTTTCATAGCAATCTGGCGCTGCGGCGAGATCGCCGCGGTGCCGTCCCGGATGAGCCATGTAAGCGATTACTCACCAAATGTGAAGCAGCGGGCCATTCGATGGCCAGCTTTGTGACATCATCCACACATCTAATTCGTCATTGACAAACTGATTAGATAATTACTAATCACGAGATAGCCCGCCGAAGAACGCGGACATCCAGCAGGAGGAACGATGAGACATTTCTTGGCGGCAGCCATTCTCGCGGCAATGACGACGGCCGCGCACGCCCAGATTTCCGATGACGTCGTGCGCATCGGGGTGCTGACAGACCTGTCGAGCTGGGGGCGCGACAATTCCGGCCCGGGCTCGGTCGAGGCGGCCAAGATGGCGGTGGAGGAATTCGGTCCCACCGTGCTCGGCAAGCCGATCGAGATCATTTCGGCCGACCACCAGATGAAGACCGATGTCGGCGTGCAGATCGTGCGCGGCTGGTTCGACAACAACAAGGTCGACGCCGTCGTCGACATTCCCAACTCCGGCATCGCGATCGCCGTGCACAACATGGTGCGCGAGCGCAACAAGATCGCGCTGCTGTCGGGCCCCGGCGCAAGCTCGCTGACCGACGAGTTGTGCAGCCCCAACACCGTACACTTCACCTACGACACCTACGCGCTGTCGAAGGTCACGGCGTCGGCGGTGATCGCGGAAGGCGGCAAGTCCTGGTACTTCATCACCGCGGATTACGCCTTCGGCCAGCAGCTCGAGAAGGACGCGACCCGCTTCATCAACGAGATGGGCGGCAAGGTGCTCGGTGGCGTCAAACATCCGACCAACACCGCCGACTTCTCGTCCTTTGCGCTGCAGGCGCAGAGCTCGAAGGCCGACGTGGTGGCGTTCGCCAACGCCGGCCAGGACACCGACAATTCGATTAAGCAGTCCGGTGAGTTCGGCCTCGTGCAGGGCGGCCAGAAGCTGGTCGGCCTGTTAATGTTCGACACCGACGTGCATGCGATCGGTCTCAATGCCGCGCAGGGCACCTATATGACGACGGCGTCGTACTGGAACATGGACGACAAGACGCGCGCCTGGTCGAAGAAGTTCTTCGCCCGCACCAACGTGATGCCGACCATGATCCAGACCGGCGTCTACGGCTCGGTACTGCATTATCTGAAGGCGATCAAGGCCGCCGGCACCGACGATCCCAAGGCGGTGATGGCCAAGATGCGCGAGCTGCCGATCGAGGACACCTTCGTGCATGGCGGAAAGCTGCGCGAGGACGGCCGCGTCATCCGCGACATGTATCTGGCGAAGGTGAAGAAGCCCTCGGAATCCAAGGAGCCGTGGGACTACCTCGACATCATCAAGACGGTGAAGGGCGAGGACGCCTATCGTCCGGTCTCCGAGTCGAAGTGCCCGCTGCTCAAGAAATAGGATCGATCGCGTGGCCAACCAAGAGACTTATGAATGCGATGCGCTGGTCGTCGGCTCCGGCTGCGCCGGGCTGTCGGCAGCGGTCACCGCCGGCCATCACGGCCTGAAGGTCCTTGTGGTCGAGAAGGAGCCGCGCTTCGGCGGCACCACCGCGCGCTCCGGCGGCTGGCTGTGGATTCCCGGTACCTCGCTGGCCAAGGCCTGGGGCATCGAGGAGAGCCCCGATCAGGCAAAAACCTATCTGCGCCATGAAGCCGGCAACAGCTTCGACGCGGCGCGCGTCGATGCGTTCCTGACCGAGGGGCCGAAGGCGGTCGACTTCTTCACGACCCGCACTGCGGTGCGCTTCGACATGCCGCTGACCTTCCCGGACTACCACGCGGAAGCGCCCGGCGGCGCGCAAGGCGGCCGTTCGATGGTGACGCGGCCGTTCGACGCCCATGAGCTCGGCGATGCCCTCAAGGATCTCGGCAGCCCCCTGCCCGAGCTCACCGTGTTCGGAATGATGCTCGGCTCCGGCAAGGAGATCGTGCATTTCATGCGCGCGACGCGGTCGTTGGCGTCGGCGGCCTATGTCGCCAAGCGGCTGTCGAAACACGCTGTTGATGTGATGCGCAACGGCCGCGGCATGACCTTGACCAACGGCAATGCGCTGGCCGGACGGCTGGCGAAATCCGCCTTCGACCTCAAGATCCCGCTCTGGCTCAATTCGCCGGTGCGCGAATTGATCGTCGAGAACGGCGTGGTGCGCGGCGCAGTCGTGGTGCGCGAGGGCCGCACTATCCGCGTCAACGCCAAACGCGGCGTGGTGCTCGCCTGCGGCGGCTTTCCGCATGACGTCGCGCGGCGGCAGAAGATGTTTCCGCATGCGCCCACTGGAAAAGAGCATTACTCGCCGGGCCCGACGGGCAACACCGGTGACGGCCTGCGGCTTGCGGAATCCGCCGGCGGCCGCGTCGACGACTCGCTGCCGAATGCGGCGGCCTGGGTGCCGGTCTCGGTCACCACCCGCAAGGACGGCTCAAAGGGCGTGATGCCGCATTTCATCGATCGCGCCAAACCCGGCGTAATCGCTGTCATGGGCGACGGCAAGCGCTTTGCCAATGAAGGCAATTCCTACCACGACTTCGTGCAGGCGATGATCAAGGCGGCGAAGCCCGGCGAAGAGATCGCGGCGCACCTCGTCTGCGATCACGAGACGCTGCGCAAATACGGTCTCGGCTGCGTGCCGCCGCGTCCGATGCCGCTCGGCCACCATCTGAAGACCGGCTATCTCAAGCGCGGCGCGACACTATCGGAGCTTGCCGCCCAGGCCGGCATCGACGCCGGAGCGCTCGAGGCAACTGTCGCGGCGTTCAACACGACCGCGGCGGAGGGACGCGATCCTGCCTTTGGGAAGGGCTCGCGCGCCTACAACCGCTATCAGGGTGACGCGCTGCACGGGCCCAATCCCTGCATCGCACCGATCCAGCACGGGCCGTTCTACGCCATCAAGATGGTGATCGGCGATCTCGGCACCTATGCCGGCATCCGGACCGATGCCAACGCCCGCGCGCTCGATGCCGACGGCCAGCCTATTGCCGGCCTCTACGCCGCCGGCAACGACATGGCGAGTATCATGGGCGGCAACTATCCCGGCGCCGGCATCACGCTCGGCCCCGCGCTGACCTTCGGCTATATCGCGGGCAAGCACATCGCCGGCGCCGCGGCAGAGAGAAGCGCGGCATGAACGCAACGGCGTACCTGCTTGCGGGCAAGCGCGCGCTCGTCACCGGCGCCGCACATGGCAACGGACGCGCCATCGCGCTCGGCCTCGCGGCGCATGGCGCCGATGTCGCGGTCGCAGACATCGATCTCGCCGGCGCGGAGCAGACCGCAGCCGACATTCGTCTGCGCGGTCGCGCCGCCTGGCCGTTCGCACTCGACGTCACCGATGCGGAGGCATGCTCTGCGCTGGCTCAAAAGATGGCGCGCGAGGTCGGGCCGATCGCGATCCTGATCAACAATGCCGGCATCATCATCCGCGAAGGCATCACTTCGCCGCGCGCCCACGACAATTGGCGACGGGTGCTCGACGTCAACCTGACCGGGACGTTCAACGTCACCCACGCTTTCCTGCCGGCGCTGCGCGAGACCCACGGCGCAATCATCAATCTCGGCTCGATTGCCTCCTTTCTCGGCGTTGCCGATACGCTCGGCTATGCGCCATCCAAGGGCGGCGTGAAGCTCTTGACCCAGGCGCTTGCCCGCGAGCTTGCCGCCGACGGCGTTCGCGTCAATGCAATCGCGCCCGGCGTAATCGAAACGGCGATGACCGAGGAGACCCGCAACGACCCTGCCCGGCTCGCCGGATTTCTGGGCCGCACGCCGCTCGGCCGCGTCGGGCAGCCGGAGGAGCTGGTCGGTCCGGTGGTGTTCCTGGCGTCCGAACTGGCGTCTTATGTGAACGGCGTGACCATGCCCGTCGACGGAGGCTTTCTCGCCGTATAAGGACGTTGTCGAAAGAGCTGGCAAGATCACATGGCGAGCAGATGACGAGAGAAAGCCGCGGCATACAGTCGATCGAGGTCGGCGGGGAATTGCTCCGCGCGCTCGCCCGCAGCGGCGAACCGATGATGCTGCGCGATCTCGCACGCGAAGCCGGTATGCCGCCGGCTAAGGCACATCCCTATCTCGTCAGCTTCTCCCGCATCGGCCTCATCGAGCAGGACGAGACCACCGGCCGCTACGAGATCGGCGCGCTGGCGCTTGAGCTCGGCCTGATCAGCCTGCGCCGGCTCTCCGCCGTGCGGATCGCGACGCCGCGGATCGCTACGCTCGCCGACAGCATCAATCACGCGGTGTCGCTGTCGGTCTGGGGCACCCATGGCGCGACCGTGGTGCGGCTCGAGGAGCCGAGCCATCCCGTGCATATCGCGATGCGCGTCGGATCGGTGGTTGCGCTCCTCGAGACCGCGACCGGTCGCGCCTTCGCCGCCTTCATGCCGCCGAACGCCGTCAGGACCGCGCTCGACAGCGGCCTCGATCGCCTTGGCGTCGGCTACAATCCCAAGCGTGAGGCAATCAATTCGAAGACCACCGAGATGCTGGCCGAGGTGCGCAGCCACGGGCTCGCACGGGCGATCGGCGATCCCCTGCCCGGCGTCAACGCCTTCGCCGCGCCGGTGTTCGATCACGCCGGCCACGTCGCTTTGGTCATCACGGCGATGGGACCGGAGGGCACCTTCGACGTCAGCTGGGACAGCGCCATCGCAGCCGCGCTGCGCAACTGTGCCGGCGACATATCACGGCAGCTTGGCCACGGCACGGCGCAGAAGTCAGGCTGATGCGCTCTCTCCCCGTCGTCATCCCCCGGTGCGCACTTGCGCACCTGAGGGCGCGCCAACGGGGCGCACGACGGCCCGCCCGATCACAGGCTCCGCGAGATCCCGGAATCCATTCATCCACCAGTACGCGGCTCGATGGATTCCGGGCTCGCGCCAAGTGGCGCGCCCCCGGAATGACGGCTGGATAGCGCCGCTATCACTGAGTTGCCCGACGGCGCAAGTCCCGAGCGGATCGCGGTCGTCACGAACGCGGCGTGAGATGCGGTGGACGCCGAGTGTGTGACTGACGAGCACACACAAACTGGTCGCCGGAAGCGCCGGACTTCCGACCGCGGTCGGCATTACGACCTACAACTTGAACGCCCCGGCGTGAAGCGGAGTCCCGAGCCCTGGCCTGGCCGGCGGACAGCACCGGTACTGCGCGGATCGGCGATCTGAATTCGGATAGCGCATCCACGGGCTACAACTACCAGAATGGCACCGGCAAATCCGCAAGGCCTGGAGGCCAGCACAATGACAGCGTCCGGGCAGATTGATCTGCTCTATTGGGACGTCGGTGTGCCTGATACGGCCAATGCCGGCATCCTCTACGGCAGCAACATGCTCTCCGGCAATTATGCCGGCTGGAGCGTCGTTGAAGGCGGCCCGGTCGAGAGCTTCCACGTATTCCCCGTCTCGTAAACTGATGCCGCAAGGCCGGATCGTTTGAGCCCAGGAAGCAGCACGACCGGCAATCGCCGGCGCGCCTGTGAAAGTGGAATGCAGCCGGAGACTGTCCGGCTGCATTTGTTCGAACGCACGGCCGGACCGAAACTGTGTTCCAGATCACATCGCTCGCCCGGCCACTCGTGATCGTGTGTTCAACCAGTGAACCTTGCAGAGAAGCCCGCGACCAATTTCTTGGTGGAGTCTGCTCGATGTGAGCAGGCCGAGCCGCAATGATCGTCAATTGATTTTTTTGAGATGGTCCTTTTCGGACCGACAAGGAGAAATGTTATGCCGTTCATGCCAACACCTTTGCAGAACAATGTTGTTATCCAGAACAATACCACCGGCGTCGTCGATTACCTGAAATACGAGGGCTCCACGCTGGTTGGGTCTGTCACGCAGGACTACGAACTTGGCGCGGATTGGAAAATCGTCGCCAACAACGGAAGTACGCTGGTGGCGCAGAACGACCAGACCGGTTTTGTTGATTTCCTCGGAATCGGAGCCAACGGAAACCTGGTTTCCTCCAGGATGAGTTCGGTGGCGGTGCCGCGGATCTTCGGGTACTCGGCAGATACCGGCACCTTTGGTTCGCAGCTCGCCGACGGCGAGATCGATATGCTGACATTCAATACAGGGACCGGTGCCTTCACGGGCAGTAGCCTTGTCGCCGGAAGCGCTGGCCTTCCAACCGCCGTCGGGATCTCGACCTGGAATTTGAATACCCCTGCATGGAATGGAATCAGCAGCGTTGGCCTGAATGCCGACGTTATCGACACCCAGACCGCGTCTGGCCAACTTGATATCATCGGCCTAGCCGGCAACGTCGGCACCGGCCTTACCGTCAACGCCAGCTATCTGGTCCCAAGCGGTGGTCCAAGGATCGGCGATGTAAATTCGGATTCCGCGGGTGTGGGGTTCAACTACCAGAACGGCAGCGGCAATCCGCAAGGTTTGGAGGCAACAACGATGACGGCATCGGGGCAGATTGATCTGCTCTATTGGGACGTTGGCGTACCTGACGCGCTCAACACCGGCGTTATGTATGCCAGCAACATGCTCTCCGGCAATTACGCCGGCTGGAGCGTCGTCGAGGGCGGCTCGGTCGAGACCAACCACGTATTCCCCGTGACGTAAACCGACGCCGCGAGGTCAAAGTACTTGAGCGCGGGAAGAGGGACGATTGTCAGCCACCGCGATGCCTGAGGAGTTGGAATGCAGTCGGGCATCGTCCGACTGCATTCCATCGCTTCGATCGACGTCCGAAGGCAACGTGGGCCGGACCGCAGACAATGTGTTCTCGATCACATGAACTGGCGCGGCGAGGCAGTAGTGTTCAAGCATGAATGAGGCGCTGGCCTCTACAAGAAGCCGCGTGCAGCCGCTTCAGCTGAAATTTCGACAAGCACATTTTGAAATTTTCTATTGCTCGAGCGTTACGTTGAACCCCCGCGTGAAGTTCTGGACTAATTGATGTTTTTGACAATTGCGTCCGGTGCGGAGGTGACCGCGGCGGACGACCTCGGGAAGTTAAGCGGCTGAAATTATCGAGCCGCAAAAATAATTGTAAGGGTCGCCCCATGATCGGTAACCAACAGATTGCAGCCGTGCCTGCGACAGCCGCCGATACAGGTCTCGGCAGCCTCGGGCTGGTCCTGGCCATGCTGGGTGAAGCATTCGACATCGAGCGGGCGCGACGCGAGCACATCCGTGATGACCATACAGCCGAGCGCGATGATCTGGTACGGATCGCGCGCGACGCCGGGCTGAAGGCGCAGGCCATCCCCGCTTCCGTCGAGCGCCTCAAAGTGCTGGCACTGCCGGTGGTCGCGCGCTGCAAGGACGGCACCTTCTTTGTGATCGGGCGCTGGGCCGAGGCCGATATCATGGTCGGTCTCGGCGGCGGGCCGCCCGTCCGCTGGACCCTGGAAGAGCTGGAGCAAAAATGGACCGGCGAGATCGTGCTGTTCGCCAAACGCGACCAGCTTCCCGGCGAAGTCACGCGCTTTGGGCTGCGCTGGTTCATTCCGGTGATCAAGCGCTTTTCCAGGATTCTCACGGAGGTGCTGGTGATTTCGGTGTTCATCCAGCTCGTCGCGCTGGCCTCGCCGCTGTTCTTCCAGGTCGTGATCGACAAGGTTCTGGTGCACCGCGGACTCACCACGCTCAACGTGCTGATCATCGGCCTTCTGGTCATCAACGTCGCCGACGCGTTGTTGAACTGGCTGCGCACCTACGCCTTTGCCCACACCACGAGCCGGATGGATGCCATTCTCGGCTCGCAGCTGTTCCGCCATCTCGTTGCGCTGCCGATCAGTTATTTCGAAAGCAGAGCCACCGGCCAGACCGTGGCGCGGGTGCGGGAACTGGAGAACGTCCGACAGTTCGTCACCTCCTCCGCGCTCACCCTGGTGGTCGACGTCGCGTTCAGCCTGCTCTTTCTGGCGGTGATGTTCTGGTACAGCGTCTCCCTGACGCTCGTGGTCGTGATATCGATCCCGTTCTACGTCTTGATATCGCTGGTCATCACGCCGGTTCTGAAGGCACGGGTGCAGGAGAAATTCCAGCGCGGCGCCGCAAATCAGTCGCTGCTGGTTGAGAGCCTCGCCGGCATTCAGACGCTGAAGGCCTGCGCAGTCGAACCGCAAATGCGGCGGCGATGGGACGAGCAGCTTGCCGCCTACATCGGATCCTCGCTCCGGGTGGTGACGATGGGCGCTGCCGGCTCGCAGCTGGTCGGCCTTGTGAACAAGGTGACGAGCGCCGCGATCCTGTGGTTCGGCGCTCAGGCCGTGATCGGCAATCAGCTCACCATCGGCGAGTTCGTCGCCTTCAACATGCTGGCAGGCCAGATCAGCGCGCCGGTGCTGCGGCTCGCGCAGCTGTGGCAGGACTTCCAACAGTTCCGTCTGTCGATCGAACGGCTCGCCGACATCATCGATACGCCGACCGAGCCCAACGTCAGCTCCAGGCAGAACCTGCCAGCCATCAAGGGACATTTGCGGTTCGAGAACATCGCGTTCCGCTATCAGCCCGACAACCCGGAGGTGCTGCGCGACCTCTCGTTCGAGATCGGCGCCGGCGAGGTGGTCGGCATTGTCGGCCGCTCCGGATCCGGCAAGTCGACCCTGACGAAACTGCTGCAGCGGCTCTACACGCCCGAGCGCGGCCGCGTCATCGTCGACGGCTTCGACACCGCACTGCTCGATCCGGCCTGGCTGCGACGCCAGATCGGCGTGGTGTTGCAGGAGAACGTGCTGTTCAACCGTTCGATCCGCGACAATATCGCGCTTGTCGAGCCCTCGATGCCGCTTGAGCGTGTCATGCAAGCTGCGCTACTGGCGGGCGCGCACGAGTTCATTTGCGAACTGCCGCACGGCTACGACACCATTGTCGAAGAGCGCGGCGCCAATCTCTCCGGCGGCCAGCGCCAGCGCATCGCGATCGCCCGCGCGCTGGTCACCAATCCACGCATCCTGATTCTCGACGAGGCCACTTCAGCGCTCGATTATGAGAGCGAGCGGATCATCCAGAACAACATGCGTGCGATCTGCCGGGGCCGCACCGTGCTGATCGTGGCGCACCGGCTTTCCACCGTGCGCGCGGCTGACCGCATCCTGGTGATGGAGCGCGGGCAACTCGCAGAAGCAGGCACCCACGACGTGCTGGTGCATCACAACGGCCTTTACGCCAATCTCGTCCGTCAGGCAGCGGGGTGAACGTCATGGTACAGCCGATGCCACTGCGTCCCGTCGATGCCTCACCGAAGCCGGCGCCGCCTCGTCCGGCGCCGCCGCGCCTGGTCCCGGCCGCCCCGCGGCTCAATGCCGTGGAGCGTCAGTTTCTTCCCGCCACGATCGAGCTGATCGAAACGCCGTTGTCGCCGACGCTGCGCTTCACGGCGACGGCGCTGTGCGGCCTGCTCGCCGCAGCGTTGATCTGGGCCGCGCTGGCACGCATCGACATGGTTGCGGTGGCCGACGGCAAGGTCGTGCCGCTCGGCCAGGTCAAGGTGGTGCAGCCGCTCGAAACCGCGATGATCCGCGCCATTCGCGTCGATGAGGGCGATCATGTCAAAGCCGGCCAGGCGCTGGTCGATCTGGACCGGACTGAGGCGCATGCAGATCTGGAAGCGCTGATCTACAATCGCACCCAAGCGGAGCTCGATGCCGAAGTGGCACGCGTGCTGCTCGGTCGCGATCCCGAAGGATCGTTTCACGGCCCTGCCGGCGCCGCCCCCGCGCTGGTTGAGCAGAGCCACAGCCAGGCCCGGCGGGAAATCGAAAAGCATCGCGCGATCGTTGCAGGTTTCACGGCTGAGATCGCGCAGAAGGACGTGGCGCTTGAATCCAACGACGCGCAGATCGAGCGTGCCAAGCTAATCCTTCCGTTGCTGGAGGAAAAGAACAAGACAGCGAAAGCTCTCTACGAAAAGGGCAACGGCACCCGGCCGCCGGTGCTCGATAGCGAGCAGCAGATCGTCGAAAAGCACGCCGACCTCAAGATTGCCGAACGCAACATCGACCAGATTCGGGCCGAACGCAGCTCAATCCAGGCCAAGCTCGCCGAGAGCGAAGCCGGCTACATGGCCGACAGCACCGACCGCCTTACCAAGGCCCTGACGAAGATTTCGCAATTTGACCAGGACATCACCAAGGCGCGGCAGAAGGAGAGCTATCGGCATTTGGCGGCACCGGTCGACGGCACCGTCCAGGGGCTGAAGATCCACACGTCAGGTGCAGTGGTCACCACCGCGGATACGTTGATGACCATCGTTCCCGACGGTGCCGGCATTGAGATCGATTGCCTGGTGCTGAACAAGGATATCGGCTTTGTCAGCGAGGGACAGGATGTCGAGATCAAGCTCGAAGCCTTCCCCTTCTCACGCTATGGTCTGGTACCCGGCCGGGTGCGCAAACTCGGCCGTGACGCCGCCACCGCATCCAATGCCGGCCCCAGCACCGCGGCGGCAGCGCAGAATCCGATGGCCGGGATCGCAGGCGCCCAGCCGGCCGAGCTTGCCTATCCCGCCCGGGTGACGCTGCTGCGGGACTGGATCCTGGTCGACGGCCACCACGAAGCAATCCGCTCCGGCATGCGCGTCTCGGCCGAGATCAAGACCGGCGACCGCCGCGTGATCGAATACCTGCTATCGCCGGTGCTGCAGGCCGCGAAGGAAGCCGGCAGGGAGCGGTGAATCCGCAGTACGACGCTACAGCAAAAAGCCCCGGACAATGCCGGGGCTTCTCGCTTGATCGATCGCAGAGACCGCGGATCAGTAGCGGTAGTGATCCGACTTGTACGGACCTTCCTGCTTCACGCCGATGTAATCGGCCTGGTCCTTGCGCAGCTCGGTCAGCTTGACGCCGATCTTGGCGAGGTGCAGGCGGGCAACCTTCTCGTCGAGCGTCTTCGGCAGCACGTAGACCTTCTTGGCGTACTTGCCGTCCTTGTTGTTGGCCCAGAGTTCAATCTGCGCCAGCGTCTGGTTGGTGAACGAGGCCGACATCACGAAGGACGGATGGCCCATCGCATTGCCGAGGTTCACGAGACGGCCTTCCGACAGCATGATGATGCGGTGCTTGTCTGGGAATTCGATCTCGTCGACCTGCGGCTTGATGTTGGTCCACTTCAGATTGCGAAGGCTCGCGATCTGGATCTCGTTGTCGAAGTGGCCGATGTTGCAGACGATGGCGCGATCCTTCATCGCGCGCATGTGCTCGATGGTGATGATGTCCTTGTTGCCGGTGGCGGTGACGAAGATGTCGGCGCGCGGCGCAGCGTCTTCCATCGTCACGACCTCATAGCCTTCCATCGCCGCCTGCAACGCGCAGATCGGGTCGACTTCGGAGACCATGACGCGGCAGCCGGCCTGGCGCAGCGAAGCGGCCGAGCCCTTGCCGACGTCGCCGAAGCCCGCGACCATCGCGACCTTGCCCGACAGCATCACGTCGGTGCCGCGGCGGATGCCGTCAACCAGCGACTCGCGGCAGCCATAGAGGTTATCGAACTTCGACTTGGTGACGCTGTCGTTGACGTTGATCGCCGGGAACAGCAGCGTGCCCTTGTTGGCCATCTCGTACAGGCGATGCACGCCCGTGGTAGTCTCTTCCGAAACGCCCTTGATGTTCTTGGCGATCTCGGCGAAGTAGCCCTTCGGCTTCTCCTTCAGGAGACGCTTCACCAGCGCGTAGAAGATCTCCTCTTCTTCCGAGCCCGGCTTGTCGAGGAAGGCGGTGTCGCCCTGCTCGGCGCGCACGCCGGCATGCACCAGCATGGTGGCGTCGCCGCCGTCATCGAGGATCATGTTCGGCGTGCCGCCGCCATGCCAGTCGAACAGCTTGGCGGTGTAGTCCCAGTACTCGGTCAGCGTCTCGCCCTTGATCGCGAACACCGGAATGCCGGCAGCGGCGATCGCAGCAGCAGCGTGATCCTGGGTCGAATAGATGTTGCAGGAGACCCAGCGGATGTCGGCGCCGAGCGCAGCCAGCGTCTCGATCAGGACCGCGGTCTGGATCGTCATGTGCAGGGAGCCCGCGATGCGTGCACCCTTCAACGGCTGCTTGGGGCCATACTCCTCACGGGTGGCCATCAGGCCCGGCATCTCGGTCTCGGCGAGCGAGATTTCCTTGCGGCCGAAATCGGCGAGCGCAATGTCCTTGACGATGTAGTCGGTGAAGCCGGGCTTCGTGGGGGCGTTCATTTGAGCGTCCTGTTGTTGAACTGGTCATTCCGGGCGCCTCGAAGAGGCGAACTCGGAATCTGGAATTTATGGAAGAGGATTCCGGGTTCGCTCGCTCGCGCGAGCGCCCCGGAATGACGCAAGTGTCAGAGCGCGCGCTTGAGCTGCTCGACGAGATCGGTCTTCTCCCAGGAGAAGCCGCCCTCATTGTCGGGCGTGCGGCCGAAATGACCGTAGGCCGAGGTGCGCGCGTAGATCGGGCGGTTGAGATCGAGATGGGTGCGGATGCCGCGCGGCGTCAGATCCATCGCCTTGGCTGCTGCCTTCTCGAGCTGATCCTCCGACACCTTACCGGTGCCGTGGGTGTCGATATAGATCGACAGCGGACGCGCCACGCCGATCGCGTAGGCGAGCTGCAGTGTGCAGCGATCGGCGAGACCGGCCGCGACGATGTTCTTGGCGACGTAGCGCGCGGCATAGGCCGCCGAGCGGTCGACCTTGGTCGGATCCTTGCCGGAGAATGCGCCGCCGCCATGCGGAGCCGCACCACCGTAGGTGTCGACGATGATCTTGCGGCCGGTCAGGCCGGAGTCACCATCGGGACCGCCGATGAAGAACTTGCCGGTCGGATTGATGTGCCAGATCGTCTTGCCGTTGATCCATTCCTTCGGCAGCGCCTCGCGGACATAGGGCTCGACGATGTCGCGGATCTGGCTCGAGGTGAGGTCCTCGACCAGGTGCTGATGCGAAACCACGATCTCGCGGACGCCGACCGGCTTGCCGTTCTCGTACTGCACGGTGACCTGGCTCTTGGAGTCCGGACCGAGCACCTTCTCCTTGCCGGAGTGGCGCGCCTCGGAGATCAGCCGCAGGATCTTGTGGGCGTAGAAGATCGGCGCCGGCATCAGGTCCGGCGTCTCGTTGGTGGCGTAACCGAACATGATGCCCTGGTCGCCGGCACCCTCTTCCTTGACCTCGCCCGGCTGCAGCGCATCGACGCCCTGCGCGATGTCGGCCGACTGCGGATGCAGCAGGATCTCGATGTCGCAGGTCTTCCAGTGGAAGCCGTCCTGCTCGTAACCGATGTCCTTGATCGCACCGCGAACCACGCTCTCGATCTGCTCGTTGGTGACGGAGGCCGGCCCGCGGGTTTCGCCGGCGATCACCACCTTGTTGGTGGTCGCGAGCGTTTCGCACGCCGCACGGATCTGCCACGGGTCGATGCCCGCTTTCGGTCCCTCGCGGTAGAACAGATCGACGATCTCATCCGAGATACGATCGCAGACCTTGTCCGGATGGCCTTCCGAGACCGACTCGCTGGTGAAGAGATAAGACGCGCGCATCAAGCAAACCCCTTGTTTCGTCGAAGTCCGACGTTGGTTGGTGAATATGTCCCCGGAATGTCAGTCTCGTCGCCGCGAGATGACGTAGGATTCGTCGTAGAACCACAGCCCGTTGTGTTTGCGGAGAACTTCGCGCGTGGCCTCGAGAGCTCGTCCGTTTTCGGTCGTTTCGATCAACCGCTCATCTTCGATCTGCGCGACATACACCGCGGCATTCCACGCTGCAAAGGCCGTCGAGGTTCCGATCGCACCGGTCACCTCATTGGGCAGCGCTTCCATATCATATCGGAAGATCGAGCGGTTATCGGCGTAGGCGTTGAAGTTCAACTCGCGCCCGGCCGACCCCAACTCGTATTTCACCGCGCGCAGTATCTCATGACGGCTGACGGCGAAAGGATTTTCTCCGGGCCAGACGGCTTGAATCATTTCAAGCCCGGGATCGCTTCCGTGGGAGTGGATTCCTATCAACCGCCCTCCGCCGCGCAGCGCCCGGGCGAGCGGCGCGATGATCCGCTTGGCGCGGAAGTTCACCGAGGATTTGGCGCGGTAAGGCTGCGAGGCGATCACGAGATCGAAATTGGCTTCGGTCCGGCCGGCCCGGGGAATGATGGAATCGAGCAGGAAGCGATGATCGTCCCGATACAGCACCAGCGCCACCGGCCGCTCATAGATCGGCATCGCGTTTCCCGGGCTGAGATTGGCCCGCCAGTTCTGTTCCAGGAACGGGCCGAGCTCGGCGATCTGGGCCTCGAAGTCACCCGAGGAGGCTCCACGCAGCGCCACTTCATGCCAGATCATGCTGGCAGCCGCCGCGGAGTTCTTCGGCGTCAGCCAGGGCGCCTCGGCGTAATACATGTTGGTGAACACGAAGACGCTGGCCGGGTGCTCGAACAGGCGGTCGGGGACCTTGTCGAGGGTGAGGCGGACGTCCTCCAGGCTCAGTTCCTTGCCGGCGACGTAGAACGGCATATGTGGGAAGCGGCCATGCATGGCGCGCAGGACGCGCGCCAGCACGGTGCCGTCGCCCATCCCGGCATCGAACACCCGCAACGCCGGCGGCCGCGGGTGGATGGCGGCCAGTTCCAGCGCCACCCGGTCGGCAATCACCCGCTTCTCGCTGCAGGTGTGCACGAACAGCAGATAGCGCTGGCGATTCTCGAAAAAGCGGAAATTACCCCTCGGATCGCGCTTTTCCGGCGGAACCACGAGGCCGCGGGGCGGCGCCACGCCACCAGGCGTCGAGGTCGCGATGAAGCCGTTGATACGATCGAGGGTGTCGATGGTGATGCGCTTGCCTTCGCGCAGCCGGTGCACCAGCTTGCCGTCGTTGACGGCACGGCGGCCGAACGTCGTCTCCGCCATGTCGGAACGGCGGCAGAAATCCGTGATCTGGCTGAGGATTTCGTCGTTCTTCATGGTGCCTGTAGCGGGCAGCGGCGAGTGGGACAAAAGTGGGCAGAAGTTGTGTGCAGCGGCGTCTTACCATCATTTTCCCACCAGTTGAACCCCCTCTGCGGCCCGATCACCAAACAGTCATGGATTTCCCCCTGGACCCTCTCTTGGAC
>NZ_VKHP01000197.1 GCF_010811875.1 Bradyrhizobium uaiense
GCGCCATCCGCTTCCACGCCGCGTCGCTCAATACCAAACGGTCCATCACACCCAAGACGGCCTCCCCAAAAGCAGCCTTGAATCTGATTTGCTCCTAAAAGGGAATCCTTAGAGTCCACACCACCTAGAGCATGATCCGGAAAAGTGCGCAGCGGTTTTCCCCGCGAGAAACGCGAAGCGTTTGCGCGGAGATCATGCTCCAAAGAAAATCAGAACAAGCTGCCCTGATCGATCGGCTTGGTAACGCGCTTCGGCGCCGCCGGCTTTGCCTCGCGCTGAGCTTTCGGCTGGCTCTCGGGCGTCGCCGTCGCCGCGGGCTGATCGGCATTCGTGGTGGCAGCGACGCGGCCGTCGGCGAACTCGATCGACAGGCTCGCGTTCGGGCCGACTGCGGCGGCGGAATGCAGTGCATGTCCGTGCTCGTCGCGCACCAGCGCAAAGCCGCGCGCCAGCACGCCGCGATAGGACAGCGCCGACAGCAGCTGGCTGCGATGGGCGACACGCGCCTCGAGCCGCTGCAGTGTCGTCAGCAGCGCGCGGCGGGCGCGCTCGGCGAGGCGGTGGGTGCGCTCCAGATCACGAGCGATCGCATTGCGCTGCGCCTTGGCGTTGGCAAGCTTGGAGGCCTTGAGGCGGATCTCGAGCCCGCTGAACCGCTCACGGCGGCGATGCAGTAGTGCGCGCGCCGACAGCGTGATGCGCTCGCCGGATGCGGTCAGCCGCTGCCTTGCGTGCGCGACCTGGCCGCGCAGCACGCCGATGGTGAGGCGCGAACTGCTCGCGGCGAAGCGGCGGAAATGGGCGTGCGAATTGGCCTTCAACCCGCGCGGCAGCCCTGCTGCAAGATGGTCGAGCCGCTGCCGCGGGATCGCCAGCAATTCGTTCGCCGCCGGCAGCGCGCGCGCCGCGGCGCGCAGCTCGGTGCGGCGGGCCTCCTGGGCACGCTGCCAGCACACCATGGTGCGGCGGGCGAGCCCCTGGACTTCGACGAACAGCTCGCTCCGCACCGGCACCGCCATTTCGGCAGCGGCAGTCGGCGTCGGCGCGCGCTTGTCGGCGACGAAGTCGATCAGGGTGATGTCGGTCTCGTGGCCGACCGCCGAGATCAGCGGGATATGGCTCTCGGATGCGGCGCGGACCACGATCTCCTCGTTGAAGGACCACAGGTCCTCCAGCGAGCCGCCGCCGCGCGCGACGATCAAGAGATCCGGCCGCGGAATCCGGCCGCCCTCCGGCAGCGCGTTGAAGCCGCGGATCGCGGCCGCGACCTGCTCGGCCGAGCCTTCGCCCTGCACCTTGACCGGCCAGACCAGCACGCGGCGGGGGAAGCGGTCCTCCAGCCGATGCAGGATGTCGCGGATCACCGCCCCGGTCGGCGACGTCACGACGCCGATCACCTCGGGCAGCCAGGGCAGCAACTGCTTGCGGGCCTCGTCGAACAGGCCCTCGGCCGCGAGCTTCTTCTTGCGCTCCTCCATCAGCGCCATCAGCGCGCCGACGCCGGCCGGCTCCAGCGAATCGATGACGATCTGGTATTTGGACGAGTTCGGATAGGTGGTCAGCTTGCCGGTGGCGATGACCTCGAGGCCCTCCTGCGGCTTGAAGCGCATCCGGGCATGGGCGAATTTCCAGATCACCGCCTCGATCTTGGCGCTCTCGTCCTTCAGCGCGAAATAGCAGTGGCCGGAGGAGTGTGGGCCGCGAAAGCCGGAGATCTCGCCGCGGACGCGGACATGGCCGAACCGGTCCTCCACCGTCCGCTTCAGGGCGGACGAGAGTTCCGAGACGGTGAATTCAGGCGCGTTGACGAGGCTAGGCGCGGCAGCAGTCATTTGCAGGTGATTCGGCTGTTTGTGAGCTTCAGCGCAACGTAGGGACTTTTGCCCGCCATCGCCAATGCGCGGGGTTGTTTGTCCATATACTCTGTGATATAGAGTTCTCTGTATCGTGGTGATGGCGACCTGGTTGGAGGGGCTGACCGATGATCCCGCAGGTGACGTTGGCAAGTTTGGTCCATTCCGCGGCAGGGGCGGTCCACGCCGTCGTGGCTGTCCTGTGCATCGGTGTCGGGCTGATCCAGTTCCTGCGCCCAAAGCGCGGCGCGGGTCATCGGGCGCGCGGCTATTTCTACGTCTATGCCATGCTGGTCGCTGACGGGACCGCGATGCTGGTCTACCGGTTCACCGGCGCTCTCAACCTGTTCCATGTCGGCGCGATCGTGAACTTCGCCTGCATCGTGGCGGCGATTGTTCCGCTGCTGCGTAGCCCGCGGCCAGTGAACTGGCGGCTGAAGCACTACTATTTCATCTCCTGGTCCTACGCGTCGCTGACGTCGGCGGCGGCAACGGAAATCGTGGTGCGTCTGCTGCCGCCGATGACGCGTGGGCAAATTGGGCTCGTGGCATTGGCGCTCTCGATCGCAACCATGACGATTGCATACGTCTTGATCGGGCGATATCGCCCGCCGGCGGAGCCGCCGCCGGTGTCCGCCAAGCTGGCCGAGCAGGGTGGGGCATCGATATGATCGACAGCCAGCAGGCCAGTGCGGCGCTGGATGACATCAACGACGTCGTCCGGCGCGTCCGCCAGTCGCGGATCTATCAGACCGCCAGTCTCATCATCATCATGTGGGGCTTGTTGGTCTTCCTGGGCTACATCGCCAACTACACATGGCCCCCTCTGGGTTATGCGATCTGGATCGTGACCGATCTCGTCGGAATCGCAGGCTCTATTGGAATTGCTGCGTTCAGCGGTGTCGGTCCGGGGGCGGGCGCCTTCGCCATCCGATTGCTGATGGCGTTCGTGCTGTTCATCGCATTCGGCATTTTCTGCTCGGTGGTGCTGGGCCATTTCGGACCGCGCCAGATGCTCGTGTTCTGGCCGATCTTCACGATGCTGTTCTACGCGCTTGCCGGCCTGTGGTTCGGCTATGCCTTCATCGTGATCGCGCTCGGCACCAGCGCGCTGATCGTGATCGGCTATTTCTACGCCGGTCCGGCACTGCTGCTGTGGATGGCGGTGGTGCATGGCGGCGGCCTGGTCGTGGGCGGCCTCTGGATGCGCCGGATCTGACGCGATGGCGGAACTCGACGAGATCATTCACCAGCCGCTGCGGCTGCGGATCATGGCGGCGCTCAACGCGCTGCCGGTTTCGACCGGCCTCGAATTCGCGCGGCTGAAGAAGCTGACGGGCGCCACCGACGGCAATCTCGGCGCCCATATCGAGACTTTGGCAAAGGCCGGCTATGTCGCGGTCGACAAGGCCTTCGTCGGCAAGAAGCCGCAGACCACGGTGACCGCCACCGCGGCCGGCCGAGGCGCCTTCGCTCGCCATGTCGCGACGCTGCAGCAGATCATCGCCGGCAAGCAGCCGTGAGCCGGAATGACGGGGGAATCGGCCCCATCGCCCCTTGCAGGCCGGCGGGGATTCGTGCGACCGACACAGCTCTTGCACCCTTTTGAGCCTGTATCTGATGAACATCCTCCTGCTCGGTTCCGGCGGCCGCGAACATGCGCTGGCTTGGAAGATCGCCGCGTCCCCGCTGGTGACGAAACTCTGGTGCGCGCCGGGCAACGCCGGGATCGCGCGCGAGGCCGAATGCATCGGGCTCGCTGTCGCCGACCATGCCGCGGTGGTCGAGTTCTGCCGGCGCAACGCGGTCGATCTGGTGGTGGTCGGCCCGGAGACGCCGCTGGCCGCCGGGATCGTCGATGACCTCGACGCTGTCGGCATCAAGGCGTTCGGGCCGAGCAAGCAGGCTGCGCAGCTCGAGGGTTCGAAGGGCTTCACGAAGGACCTCTGCAGCGAGTTCGACATTCCGACCGGCGCCTATCGCCGCTTCGACAATGCAAAGGACGCGACCGCCTACGTCCGCGCCCAGGGCGCGCCGATCGTGGTCAAGGCTGACGGGCTTGCCGCCGGCAAGGGCGTCGTGGTGGCGCAGACGCTGCCTGAGGCTGAAGCCGCGATCGCGATGATGTTCGAGGGCGCCTTCGGCTCGGCCGGCGCCGAGGTCGTGATCGAGGAATTCCTCTCGGGCCGCGAGATCAGCTTCTTCGCGCTCTGCGACGGCGAGACTGCGATCCCGCTGGCTACCGCGCAGGACCACAAGCGGGTGTTCGATCACGACAAGGGGCCGAACACCGGCGGCATGGGCGCCTATTCGCCGACGCCGTTCGTGACGCCTGAAATCCACGACCAGATCATGGCGCGGATCATCCTGCCGACGGTGGCCGGAATGAAGAGCCGCGGCACGCCGTTCAAGGGCGTGCTCTATGCCGGTGTGATGCTGACCGCGCAGGGCCCAAAGCTGTTCGAATACAATGTCCGCTTCGGCGATCCCGAGTGCCAGGTGATGATGCTGCGGATGATGTCGGACATCGTGCCGGCGCTGCTCGCCTCGATCGACGGGCAGTTGAAGAACTTTGATCTCCGCTGGTATCCGGACCCGGCGCTGACCGTGGTGATGGCGGCCAAGGGCTATCCCGGCGACTACATCAAGGGGACGCGGATCGACGGCCTCGATGATGCCGCCAAGGTCGAGGGCGTCGAGATCTTCCACGCCGGCACGGTGGCGAAGGATGGCGCAATCCTTGCCAACGGAGGTCGCGTGCTGAACGTCTGCGCAATGGGCAAGACGGTTACCGAAGCGCGCGACCGCGCCTATCAGGCGGTCGATCGCATCAAATGGCCCGACGGCTTCTGCCGCCGCGACATCGCCTGGCAGGCGGTGGAGGCGGAGCAGGCGAAGGGATAGCTCTTTCCACCGTCATTGCGAGGAGCCAACGGGTCGCGCGAACGCGCGCCCGATGACAAGCTCCGCGACGAAGCAATCCATCTATCCCCGTTCGGAGAAGTGGATTGCTTCGCTTCGCTCGCAATGACGATTAGCTACAGCAAATCCCCGCCCGCCGCGCTCGCCGTGGTGCCGTGCTCGCGGAACGCCTTGATGACGTTCTTGCCGATCTTCCACTTGTGCACTTCATCCGGGCCGTCGACCAGCCGCTGCGAGCGCACCTGGGTGTACCATTTCGCCAGCGGCGTATCCTGGCTGAAGCCGAGCGCGCCGTGGAGCTGGATCGCGGTGTCGATCACCTTGTGCACCATGTGGGCGTGGAAGATCTTGGCGATCGAGTTCTCCTGGCGGATGTCGAGGCCCTTCTCCGCCTTGTAGGCGATGTGCAGCAGCATCAGCCGGCCGATATAGAGCTCGCTGGCGCAGTCGGCGAGCATGAACTGCACCGCTTGCCGGTCGGCCAGCAACTGGCCGAAGGTCGAGCGCTTGGTGACGTGGGCTGCCGCCATGTCGAGCGCGCGCTGCGCCTTGGCGACGTTGTGCATGCCGTGGCGCAGCCGGCCGTAGGCGAGGCGATGCTGGCCCATGTTGAAGCCGTTGCCCTCGCCGCCGAGCAGATTGTCGGCGGGCACCTTCAGATCCTTGATCTCGATCTCGGAGTGGCCGCCGTGGATCACGTCGTCATGCGGGCCTTCGATCGCCATGTTGGCGACGTTGCGCTTGATGCGGTAGCCGGGGTTGGGCAGCTCGACGATGAAGGTCGAGTATTGCTTGTGGCGCGGGGCGTTCGGATCGGTCTTCGCCATGACCAGTGCCATGTCGGCGACGCTCGCCGACGAGGAGAACCATTTCTCGCCGTTGAGGATGTAGTTCTCGTTGCCGTCCTTCACCGCCGTGGTCTGCATGCCGGTGGCGTCGGCGCCGGCGGCCTTCTCCGTCATCGAGAAGCAGATCCGCTTCTCGCCGTTCAGCAGGGGCTTGAGGAATTTCTCCTTCTGGTACTCGGTGCCGTGCGCCAGGATCGTCATCATCGAGGCGTCGTCCGGCCCCTGCGTGTTCATCGACAGCGCGCCGAGCATGCTCTCGCCGAGCTCCATCTGCACCAGCGCATTGGCGAGCGGGCCGAGGCCCATACCGCCATACTCCTTCGGCACGAAGGGACACCACAGGCCCTGCGCGCGGGCCTTCTTCCGCAGCGGTGCCAGCACCTCGGCAAGCGGCTTGGTGTCGAGTTCCTTTTCCGCCGGAATGCACTCGTCGTGCACGAACTTGCGCACCTTCTCGCGGATCGCCTTGGCCTCGGCAGGAATCTCGAAATCGATCGACATGGCACTTCCTCGTTTCGTGTTGTTGTTGGCAGGACCTCAGGATGGCATAAACCAGCCCAGCGGCAACGCCGAACAAAGTTTGAAGCACGGCGCACGCGACCGGGAGGAGCCTTCGATGCCTGATCTCGCTGACCTTTTTCCCGGCTATGAATCCAAATGGATCAACACCTCGCAGGGCCGCATCTTCGCCCGCGTCGGCGGCAAGGGCCCGCCCTTGCTGCTGCTGCACGGCTTCTCGTCGACGCATGTGATGTGGCATACGGTTGCGCCGAAACTCGACGACAAGTTCACGCTGATCATCGCCGACCTGCCGGGCTACGGCTGGTCCGACATGCCCGACAGCGACAAGGACCATACGCCCTACACCAAGCGAGCCTGGGCGAAGACCATGGTCGAGGCGATGGAGCAGCTCGGCCATGTGCATTTCGCGCTCGCCGGTCACGATCGCGGCGGCCGGGTGTCGTATCGGCTCGCGCTCGATCATCCCGGCCGGCTGTCGAGGCTCGCGGTGCTCGATATCGCGCCGACTTATGACTACTGGCAGAAGCTCAATCGGCTCTCGGCGCTGAAGATCTACCACTGGGCCTTCCTGGCGCAGCCCTATCCGCTGCCGGAGACGCTGATCTCCAATAATGGCGAATTCTTCCTCAAGGAGAAGATGGCGAGCCAGACCCGGACCAAGACGCTGGAGGCGATCGATCCGCGCGCGCTCGCGCATTACCTGGCGCCGTTCCGCGATCCCGCACGCATCCACGCGATGTGCGAGGACTACCGCGCCGGCGCCTATGCCGATTATGAGATCGACAAGGCCGATGTCGACGCCGGCAAGAAGATCACGATCCCGATGCTGGCGCTGTGGGGCGATGCCGGCGTTGCCAGCGCCGCAACGACTCCGCTCGACACCTGGAAGAATTGGGCCACCAATGTCAGCGGCGCGCCGGTGCCGTCGGGGCATTTCCTGCCCGAGGAGGCTCCGGATGCGACGGCGAAGCTGCTGCGGGAGTTTTTCCTGGCGGGGTAGCTGAACCCAGCCCCGTCATCCCCGCGCAAAGGCGGAGCCTTTGCGCGGGGATGACGGATTAGCATCTTACATGCTGAGAGGTGTGTAGCCCGGATGCAGCGAAGCGAAATCCGGGGAGGTTTCCACGGATGCTTGATCCCGGATTGCGCGGCGCTTCATCCGGGCTACGGATTCGTCAGCGCCGTTCTCTGAAGAACTCCCGCAACAGGCGCGCCGCCTCGCTCTCCCCCACCGCGCCGTAGATCTCCGGCACGTGGTGACAGGTCGGCTGTGCGAAGAACCGCACGCCGGACTCGACCGCGCCGCCCTTGGGGTCGGCGGCGCCGTAATACAGCCGGCGGATGCGGGCAAAGGAAATCGCGCCGGCGCACATGGTGCAGGGCTCCAGCGTGACGTAGAGGTCGCAATCGACCAGCCGTTCGGTACCGATGGCCTCTGCGGCCTGCCGGATCGCCAGGATTTCGGCGTGCGCAGTGGGGTCGCGGTCGGTCAGGGTGCGGTTGCCGGCGGTGGCGATCACCTCGTAGCCCCGCACAATGACGCATCCGATCGGAACTTCGCCAGCTTTTCCGGCATTTTCGGCGGTTTTCAGCGCCAAATCCATGAAAGAAGGGGCTGTCATGCCTCGTATCATCGGAAGAAACCTGCTAGTAGCTTCGCCTTCAGCAAAAGTGGATGCCGGTTTTGCGTCAAGCGCGCTGCCAAGAGGGCGCGTACGACCGGTTGGCCCTTGCACCCCAATTGAACGCCCAGGCGAGAACATTCATGCCCCGCGATAGCGACAAACACAACGATTCCCGCGGCCGGCGGCCCGGCGGTGGCCAGGGTCGGGCCGGCGGCGGCAAGGGCCGCTCCGGCGCAGCTCGCGGACCGGACAAGAAGTTCGCCAAGCGCGGTTTCGGCGGCAAGGACTTTGCCGGCAAGGGCGATGGCGAGAAGCGTCCGTATCGCGGTGATCGCGAAGACCGCCCGCCGCGCCGCGATTTCGGCGACAAGCCCAGGTTCAGCCGCGACGGCGACCGTCCCCGCGGAGATCGACCGTTACGTGACCGTCCGCCACGCGACGGCGATGGCGAGAAGCGCACCTTCAAGCCGCGCGGCGACCGGCCGAGATTTGACCGTGACGGCGATGGCGAAAAGCGTTCGTTCAAGCCGCGCGGTGACCGCCCGAACTTTAGTCGCGATGACCGCGGGCCGCGCCGCGATCGCGACGACGCCCGCCCGGCCGGTCGGTCGTCCGACCGCAAGTTCGGCGATCGGAAACCCTACGCGCCGCGCGAGCGTGATGGCGAGAAGCGTCCCTATACACCGCGTGGTGAGCGATCGTTCGGCGACCGCCCTTCGCGCGACGGCGATCGGCCCGCGCGGAAATTCGGCGGCGACAGCAAGTTCAAGCGCGATGGCGACCGCGGCCCGCGCAAGGACTTTGGCGATCGTCCGCCGCGCGGCGAATCCAAGCCGTGGCAGAAGCGCGAGGGCGGCTCCGATCGTCCGGAGCGCGGTTCGCGTCCGTTCCGCGACGGTCCGCGCAATTTCGACAAGCCGCGTTACGACAGGTCGCGCGATGACCGCGGCGGCGACGAACGTCCGCGGTTCCCCCGGTCCCGCGACGATCGTGAGCAGGGCGATCGTCCGAAGTTCAGCCGACCGCGCTGGGATCGCAATGAGGAAGATGGCGGCCGCGAGAGCCGTCGTCGCGAGCGCCCCGAAGGCCGCACCGACTGGCAGGAGCATCCGCGCAGCGAGGGTCGTTTCGGCGATCGGCCGCGCCGCGACAATGAGGACGACAGCAAGGTGTTTGCGAAGCGCCCGGCCTTCGGGGGCCGCGGCGCCTATCGCGAGCGCTCCACCGACGATCGCCGCGAGCGTCCCGAGCCGAAGCCGAAGAAGTCAGGTGAGCGGATCGCCAAGGTGCTGGCGCGCGCCGGTCTCGCCTCGCGCCGCGATGCCGAGGAGATCGTCACGCAGGGGCGCGTCACCGTCAACGGACGCGTGATCAACTCGCCGGCGCTCGATATCACCGACAATGATGTCGTGGCGGTCGACGGCAAGCCGTTGCCGCCGCGCGAGCGGACCCGGCTGTTCATGTATCACAAGCCGCGCGGGCTGATGACGACGCATGCCGATCCCGAGGGGCGGCCGACCGTGTTCGACAATCTGCCCGAGGGCCTGCCGCGGCTGATCTCGATCGGCCGGCTCGATTTCAACACCGAAGGCCTGTTGCTGCTGACCAATGACGGCGGGCTGGCGCGGACGCTGGAGCATCCCGACACCGGATGGCTGCGTCGCTACCGCGTGCGCGCGCATGGCGAGGTCACGCAGGCTCAGCTCGACCAGCTCAAGGACGGCGTCGAGGTCGACGGCGTCAAGTACGGGCCGATCGAGGCGACACTGGAGCGCGACCAGAGCTCCAACGTCTGGGTGGTGTTCGCGATCCGCGAGGGCAAGAACCGCGAGGTGCGCAACGTGATGGCGCATCTTGGGCTCGAGGTGAACCGGCTGATCCGGATCTCCTACGGCCCGTTCCAGCTCGGCGAGCTCGAGGAGGGCAAGGTCGAGGAGGTCAAGACGCGGGTGCTGCGCGAGCAGCTCGGCGAGAAGGTCGCCAAGATCGCAGGCGCGGACTTCACACGGCCTGAGCAGCGTGACGATGGCGACGCGCCGCCCAGAAAGCCGGCCGCAAAGCGGGCGGTGATCAACGATCGCAAGGGCCGCCGCGTGCTGGTGCAGCGTACCGGCAGCGAGGAAGCCCGCGCCCGCAACGAGGACGAGGCCAATGGCTACGGCCCGCCGCGCCGCCCCAAGCGCGGCTATCACGGCAAGCGCGATCTCAAGCCGCAGGACGAGTAACGGTCGATGCGTGTCGTCGGGGGCAGGCTGAAGGGCCGCAATCTCGCTTCGCCCTCGGGCCGCGAGATCCGTCCGACCGCGGACCGCCTGCGCGAGTCCGTGTTCAACATCCTGATCCACGCCTACGACAATCCGATCGAGGACGCCCGCGTGCTCGATCTTTTTGCCGGCACCGGCGCGCTCGGTATCGAGGCCGCCTCGCGCGGCGCGAAATTCACGCTGTTCGTCGACAACGGCGCCGAGGCGAGGGCGCTGCTGCGCAACAATGTCGAATCGCTCGGCCTCGGCGGGACCACCAAGGTCTATCGCCGCGATGCCACCGATCTCGGACCGGCGCATCCGGTCGAGCCGTTCTCGTTGGTGTTTCTCGATCCGCCCTATGGCAAGGGACTTGCCGAGAAGGCACTCGCCTCGCTGCGCGACGGCGGCTGGCTGACGCCGGGCGCGTTGCTCGTGGTGGAAGAGGCAAAGGCCGCTTCGTTCGTGGCGTCCGAAGGCTTCGAGGAACTCGAGCGACGGGCGTATGACGATACGGAATTCGTGTTCCTTCGCGGAAAAGTGTAGGGCGGACCGGCGTTCGCCTACCTTATGCTGGGCGACGGACGGAGCCTGTGATCGGGGCGCGCGACGCGCAGACACGTTCGGCTAATCCACCATACGACCGATTCATCGTCGCGTTTCGGGGGCGAACCATGGCCGATACTCTTGCCGAGCTCGCGGGTCAGCTTGAGAAGCGTGTCAAGGACCTGCGCGGCGGGCGCGATGACGCGGCGCTGCTTGCGGCTGCGCGCGATGCTGCCGATCAGATCGAGCGCCGTCGCGGCGCGCTGGATGGCGACGCGCACGAAGCGCTCCAGATGGTTCAGCGGATGACGTTCAATGCCGCGGCCGATTGCTGGCCGGGCTGGAGCGTTTCGGACAAGCCGATCAAGTCAGATATTCTGCTGGCGGCGCGCGACCTCGCAGAGCGTTCACTCGAACTCGTGCAGGAGCTGGGGTTCGGACCATTGCGGCTGGGAACGGGCGCCTGGCTGGTGGGTGCCTTCGATCTGGCGCTAGGTCGACATCTCGAGGCGATCGATATCTTTCGTGGTGCGCGTCAGAACTATGTCGACGCGAGCGCCCCCGGCCTGGTGCTGCTGACGGACGGCTATGTCGCGATCGCGCGGCAATTGGCCGGGGATCAGGCCAGTGGTGAAGATCTTGATCAGGTTTGCAAGCGGATCGCGGCAGGCGGGTTCGAGCACGGCGATGATTGGATCGCGCAGTTGCGCACGGCGCTTGAGGTGTTCACCGGCAAGAATTCGTAGGATGCTCTGATCTGTCGTCCCTGCGAAAGCAGCTTCGGAGGGCGTAGCGTTGTCGCTTGTTATGCTGTCATCACCCGCGCATGCGGGTGATCCAGTACGCCGAGGCCTCTCGACTGATCACAACAGCCGCGGCGTACTGGATCGCCCGGTCGAGCCGGGCGACGACAGCTGAGTATGCAGACTTATCTCCGCCCGAACAGCTTCTCGATATCGGATAGCTTCAACTCGACATAGGTCGGCCGGCCGTGGTTGCACTGGCCGGAGTTCGGCGTGTCTTCCATCTCGCGCAGCAGCGCGTTCATCTCTTCCGGTTTGAGGCGTCTCCCGGCGCGGACCGAGCCGTGGCAGGCCATGGTGGCGGCGACATGCATCAGCCGGCGCTCCAGCGGCAGCGCCTCGTCCCATTCAGCCATGTGCTCGGCGAGCTCGCGTAACAGACCGGCCGCGTTGGCCTTGCCGAGCAGCGAGGGCGTCTCGCGCACGGCGACCGCGCCGGGTCCGAAGGATTCGATCGCGAGCCCGAACGAGGCCAGCTCCTCGGCGCGATCGAGCAGCTTCTCGACGGTCGCTTCATCGAGCTCGACGATCTCGGGGATCAACAGGATCTGCCGCTGCACGCCGTTCTTCGTCAGCGAGGCCTTCAGCTTCTCATAGACGATGCGCTCATGCGCCGCGTGCTGGTCGACCACGATGAGGCCGTCGCGGGTCTGCGACACGATGTAGGTCTCGTGGATCTGGGTGCGCGCGGCGCCCAGCGGCCGGTCGAGCATGTCGGGCGCGGGTGCGGTCTCGAAGCGCACATCGGCGGTCGGCGCGCCGACGTCGAAGGCGGCCTGTCCGGGCTCGGCGAAGGCGGGCGCCGCCGCGCCATCGAACGAACGCGTCGGATTGACCGGATAGGACGGCGAGCCGCGCCAGTCCCAATTGCTCGGGCGCGGCGGCGTGAAGGCCGGGCGGAACGCCGAGAGCGCGGCGCCGTCGGCGGTGTTGGCCGCGGTGCGCCTGCCTTCGCGCGCAAGGCCCTCCTTCAGGGCGTGCACGATCAGCGCGCGCACCAGGCCGGCATTGCGGAAGCGCACCTCGGTCTTGGCCGGATGCACATTGGCATCGACCTCTTGCGGGTCGCAGGTCACGAACAGCGCCACCACGGGATGGCGGTCGCGCGGCAGATAATCGGAATAGGCCGCGCGCACGGCGCCGAGGATCAGCTTGTCGCGCACCGGGCGGCCGTTGACGAACAGATATTGTCCGAGCGCATTGGCGCGGGTCAACGACGGCGCGGCGGCAAAGCCCTCGACCACGACGCCTTCGCGCTCGGCGCGCACCTCGATCGCGCTGGCGCGAAAGTCCGCGCCAAGGATGTCGCCGAGCCGCGTCAGCCGTCCGGCCGCGCCGGGAAGTGCTGCGGCCCAGGTGACCGGCGCGCGCTCTTCGCCCGCCAGCGTGAAGGCGATGTCGGGGCGCGCCATGCCGAGGCGGCGCACCACTTCGCGGATCGCTTCCGCCTCGGTGCGGTCGGTCTTGAGGAATTTCAGCCGCGCCGGCGTTGCGTAGAACAGTTCGTTGACCTCGACGCGGGTGCCCTGGCCGAGCGCGGCCGGCATGACCTCCGACTTCTCGCCGCCCTCGACCGACAGCGACCAAGCATGCGGCTCGCCGGCATGGCGCGTGGTGATGCCGAGCTTGGCGACCGCGCCGATCGACGGCAGCGCCTCGCCGCGGAACCCGAGCGTGCGGATGCGCAGCAGGTCTTCATCGTCGAGCTTGGAGGTGGCGTGGCGGTCGACCGCGAGCGCAAGGTCTGATCGTGTCATGCCGCCGCCGTCGTCGGTGATGCCGATCCGGCGCCGCCCGCCGCCATCGGTGAAAACGTCGATCCGGCTCGCGCCGGCGTCGATCGCGTTCTCGACCAGTTCCTTGACGACGCTCGCAGGGCGTTCGACCACTTCGCCGGCGGCGATGCGGTTGACGAGCTGTTCGGGGAGCTGGCGGACGGGCATGGATTGCGCGATCGGACGGAGATTCGAGGGTCGGCGCCATTCTAGTCGGCTCGTCGGCCAAATGCATGGGGCGGTCCGCGAATAGCTGCCTTTAGCTGGGGACGGAGCCGCCCTATCGCCTTGAAGATACTCACCTTCGCGTGTGCGCCCGCTACGCCCTACGTGGCGATTGTGACGCCGCATGCGGGGGTATATCGTTTAGAAAAATTATAATCCGATCGGGAGGATAGCCATGTGCCATTTGTTCTCGCACCAGCCGCAGCGCAATTATGAGTCGCAGACCCGGTCGCTGCGGATCGGTGGTCATTGCACCTCGATCCGGCTGGAAATGTCGTTCTGGGACACGCTGGAGGAGATCGCGGCCAAGGAGGGGATGAGCGTCGCGAAGTTCGTTACCACGCTGTATGGCGAAGTGCTCGACCATCATGGCGAGGTCAATAATTTCGCATCGCTGCTGCGGTGCTGCTGCCTGATCTATCGCTCGCAGAGCGTTGCGGCGGTGCCCGCATTCCAGGGCCAGCCCATTTTGGACGCCGCCGAATAGGTCTTCGGATTCATCGCGCAGAAAACAACGGCCTTGTCCTGGGTAGGACAAGGCCGTTTGAGTTGCGAGGGAACTCAGGCTTCGGTTCTGATCGAGATCAGGGCCGAAGCTCGCCTTTCGGTGTGCTAGATCTCCTTGCGCTGCATCGCGCCTGCGATGGTGTCGGCCTGCCGGATCGCCAGCGACACGATGGTCAGTGTCGGGTTGCAGGCGGCTCCGCTCGTGAATTGGCTGCCGTCGGAGACGAACAGGTTCTTGATGTCGTGGCTCTGGCCGAACTTGTTGACCACGCCGTCGCGCGGCTTCTCGCTCATCCGGTTGGTGCCCATGTTGTGGGTCGAGGGATAGGGCGGCGTCGGATAGGTCACGGTGGCGCCGACCGCCTCATACACCGCGGCGCCCTGCTTGTAGGCGTGATCGCGCATCGCGACGTCGTTCGGATGGTCGTCGAAATGCACGCTGGCGACCGGCATCCCGAACTTGTCCTTCTCTTTCGGGTCCAGCGTGATCCGGTTGGTCTCCTGCGGCAGGTCCTCACCGACCAGCCACATGCCGGCCATCCGCGGATAACCTTCCATCGCGCTGGTGAAGCTGCGGCCCCAGGCGCCGGGATTGAGGAATGCCGCCATGAAAGGCAGGCCGAGCGACAGCGTCTCCATCTCGTAGCCGCCGACGAAGCCGCGCTTCGGATCGTTCTTCGCTTCGTCGCGGATGATGCCGGCCATCGTGGTGCCGCGATACATGTGCACCGATTTCTCGAACGTCGCATACACGCTGCCGGTCATGTGCCGCAAATAGTTGCGACCGACCTGGCCGGATGAGTTGGCAAGGCCATCCGGGAACATGCTCGAGGCGCTGTTGAGCAGCAGCCGCGGGCTCTCGATCGAGTTGCCGGCGACCGCGACGACGCGCGCCTTCTGGCGCTGCATCGCGCCGGTCTCATCCGCGTAGACCACGCCGGTCACCTTGCCGGATTGGTCGTGCTCGATCTTGATCACCATGCTGCCGGGGCGCACCTCGAGATTGCCGGTGGCTTCGCCCTTCGGGATCTCGGTGTAGAGCGTCGACCATTTGGCGCCGGACTTGCAGCCCTGGAAGCAGAAGCCGATCTGCTGGCACGAGCCGCGGCCGTCGCGCGGCTCGCTGTTGATCGCCATCCGCCCGGTGTGCACCTCCTTGTAGCCGAGCTTTTTGGCGCCGGCTTCCAGCACCTTGAAATTGTTGTTGCCGGGAAGTCCGGGGATGCCGTTGGTGCGGGTGACGCCCATCTTGTTCTCGGCCTTGGCGTAATAGGGCTCCATCTCGGCGAGCGTGATCGGCCAGTCCAGCAGGTTGGCGCCGGGGATGTTGCCGTAAGCCGACTTGATCTTGAACTCGTGCTCATCGAAGCGGAGCGAGGCGCCGGCCCAGTGCACGGTGGATCCGCCGACCGCCTTCACGATCCAGGCCGGAATATTGGGGAAGTCCTTGTGGACGCGCCAGCTGCCGGACGTCGTGCGCATGTCCGACCAGGCGAGCTGGCCGAAGCTGTCCCATTCATCGTTGATGAAGTCCTGGTTCTCGATGCGCGGTCCGGCTTCCAGGATCACGACCTTGATGCCCTTCTGCGCCAGTTCATTGCCGAGCGTCCCGCCGCCGGCACCGGAGCCGACGATCACGACAACGCCGCTGTCATTCAGATCGAATTTTGCCATTGTGTCCTCCCGACGTTGTCCGCTTCAAGCCTTGGGCAGCCAGTCGATGTCGGCGAAGCCGCGCTTGATGTAGCCGCCATGCTCGGCGGAGGAGCCCTCGTAGCCGAACCTCGGCCACACCTCCTTGTTGTTGTAGAGCGAGGCGATCAGATCGCCGCGGATCTTCTGGAAGAACGCGCTCCCCTCGATCCGTTGCAGCAGCGCGACGCGATCGTTTTCCCAGGCGACCTGGGCATAGGGCATCTTGTGGCGCTCGTTGGCTTCCTGATCGAGCCGCGCGACGCCGTCATTGATCAGCGATTTGACGGCCGGATCCTTGGCCGCCTTGTCATCCCACGGCTTGACCGCTGATATGTAGTAGCTGTCGCCGAGGAAATCGTGCGGATAGATGTCGCGCGCCATCTTCAACAGCGTCTTCATCGTTGCCGGCGTCAGCGTGCCGGCCTCGTCGGCCCACGCATCGGTGATGCCGAGCCCGGTGGATGTCGCGATCGCGACTGCTGGTGCGGTGACGGCCGCGCCTTTGAGAAAGACACGCCGGTCATATTTGCTGCGTCGATCGATTTCTCTCATTGGTTTCCTCCATAGACATTTTTGTAATTGGATTAACCGAAGCGCCCGCCGCGCTGGATCACCTCGATCTTGTAGCCGTCGGGATCGGAGACGAAGAAGAAGCGCGCCAACGTCTTGCCGTCATGTTTGAAGTCGCGCAGCGGCCCGGGCGACAGTTTCTCCTTCTCGAAGCGAGCGTGCTCGGCATCGACGTCGTCGACCACGACGGCGAGATGGCCATAGCCGTCGCCGAGCGTGTAAGGCTCCTTGCGATCGAAATTGACCGTGAGCTCGACCTCGAAGGGCGAGGAGGGATGGCGCAGATAGATCAGCACGAAATCGGCAAAGCGCAGATTGTCCGCGATCTCGAGGCCGAACGCGCGACGATAGAAGTCGAGCGCCTTGGCCTCGTCGAACACGCGGATCATCGAATGCACGGGTTTCGCCATTCAGTTCAGCTCCTTCAGGTAGGCGATGATCATGGCGCGGGTTTCCGGCTTGGCCTGCCGATAGGCCATCACGGCGCCGGGGATCACCTCTTGCGGATTGGTCAACCAGGCATCCAGCCTGGCGTCGTCCCAGACGAAATCGGTCTTGGCGAAAGCAGCGGAATATTTGAAGCCGTCAGCCTTGCCGGCATGGCGGCCGACGATCTTGTAAAGCGATGGTCCCTGTCGGACCGGATCTGTCGCGTTGGTGGTGTGGCAGGTCGCGCATTGCTGCTTGAACAGCGTCGCCCCATCGGGCGGCTTGGCGGCAGGCAAGGGCATCTGCGCGCTGGCCATTTGCACTGCAAACATCGCGCTGCAAAATCCCAGCGCCCAAAATCCCAGCGCAAACGTCCACCTTGCCGTCCACCCTGCGCGCAGCTTTGTCATATACATCACCGCTTCTGTGCCGTGACTGTAGGGGCCTGAAATCAGCCGTTGGTAGTAGCGGGCTGTTTCACAGCAGAACAAAGATGGGCGGTGATCTGGCGCGGAACCGATGGTTGCCGCATATGCGGACGACAATTTCGCAAAATGACCGCGAAATCCCTGCACGATCACCACACGACGCAGCTTGCATTGCGTGTGCGCCGTTTGCGGAAATTCAGTCTCGCACGATGGGGTTTAGGGTCGGCGCTGCAAACGGCGCACGACCTGCGCCGCTCCTTCCATCGTCAATTAAAGTCCAGGAGAAATGGATGACGTTTGCAAAAACCAGCGTGCTCGCCCTTGCCATCGCGGCCGCGATGGCCGGCCCCGTCCTGGCACAGGGCGCGGCCACACCGAATACCCAGCTTCGCGGCGGTGCAGCGGGCGCCGGGACCACGCAGCAGGGCGGCGGCATGTCCGGTAGCGGCGATGAGGAAATGGCCGCGCAGCCGACTTCGCCGACGCAGAAGAGCGGCACCAGCGCCAAGTCAGGCAGCAAGGGAACGGTCGGCAGCAGCAGCGGCCACGCAACGTCACCGAAATCAGGTGGTTCCGAGATGGCGCCCGCAACCAAGAAGTACTGACGCGCGATGATCGGATCCCGGATGCAGCGCCGCGTGCGCCTGCGTCCGGCGTTCTTTCAAGCATGATCCGGAAAAGTGCGAAGCGGTTTTCCGAAAAGATCATGCTCAAACAAGGGGCTAAAGCGCGATGACGATTCAACCTGATCTCATCGCGCTTTAGTCGTCGAAACGGCGCGTGCCGCGGCCCGCCTTGACGTCGCTGCGGCGCTTCTTGCCTTCGAGCCGGCGCTGCTTGGAGCCGAACGTCGGCTTGGTCGGCCGCCGCGGTGTCGGCCGCACCATCGCTTCCCTCAACATCTCGAGCAGCCGTTCGATCGCGTCGGCGCGATTGCGTTCCTGGGTGCGGAAACGAAACGCCTGGATCACGATCACGCCGTCCTTGGTCATGCGGCTGCCGGCGAGGCGCGCCAGCCGCGGCACAGCGTCCGCCGGCAGCGCGATCTTGTTGGTGTCGAAGCGAAGCTGCGCCGCGGTCGAGACCTTGTTGACGTTCTGTCCGCCCGGACCGGAGGCGCGGACAAAGACGATCTCAATGTCGTTCTCGTCGATCGTAAGGTCGCGGGACACCCGCAGCATGACATCACCCGGAGGGAAGAATCGGCGGCCGCAGAATAGCGGGTTTGTGCCGGGCGTGCTCGGGCGGTGTTGGTGTGGGGCCGTTACGTCATCGGTCGGAGTGTGTGGCTTACCCCTCTCCCCAACCCTCCCCCGCAAGGGGGGAGGGAGCCCATCCGTTTGTGCGTCCCTGACGATCGAAGCGTTGCACCAATCGAAGTATCCGCGCCAGTTGTGACACGCCGTAAGGTGAGCACGCCTCTCAGGCTCCCTCCCCCCTTGCGGGGGAGGGT